>DAOTZZ010000281.1:0-4643 GCA_034433965.1 Anaerolineae bacterium
CGCGGGGACAGGCCGGCCTGCAACTGCTCTACAACCCCGACCGGGTAACCGGCGCGGCCCGTCAGGAAGAACGTGGCAGCCGCAAGTTCAAGCCGGTCGCCTGGAATGAAGCGATCAACACGCTGTACGAGAGATTGAGTGCTGCGGGCAGCGCCATTGGTATTTGGCTGGGATCGAGCACCTCTGCCCATCTGCACGAACTGTTCGCCCGCTACGCTGAGGCGGTCGGCGCGCCGCCGCCGGTCTACTATGACCTGTACACCGGCCTCAACGGTTATCGCGCCCTGCTCGACGCGAATACCACTCTCTTCGGACAGGCCGCGTTGCCGACCTATAACGTGGCACGCGCCGACGTGATCTTCTCCTTTGGGGCTGACTTCCTGGGGACATGGCTCTCGGCTACGGCCTATGGCGTCGAGTTTGGGCAGTTCCGCGATCAGCCTTACGGCAAGCGTGGTCTGCTGGTGCAGTTCGAGCCGAAGATGTCTGTCACTGGAGCCAAGGCCGATCGCTGGGTGCCCGTTCGTCCCGGCGCGGAGGCGCTGGTGGCGCAGGCATTGCTACGCCTGATCGCCGACGAGGGGTACGGCGGATCAGAGCGGGCGGAACGGGCGGCACGGCTGGTCGGAGACGTTGATCTCGACGAGGCGGCTACCGCGTGCGAAATGACACGCGAGGAGCTGGCGACGCTGGCGCGCCTGTTCGCCGAAGCACGGCATCCGCTCGCCATACCGGGAGCAGCGCTGGCTGGCACGGGCAACGGTACGCTGGCGGTCACCATGGTGCAGTTACTCAACGTCATGGCCGGAACGCTGACCATGCCCGGCGGTATGCAGTTCCCGCCCGAAGTACCCGCGGGGTTGGTCGCACCGCAGCCTTCGTCGTATGCCGAGGTGCAGGCATTGCTGGAGCGCATGAAGGCGGGGCAGGTCAGGGTGTTGCTGGTGCATGGCGCGAACCCCGTCTACGACCTGCCGCAGGAAGCAGGCGTGGTCGAGGCGCTGGAGAAAGTGGAAACGATCGTCTCCTTCAATCCGTTGGTGGACGAGACGGCGGCCCTGGCCGACTACCTGCTGCCCGACCGGGTGTACCTGGAAGGGTGGGGCTATGAAGTCGTGCGGCCCGCTTTCGGCGGGATACCAGTAGTCAGCAGCCAGCAACCGGTCGTCGGGCCGTTCCACGATGTGCGTCCTACCGGTGATGTTCTGCTGACGGCAGCGCGGGGCGTCCCTGCGGCGGCGGCTGCTCTGCCCTGGACGGACGAGGTGGCCTTCATCAAAGAGCGGATCACCGTGCTGCCCAAGGGAGCGCAGGGAGGCGAAGATGCCGAGGTACGCTGGGCGCGCTTCCTGCAGCACGGCGGCTGGTGGCCGGAGACCCCGCCGCAAAGTTCACCGCTCGAACTGACCGCACAGACCCCTGTGAGCGCTTCGCCGGTGACGTTCGAAGGGGACGAAGTGGAATATCCATTCTACTTGCATCTGTATCTATCGGTCCTGCTGGGCGACGGACGCGGAGCCAGCCTGCCCTGGTTGCAGAGCGCGCCCGATCCGCTGACCACTGTGGCCTGGCAGACATGGGTCGAGATCAATCCGGTCACGGCGGAGGCGCTCGGCGTAAAGAATGGCGATGTGGTGCGCGTGGAATCGCCGCATGGGGCGATTGAGGCTATCGTCTACGAGTTCCCTGCCATCCGCCCCGACACGATCGCCATTCCGGTGGGGCAGGGGCACAGCGACTCTGGTCGCTATGCCCGCGAGCGCGGCGCTCATGCGCTGCAACTGGTCGGCGCGACGGCAGACGAGAGCGGGGCGACGTTCGCCTGGGCCAACGTGCGGGTGAAAATCACCAAGACTGAGCGACAGAAAGCGCTGGCCCGCCTGGAAAGCACCATTGATCCGGGGCCGGATGTGCATGTGCCGTTTTAGTTTGCAGCCTGTGCTGAATGAATCATCGAGGCAGACGACAGGAGTGTGACGAATGGCTGAAGAACGCCAGCAGGGACACAAGTGGACGATGATCGTTGACCTGGACAAGTGCACAGGTTGCCAGGCTTGCGTGGTTGCCTGTCATGCGGAAAACAACGTGCCGTCTCCCAGCGAGGACGAGATTGTGGCTGGACGCGGCAATCACTGGATTCGCATTGAGCGCTACTGGGAAGGGGAATATCCCAACGTCAAAGCGCGCTTTCTGCCGGTGTTCTGCCAGCAGTGCGGCAACGCGCCGTGCGAACCAGTGTGCCCGGTGTATGCCTCCTATCACAGTAAGGAGGAGAATCTCAACGTTCAGGTTTACAACCGGTGTGTGGGCACGCGCTACTGTGGTAACAACTGCCCCTACCGCGTGCGTATCTTCAATTTCTGGCCGCCTCATTTCGATGCGCCGCTGGAACAACAACTCAACCCCGATGTCACTGTGCGCGGCCCCGGCGTGATGGAGAAGTGCACGTTTTGCATTCAGCGCATCCGCCGCGCGCGCGAGCAGGCCAATGTTGAAGGTCGCCCGCTCAAGGATGGCGAAGTCCAACCGGCCTGTGTGCAGTCCTGCCCGACGGACGCGCTGATCTTCGGGGACAAATGGGACGAGGACAGCCGCGTGGCGAAGATGATCCCGCACGAGCGACAGTTCAAGTTGCTGGAGCACCTGGGTACTGAACCGGCAGTCTACTACTTGAAAGGGGGTGAGGCGCATGTTGGAGAGTAAAGCTGTCACTGGCCCCTATTGGGAGCAGCCCGATCCGGAGGACGAGCGTCTCGCTCACCAACTGGCACACGGGCGCGAAGAGCATCTGATGCTCGACGCGCGCCCGCCCGCCGAACTCAATCAGGTGGTGCTGAACACCATGCAACAGACCGGCCCGCGCTTTTGGGTGATCATCGCCGGGCTGGGCGCGATGACGCTGGCTTTCCTGACGGCCTGGGCGATCCAGATTGTGAGTGGTCTGGGCATCACCGGCCTCAATCGCTCGGTGATGTGGGGACCGTATATCGCCAACCTGATCTACTTCATCGGTATCGGCCATGCCGGGACGTTCATCTCGGCGGCGTTGCGGCTGATGCGCATGGATTTTCGGCGACCGATCGCCCGCGCGGCGGAGACGATTACGCTGTTTGGGCTGGCCTGTGCGGGATTGTTTCCCATCATCCATGTGGGCAGCGTGTGGAAGCTATACTACATGATCCCCATCCCCAATCAGCGCGAACTGTGGCCGAACTTCCGCTCGGCGCTGTTCTGGGATATGACCGCGATCACGACGTATCTCATCGGCAGCACCCTGTTCATGTTCGTTGCGCTGATCCCCGATTTCGCTATGGTGCGCGATCATACGACGGGCTGGCGGCGCAAGGTCTATGGGGCGCTATCGCTGGGGTGGCGCGGGGCCGAAGACGAATGGCACCGCCTGGAGGTCGTCAGCAACATCCTCAGCTTCGTGATCATCCCGGTCATGTTCTCGGTGCACACTGGCGTGTCCTGGAACCTGTCCATGGCGATACAGCCCGGCTGGCACAGCGCCATCTTCGGCCCGTTCTTTGTGGTGGGCGCGCTCTATTCCGGCGTGGCAGCGGTGATCATCGTGATGATCATCATCCGCAAGACGTTGCGCTTCGGCTACTTCCTGCGCGAAGAGCACTTCAACGCCATGGGTATCTTCCTGCTCATCCTGACGCTGGCCTGGATTTACTTCTACTTCGCCGAATGGATCACCAACTGGTATGGCAATCTGCCCATGGAAAAGGCCATTCAGCGCATGCTGACCGGCCCGCTGGCTCCGTTGTTCTACCTGATGTTGTTCTGCAACATCGTGGTGCCGTTGGCGACGTTGTGGTCGCGGCGGGTGCGCACGTCACTACCGGCCATGCTGGTGATCGGCATCTTCGTGCAGATCGGCATGTATATCGAGCGCGTGTTGATCGTGGCGGGGTCACTCTCGCGCAACGAGCTGCCTTTCAACTGGGTCAACTACACGCCGCATTGGCCGGAAGTGACCATCACCATCGGCACGCTGGCTTTCCTGGGGTTGCTCTATGCGCTGTTCACGCGCGTCGTGCCGATCATCCCCGTCTGGGAAGTCTACGAAGGTCAGGCGATGCAGCAGGTGCGTCGGGTAGGCCGGGCCATCGCCCCCACGCGGACGGAAGTGCACTAGGAGGACATCATGGCCGAACTGATGTTGCTGGGCCTGTTTGACAATGTCGAGACGACCGCCGATGTGCTGGACGAAGTGCGCGCTCTGGGCGTCAGGGACGAGCAGATCACGGTGATGTCCAATGTGCCCTATGCGCCCAGGATTTTCGGGCGCAAACCGGCACGGCTGTGGTTCCTGCCGTTTACCCTGGGTGGTGCGGCGGTCGGGGCGTTGCTGGCGTTCTTCATCACCTTTGTCACGCCGCAGATTTACCGGCTGCATGTCGGCTTTCAGGAACTGACGCCTGTCCCGCCGACGGCCATCGTCTTCTTCGAGCTGATCTCGTTGTGTACCATGCTGGGGGCATTCATCGGCTTTCTGCTGCAGAACCGTTTCCCTATCCTCACCCGCCGCATGTACGACGAGCGCATCACCGAGGGCTATATCGGCGTAGAGGTGCGCGCGCCGCTGGATACTGCCGAGCAGGTCGTCAAGGTCTTTGAGACGCATCGTGCAC
>DAOTZZ010000282.1:0-13032 GCA_034433965.1 Anaerolineae bacterium
ATGGGGAGACAGGGTGACGTGCCAGATGGGCGAGTTGAGCCAGTACGAAGCGCTGGCGCGGCTGGCGGGGGAGACGGCGCGCGCCTATGCGGCGTTCCTGGACTACGTGCGCCTGGGCGACGGGCGCAGTCTGCGCGGCCTGCTGGCGCACTACCAGACGCTGTACGGGGGAAACCGCCTACAAACCACCCACAAAGCGCCCACAGAAAAACCGCCCACTTTGCGGCTCAAGACGCTGGCGGAGTGGTCGACGCGCTACCGCTGGCAGACGCGGCTGGCGGCCTACCAGGCGGAGCGGCAGCGGCAGGAGCAGGCGTTGTGGGAGCAGCGGCGGGCGGAGGTGCGGGCCGCCGACTGGGAGATGAGCGTCGAGCTGCGCGAGCTGGTGCGCGCGGCGCTGGCGCAACTGCCGCAGTTCATCAAGACGACGCGCACCTACGTCAAGGGGCGCGACGGGGAACCGGACCGCGAAATCGTGACGGTGCAGCACGACCTGCCCGCGCTGCTGAAGGCGCTGGAGCTGGCCAGCAGGCTGCAGCGGCTGGCGGCGGAAGTGCCCCCGCCGGTCTTGCAGCACGACGTGCGCGTGACGCAGGCGACCCCCATCGCCTTCATCCGGGTAGGGGGAGCGGGTGATGCTGGCGCAGACGCCGACGGCGACGCCGATTGAGACGGCCCCGACGCTGTACCGCGTGGTCGAGACGGTGGACGGACGTGGTCAGCCCGTGCGCGGGGTGGAGCTGGCCCTCCACCCCGGCCAGTCCGCCGCCTGGGACGCCGAAGAGCGCATCGTGGCCATGATTGCCGGTACGCAATCCGGCAAGACCAGCTTCGGCCCGTGGTGGCTGCTGCGCGAGGTTACCCGGCGGGGGCCGGGCGACTACCTGGCGGTGACGGCCACCTTCGACCTGTTCAAGCTCAAGATGTTGCCGGCGCTGCTGGAGGTCTTCGAAGGCGTGCTGGGCATCGGGCGGCTGTGGGCGGGGACGGGGGTCATCGAGCTGTGCGAGCACGTCTGGGACGAGCGCAGCGGCAGTTGGGCACCGGTGCCGGGGCAGTTTCGCGCGACGCGGGCCAGCGACCCGATGTGGGGGCGGGTCATCATGCGCAGCGCGGCGGCAGAGGGCGGGCTGGAGAGCGCCACAGCCAACGCCGCCTGGCTGGACGAGGCGGGGCAGGACGGCTTCGGGCTGGGGGCGTGGGAAGCGGTGCTGCGCCGCCTGAGCCTGAGCCGCGGGCGGGTGCTCATCACCACCACGCCCTACAACCTGGGCTGGCTCAAGCAGCGCATCTACGACCCCTGGCGGGCGGGCGAGCGGGGCATCCGCGTGGTGCAGTTCGCCAGCGTGCTCAACCCGCGCTTCCCGCGCGCCGAATACGAGGAACGGCGGGCCACCCTGGACGGCTGGAAGTTCCGCATGTTCTATCAGGGCCAGTTCGAGCGGCCCGCCGGGCTGATTTACAGCATGTTCGTGGACGCCTACGACACCGAGGGCGGGCACAAGGTGCGCCCCTTCGCCATTCCGGGGCGCTGGCCGCGCTGGGTGGGCGTAGACCCCGGCGGGGCGAATTACGCCAAGGTGTGGCTGGCTCAAGACCCCGACACGGGGCGGCTGTACCTGTACCGCGAGAGCCTGGACGGGGGCAAGAGCACGGCGGAGCACGCGCGGGAAGCCGACGCGCTGGCCCGCTCCCTGGGCGAGAACGTGGTGCTCTACTTCGTGGGGCAGAAGGCCGAGGGGCAGGCGCGGCTGGACTGGGCGGCGGCGGGCGTGCCCAACGTGGCCGAGCCGCCGGTATCCGACGTGGAGAGCGGCATCGACGCGGTCATCGAGCTGCTGAAGACCTGGCGGCTGTACGTCTTCGACACCTGCACAGGGGTGCTGGACGAGCTGGGGCGCTACCGGCGCAAGTTGGACGAGCACGGGCAACCGACGGACGAGATCGAGGACAAGGCGAGCTTCCACCGGCTGGACGCGCTGCGGTACGTGGCGGTGGGGCTGTTGCGGCGGTTGGAGCTGCAGGTGATGGAGAGCGTGTGGCAATGAGCATCATCGCGGAGCAGGTCAGGCAAGCGGCGGCGCTGGACGAGATGCAGCGCTCGCTGGTGTTCCGCAAGCGCTGGGAAGCGTATTACGGTCGCCATCCTCAGCCGCTGACCACTGCGCCCGGCAAGGCCAACGACAACGTCATCGTCAACTACGCGCGCCTGATCGTAGACGTGGGCGTAGCATACCTGTTTGGTACACCGCCGAGTATCGAGTTAGACGAAACCACGCAGACGGATGCTGAGCGCTGGCTGGAACAGGCGTTGCTGGCCAACCGCTGGCAGATGTTGCTGCAGCGCCTGGCGCTGAATGGCGCGGTATGCGGACAAGTGTTCGTCAAGCTACTGGACACGCGCCCCTATCCGCGCATCGTGGTGCTCGACCCCGGCACGGTCACGGTGTTCTGGGAGCCGGACGACTACGAGCAGGTCTGGCGCTACCGCATACAGTTCCCGACCATTGACCGCGACGGCCAGGCGCTGGTTATGCGGCAGGAGATCGAGCGCGACGGGTCGGTGTGGCGCATCACAGACAGCGTAGGGGAGGCCAACGGTCGCTGGCGCGTGACCAACACAACGATTTGGCAGCGGCCCTGGGCACCGGTGTTACACTGCCAGAACCTGCCAGCGGCCAACGAGTTTTGGGGCGTCAGTGACCTGGAGGACGACATCCTGCAGCTCAACTACGCCATCAACCGCGTGCTGAGCAACATTGCTCGCATCCTGCGCTTTCACGCGCACCCGCGCACGTGGGGCAAGGGGTTTCTGGCAACGCAACTGCAGACGGCGGTAGATGGCACACTGGTGCTGCCGTCCCCAGAAGCCGAGCTGCGCAACCTGGAGATGACGAGCGATCTGAGCAGCAGCATCGCTACGTACCAGCGCTTGCGGGAGGCGCTGCACGAGATTGCGCGCATCCCGGAGGTGGCCACGGGCAAACTTGAGCACACCGGTGGATTGTCCGGCGTGGCGCTGCATATCCTGTATCAGCCGCTGCTGCAGAAAACAGAGGCGAAGCGAGCACTGTATGGGGAGCTACTAACTGACCTAGCAAGTCGGCTCCTGGAACTGGGCGGGTACAGCGGCCAGCCGCGTCTGCACTGGCCAGAATTGCTGCCGCGCGACACGTTGGTCGAGCGACAGGCGGCGATGGTGGACATGCAACTGGGCGTTAGCCAGGACACGCTGCTGCGGCAACTGGGCTATGACCCGGACGTGGAGGCAACCAAGCGCGCTGAGCAGGCGCTGGCAGAGGCGGAGATTGCCGCGGTGACGTATGCACGCGGTGGTGTCGTTGAGGTGAATGGCAATGGGCGCGCGACGTGAGGCACGCATTTTCCGTGTGGTGCGCGAGTTCCGCGCGGCATTGGCTGCTGGCGAGCAGGACGCGCTGCGCACGTTGTTGGGTGCCTATCGTCAGGCTGAGAGGGAGACGGCGCGTTCGTTGGCAGCACTGCTGGTGCAGTTGCCCGATGAAGGTGGCGTTAAGGAGTGGCAGGAGGCGCAGCGCCGGTTGCGGCAGTTGCAACAGCAGATTCAGGCACAGGTGGCGGCGCTGCAGAAGCTGACCGGTGAGGAGACGATCGCAGCACAGCGCAGCGCGGCATTGCTGGCGCAACAACACGCTGAGGCATTGGTACGTGCGACACCGGGCGCGGCGACCCTGGAGGTTGTGTGGAACCATCTGCCCGCGGAGGCCATCGAGCAGATGGTCGGGGCGTTGCGACCCGGCTCGCCGCTGGAAAAACTGCTGCGCGGCCTGGGTGACACTGTGTTGGCGCGAGTGGAGCAGGAACTGACAGTGGGCATAGCGCTGGGGCGCAACCCGCGTGTGGTGGCCGAGCGGATGGTCAGCGCGGGGCGGTTGTACTATGCGTGTGCTGAGCGCATCGCCCGTACGGAGATGCTGCGTGTGTATCGAGAGACCACGCGGCTGTCGTACCTGGCCAACGCCACTGTCGTGACCGGGTGGATTTGGTATAGCGCCCTCGACCGGCGCACGTGCCCGGCGTGCTGGGCGATGCACGGGACGCTGCACACACTGGACGAGACGCTGGACGACCATCCCAACGGTCGTTGTGTGATGGTGCCGGTGACGCGCGCCTGGAGCGAGATGGGGTTAGCGGTGCCGGAAAGTGGCGTGTATGTGGAGCCAGGTGCAGACGTCTTCGCGCGCCAGTCTGAGGAGGTGCAGCGGGCGGTGCTGGGAGACAGCGCCTATGCTGCCTGGCGAGAGGGCCGGGTACAGTTAGCGCAGTTCGTCGGGCGGCGTTACAGCCCGGACTGGGGCAGCATGAGGTATGCGCGCAGTCTGCGCAGCATTGTGAGAGGGCTGGGGTAGGAGGGCACTGTGACGATTAGCAATCGTGCCTGGGGGCAATTCGAGGCCAGCGATTACTCGCTGGAGCAATGGCACCGAGCCTGTCTCATCCACCTGCACACTGGTGAGCCGACGGCCAAGAATCAGTGCAAACTGCCAGTGCGCGAGCCTGACGGGACGCTCAATCGCAACGGCGTGCACGCGGCGGCGGCAGCCTTGGCCGGGGCTCGTGGGGGGGTAGACGCACCAGTAGCGAAGAAACGCGCGGCAGCCAGGGCGTTGCTGCGATTGTATCGTGAACTCGATGAGGAACCGCCGGAGTCGATCCGGCGACTTGCAGCGTGACAGGAGTATGACAGATGGACGACGTGAAGCCCCAGGTGGGCGCTGAAGGGGACGGCCAGGGGTCGTCTGTGGCGGAACAGCAGACCGGCGGGCAGGAGCCGCAGGTCTTTGATGCGGAGTACGTACGGCGATTGCGGGCGGAGGCGGCCAGCTACCGCGTGAAGTTGCGGGAGCTGGAGGAGACCGTGAAGCGCTTCGAGAGCGAGAAGCTCACCGAACAGGAGCGCCAGGCGCAACGGCTGGCCGCGCTGGAGCGCGAGCATACGGAGTTGCAGCGCCGTCTGCAAGAGGAGCGGTTGCAGCACCAGGTCGTGCTGCACGCGCAGCGGGTAGGCATCGTTGACCCAGAGGCGGCCTGGAAGTTGCTCGACATGGCCGCGGTGGAGTTCGACGAGGACGGTCAGCCGCGCAACCTGGAGGCGCTGTTGCGGCAGATGGTGCAGCAGCGACCTTACCTGGCGGCTCAGCCAGCGGTGACGCCAACCAATCCTGCGCGCGGGGCCGCACGAACGTATCGCCGGTCGGAACTCCGTGACCCGGCATTTTTCAAAGCGCATCGCGAGGACATTTTGCGTGCGATGCGCGAGGGACGAATCGAGGAGGACTAACCAATGCCTAACATTACCCCAACTGTAGCCCAGTATTTCATACCGGAAATCTGGGCACAGCGAGCGCTGGAAATCTTGCGCGGCAACATCGTGCTGGCGCGTCTGGTAGCGCGTGACAGCGCCGATGACCGGTTCGTGACTGGTGACGTGCTGCACATTCCCTATCCGGGGACGTTCACGGCACAAAACAAGGCGGCCGGGTCTACCGTGACGCTTCAGGCTCCCACGGGCAGCGAGGTTACGGTGACGCTGGACAAGCACAAGGAAGTCTCGTTCCTCATTGAGGACGTGGCCCGTGCGCAGGCGAACCAGAACATCATGGATCGCTATCTGAACGCGGCGGTGCCCGCGATTGCCAACGCGATCGAGGACGACCTGTTCGCGCTCTACACCTCGCTGACCAGCAGCGTGGGTACTAGCGGCACGGATATCAGCGCTGCGACGGTGCGCAGCGCGCGCAAGAAGCTCAACGACAACCTGGCACCGGTGGCTCCGCGCGTGCTCATCATCTCGCCGAAGGACGAGATCGCGCTACTGGCCGACAGCAATCTCGGCGCGTATTTCGCCAACGCCCGCGCGGAGGCGGTGGCGGAAGGTAGCATCGGGCGGCTGTACGGGTTCGACGTGTACATGTCGCAGCGGGTGCCGGTGGTTTCCGGCACTCCGAACAGCACCAAGAACCTGGCGCTGCATCCGGAAGCGTTCATCCTGGCGATGCGCGCGCTGCCGGAGCCGCCCGCGGGCACTGGCGTTTTCGCCACGACTGTGCGCGACCCGGACAGCGACCTGGTCATCCGCGTGCAGTTCGCCTACAACCCCAGCTACTTGGGCTTGCAGGTGACGCTGGACGTGCTGTACGGCGTGGCTGTGCTGCGTAATGCGCTCGGTTGCGTAGTGCTCAGCTAACACAGGGGGGCATTAGCCCCCCTGGGAGGTTTGTCATGGCGTATGTAGTCAACCTGCACGGGGTTGTGCACAGCGTGCCAGACGACTGGCTGCCGGAGTTGCTGGCTGGTGGTTTCCGCGAGGCGACGGGCGAGGAGGTCGCGGCGTGGTATGCCGCGCAGGGACTGGAGATGAGCGATGCTGCTGTTGATCACGCAACTGCGGACGATGACCGGCGTGACGGCGGAGCAGATGAGCGACAGCCAACTGCAGACGTTCCTGGCCAGCGCCAGCGAACCCGTCGCCGGTGAGTTGCTCATTCCGCTGCCCACCGTCGTTTCCGGTCAGACGCAGTACCTGGAGTACGTGTCGCCCGGCGGCGGAGCGTTCGACAGCAAGCATAAGCTGGTGGGGCCAGGCGGGGCGACGCTCACACCGGCCACGGTGGATGCGTTGACCGGGCGCTGGACGTTCGCGGCGCACCAGGACGGGCCAGTGTACCTGTATGGCACGCGCTACGACCTGGCGCTGGCGGCGGCGCTGGTGCTGGAGGCACGCGCGGCGGCAGAGAGCACCTCGTTCGATGTGAGCGTAGATGGCCAGGTACTGCGGCGGTCGCAGAAGGCGCAAGCGCTGCGCGAGCTGGCACAGACATACCGGATGCAGGCGCGACCGCGATTCGTACAGGTGAGACGTGATGACGTTGTCTGGTGAGGAGCTGGCTCAGCTCCGTGCCGATGCCAACCAGTTGCTGACGGAGACCGTGTCTGTGCAGCGCGCGACAACGGTCAGTGACGGCTATGGCGGCGAGACGCAGACCTGGAACACGGTGGCCAGCGTCACTGGCTTTCTGGCGCGCGCTGGCCTAAAGCCAGAGGAATTGGTCATCGCCGAACGGTTGACCGGACAGCAGGTGTGGGTCATGTTGCTGCCTGCTGGCACAGACGTGAGGCAAACCGACCGGCTGGTGCTGGGAACGCGCACGTTCGAGGTCGTCGCCGTGCTGTCGGGCAGCCTGGAGGTGCTGCGGCGGGTGATGGTAGTAAAGGTGCAGTGATGGCAAACGCTATCCGGGTCGTTTACAACGACCTGCCACGGCTGTCACGCGAACTGCAGCAGGCGGCGGCGGCAGCAGTCAGCAAGGCCGCGCGGGATATCGAGGCGCGGGCGAAAACGACCGCGCCTGTGGATACCGGCGCACTGCGCAACAGCATCCAGACGTGGCAGGACGACCCGCTGCACGCCTACATCGCGCCGCATGTGGAGTATGCGGCGTATGTGGAGTTTGGCACGTCGCGGCAGCGGGCGCGACCGTACATGGCTCCGGCGGCTGAGGCGGTCAGACCATCGTTTCTGGCGGCAATGGAGCGCATTGTGAAGTGATCGAAACCGCGCTGGCGCATCAGTGGCTGTATCAGACGCTGTCCGGCGACGCGACGCTGCAGGGCTACGTCGGTCAGCGTGTGTACCGCGACCTGGCTCCGCAAGGTGCGGCCATGCCCTACCTGGTGTTCTCGTACCAGGCTGGGCGAGACGTTGAGGCGGTGGGCGCAGTGCGTATCCTATCGCAGATCACGGTGCTGGTGCGGGTGTGGGGTCGTCGGTCGGAGTATGCGACTCTCGCGGCGGCGGCGACACGTGTTGACGAACTGCTGCACGCAGGTTCGGGCACCAACGTGCTGGCCTGTGTGCGCGAGTTTCCAATTGACATGGCTGAGACGGTGGATGGCGTGACGTATGTCGCGCTAGGTGGACAGTATCGCCTGCTGGTGCAGGCGTAGGAGGCGACGAAATGCCAGAACGAGCGAGTGTGTATGAGGCGGTTCAGCTCGGTGTGGAGACGACGCCGGGCACGGGGGTGGCAGCCAACAAAAAGCTGCAGGCGGTTGGGATTACCCCCGCAGTGCAGGCCGAGACGGAGGTGTTTCGGCCCGTGGGGGGCAAGTTTCCGACCATCAGTTATCTGAACCGCGAGTGGGTGCAGACAAAAATCGCCGGCGTACCGGCGTACAACGACCTGGCTTACCTGCTCAGCGGGCTGATCGAGAAACCGACACCGGTGCAGCAGGGCGGCACAGCGGCGTACCTGTGGACGTTCGAACCTGCACAGGCGGGCACGGATACCCCGGCTACGTACACGGTCGAGGCTGGGTCGAGCACGCGAGCAGGCAAGTTCACCTACGGGCTGGTGCGTGAACTGAACTTGCGCGTTGCGCGGGACAGCATCGAGTTGTCCGGCGAGATGATCGGGCGCGAGTACCAGGACGGCATTACCATGACGGCGTCGCCGACGGAGATTGCCGTGGTGCCGCTGACACCCGGCGACGTGAACGTCTACATGGACACGACCAGCGGCGGCATTGGCACCACGAAACTGACGCGGGTGTTGCGCGCGGAGTTCGGTATGAGCGACCGCTATGCGCCGGTGTGGGTGCTGGACAGCACCCTGGACAGCTACGCGGCGCATGTCGAGACGCCCCCGGAGGCGACGCTCAAGTTACTGGTGGAAGCCGACGCGACGGGCATGGGGCCGCTGACTGCGCTGCGCAACGGCGAGCGGCGGTACCTGCGTCTGCGCTCGACCGGGCCGCTGATCGCCTCCACGTACTACTACCAGTTGACCGTCGACCTGTGCGGCATGGTGACTGACGTGGGCGAGTTCTCGGACGAGGACGGGGTCTACGCAGTGGAGTGGACGTTCCGGGCGATTCACGACTCCGGCTGGGGCAAGGCGCTAACGATTGCCCTCATCAACACGCTGGCCGCGTTGTAGGAGGCGTTATGCCTGTCACACTGGCCGATCTGACGCGCGAGACGCGCACAATCACGCTCGACCTGGCTGCGGGCACGCTGACGGTGACGTACGCGCACGCTGCTGTCACACCGGCGATGCTCAGCGAACTGCTGGCTCAGGAGGCCAGCACGGAGACGCTGGTACAGTTCCTGGCGACCGTGTTGCGCGGCTGGGACGTGGTGGACGAGGACGGCGAGACGTTGCCAACAGATGAGGAGACGCTGCGCGCACTGCCGGTGTTGTTCCTCAACCAGGTGATGGAGGCGATCAGCGCTGACCTGGCCCCCCGCCCTCAGACACCCGCGCCCTCGGTCGGTGGCTCGCGACCGAAGGCGCGCTAGGGGCACCGCCGGACTGGTATCTGCTGCTGCGGGCGGCGCGGTATCTGGGCGTAGCCCCGTGGGAGCTGGCAGCGCGTGAGGTGATCTGGCTGCGCTGGGCCATCGAGGCTGAGCGGGCAGAGGCAGAGCAGATGCAACACAGGACGCAGAAATGGCGCTGACGGTGGCGCAACTGGTCGTTGAGGTGGGCGCGGACGTACGCGGCGCTATGTCCGGCCTGGGCCAGGTGCAGACGCGCATAAACAGACTGGTAGGCGGAGTACGCAGTGCGGCTATGTCGCTGGCTCCAGTTGGTGTGGCGCTGGGAGCCATCGGTGCGGTAGGGCTGCGTGCGTTCACTGGCTACGAGAACGCGATGGCAGAGCTAATCGCGCGCACCGGTCTGGCTGGTGATGAACTGGAACGTGTTCGCGAACTGACATTCGACATGGGGCGCACCACGCAATTCAGCGCCACGCAGGCAGCAGAGGCGATGCTGCAACTGGTGGCGTCTGGCCAGAGTGTAAATGAGGCGATGAGCACGCTGCCACAGGTGCTGACGCTGGCGGCGATCTCCGGACTCGACCTGGGGACGACAGCAGACGCGCTGACCGACGTGCTGCAGATGTTCAATTTGGAGGTACAAGACAGCGCGGCGGCGGTGAATGTGTTGGCCGCAGCAGAGGGCGCGTCCAGCGCGACGGTGGCCTTGTTAGTCGAAGGTCTGGCCAATGTCGGCCCAGTGGCGCGACAGATGGGGCTGGACATAGAGACAACAGCGGCGGCGCTGGCGGTGCTGTCGGAGAATGGTATCAAGGGAGCTGAGGCGGGCACGGCACTCAAATCGATGTTGCTCAACATGACCAGACCGACTGATGACGTGCAGGCGGCCTGGGAGCGGTTGGGCACGTCGTTCTATGATGCTCAAGGGAATATGCGCCCGCTGCCAGACATTCTCGCTGATATCAAAGCAGGTTTGGCGGATATGACGCCCCAGGAGGCCAACGAGACGCTCAAGGCGCTCGCCGGGAGCTACGGGTTGGTGGCCATGAACGCGCTGCTAGGCGACCTGAGTATCACCGACATGCTCGATGCCATGGGCAATCAGGCTAGCGCGGCAGAGATTGCAGCAGCGAAGACCGATACGCTGTCTAGCTCGGCACAGCGTCTGAAAAGCAGTCTGGAAGTGTTGCTCATCAAGAACCTGCAGTCGCTGGTTGAAAATGGATTACGACCGCTCATCGACGTTTTGACTGGCGTGGTAGGTTTGCTCATCATGTGGGCTGATGAGAATCCGCAGGTTGCACAGACGGTTGTAGGGCTGGCGGCAGGCATTGTGGTGCTCACGACGACATTGACCGCACTATCTGCTGTGTTGAGCATCACCAGCAGCGGATTCGCGCTACTGTCGCCACCGGTATTGATGGTAGCCGGAGTGTTGGCGCTAGTCGTGGGCATAGTCCGGGCGGTGGAGACCAACTTCCTGGGCCTGGGCGACCGTGTTCGCGAGGTGCGTGACGCATTTGGCGAGGGTGGGCTGACGGGCACACTGAAGGGGTTAGGTCTGGCGCTGTTGGCTATTCCGCGCACTATCGCTGAGGTGTTCGTAGACACCAGCCAGATTCAGGCATGGGTAGGGGTGTGGGAGAACCTGAAGACGATCATCGGAGCGTTGCCAGGTTTCATCGTGGGAGTACTGAGCGACGCGACGGTGTCGGTAGTCAACGCGGTTCCAACGGCGCTGGAAGCGGCAGTGCGTCTAGGGCGGGCGATTTTCGATGGGATTGTGAATGTTCTGCGCTCATTGCCTGCCAAACTTGTGCAGATGATCAATGATGCCATCCCGAACGAGATCGACCTGGGGAGTGTGCGCCATACGTTTGACCTGCCCGGCATTCTGGGCGGGCCGCAGACGGTGGACGTGAAGTTTGGGAAGATTGATTTGCCCGACAATCCGCTTCCTATCCCCGCGTTTGCGGCTGGTGGCATTGTTACGCGACCGACGCTCGCACTGGTTGGCGAGAGAGAGCCGGAGGCGATTATCCCGCTCTCGCGGCTGGAGCGCGGCGGCGGAGAGGGACGCGGTATTGTCATCACCGGCGACGTGCATGTGCACGGGGTGCAGGATGTACAAACGTTGTTGCGCGAACTGGAGCGGGCAGCGGCGCGCCGTGATAGCAGGCTGACCGTACCACGAGGGGTGAGCTGATGGCCATCACTGTCGAGGCGCTGAACGAGCTAGGGCAGTGGATACCACTGAGCAACGTGCTCAGCGTGGCCGTGCGGCGTGGCATGACCGATGGCGAAGAGCGCGTCGCAGAGCCCGGTGAGGCCACGGTAGTCGTCGATAACGCCAGTGGCAGCTACTCCCCGGCCAGCGACGGCACTTACGGGGTCCCGGTCGCAGTAGGGCAGACGGTGCGCGTTAAGCATGACAGTGTGGTTGAATTCACCGGCGCAGTGACCCATATCACGCCAGCGCCGGGCGCATTTGGGGAACGCACGGTGACCATACAGGCCAGCGACCTGCTGGGTCTGCTGCAGGTGCGCCGGGTGAGTATGCCAGTCTTCGAGGGGGTGGCGTTGGACGAGGCGGTGCGCCGTGTGGTGGCGACGGCGATGCGCCAGCGGGCCGCGTCGAGGGCCATCCTCGTCAACTCACTGCCCGCCGAGGGCGATACGGTGGGTATCGGCGGACAAGTGTACACGTTCCGCACCACGCCCACCGCGGCATACGAGGTGGCGCGGGGGAGCAGCGGCACGCAGACAGCCGCACAGAGCCTGACCGCGGCCATCAATGAGGACGCCCAGACGGGCGGTTATGGGACGGGGACGCGGCGACACCCACTGGTCACGGCGGAGTATCTGCCGGGCGGGTCTGGCGGCACGACAGTCTACACCCGCGACGAAAGCGACCCGGAGCCGGGGCCGACCTGGGAGTATGTGCAGCACAAGCGGTTGGTCAGCGGCAGCGCCGAGCGCTGGCTGGCCCAACGCTGGACACCAGCCAGCGGCGGGGAACTCCTCAGCGTGGAGATGTACATCTACTACCCTCCGGTGATTACCCGCCCCGGCACAGGTATCACGGCACGGCTGCGTGCAGAAATCTACACCGAGGCAGCCAACGGCCTGCCGGGCACCAAACTGGCCGAGAAGCTCATCACCCGCTCATGGTCGTATCCGCAGACGGGCGAGTGGAGCGGCTGGGAGCTCTGGCCGTTCGATATGCCGGTCAATGTGTCGGCCAACACGACCTACTGGGTCGTGTTGCGCCCGCTGGCTCCCATTCTGAGCGGTGACTGGCAGTTGAGCGACTGGTACGCGGAGTGGGATGGCACGGACAATGCCAGCGACGTGTGGGGCATGGCGGTCTATCAAAGCGGGGACGGCTGGAGATTCATCGGCGGGACGCCGAGCTCGCGGATGAAAGTGACGTTCGGCGAACCGGCCATTTCGCGGGTGCTCATCACGGCAGTCTGCCCCGGCCTGTGGGGAGACGGGATTACGCTCGTCAAAACCGGCACGGCTATCACGCTCACTGGGGGGGCGTTGTTCGGCGGGCAGGACTACAGTGGTCTGACGACTGACAGCAGTCAGATTGTGCTGAGCCGGTTTGCGCCGCGTGCAGACGACGCCACGGTGAGCAGCCTGCTGCGCGGGCTGGTAGACACCGAGTATGGCGTGCTGTACTGCGGCAAGGACAACACACTGCA
>DAOTZZ010000283.1:0-9089 GCA_034433965.1 Anaerolineae bacterium
CGCTTCTCAACATCTACAGGTATGCCATCAAGGCTGAGGGCATGCGCCACATCGCGATAGTGATAGTGGATACGGAAGAAGATGTACACCAGGGTCGGTATCAGAATCACCACGAACCAAGCCCCACTGGTGAATTTGGTCACCGCGAAGATGATCATCACGATGCCCGTGCAAACCGCTCCCAGGCCGCTGATCACTATCTTCAGACGCCAACGAGGGTCGTAGCGCATCACAGTCTCGCGACCGGGCACTTCTTCACCCGGACGGAGTCGACCGAGTTTGCGCAGGCGAACCACCATCCCGGTTTGGGAGATGGTGAAGCTGAGGAATACACCGATGGCGTACAGTGGGATCAGAGCTGTAGTGCGGGCATTGGCGACGATCACCAGCAGCGACGCCAAAGTGGCCAAGACCATGATGCCCCAGGAAAAGACCAACCGGCTGCCCCGGTAGGTGAGCTGACGCGGCAAGAAGCCGTCGCCGGCATGCAAGGCGGCCAGGCGCGGAAAATCTGCATAGCTGGTGTTGGCAGCCATCAACAGAATGAGCGCTGTTCCTGCCAGCAACAGGAAATAGAGCGGGCTGCTATCGCCATAAACCGTGCGCCCCATCTGCGAGATCACGGTTTCTGTCTCGCTGGGAAGCGCCTGAATCTGATGGGCCATGAAGGTGATGCCCAGAAACAGGGTGATCAGAATGCCACTCATCCACACCAGAGTTACCGCCGCATTGCGGCTCCGTGGCTCTTTGAAGGCGGTGATGCCGTTCGAAATAGCCTCGATGCCCGTCAGAGCGGTGCTGCCACTGGAGAACGCCCGCAGAATCAGGAACAACGTCAGCGCATGCGTGCCCTGATGCATGGCTTCCACGCCAGTAACTGTCGGCAGGTCTCCCAGTGCAAAGCGCACCATGCCGATGGCCAGGGTCAGGAACATGGTGCCCAGAAAGAAATAGGTGGGTATGGCAAAGAGACGCCCGCTTTCGCGCACTCCACGCAGGTTGACAACCGTCATGAACGCGATCACGCCTACGGCCAATTCCACGCGATAGGGATATAACGCCGGAAAACCCGACGTGATCTGTGCCACACCGGACGAGATACTGACCGCCACAGTGAGGATATAGTCAGTGAGCAATGCTGCTCCCGCGATCTGAGCGGGCAACTCGCCCAGATTGTCGCGCGCGACGATATACGCACCACCCCCATTGGGATAAGCGTAGATCGTCTGGCGGTAGGAGATTGTGACGATAATTAGCAGCAACGCGATGGCAATGGCAATCGGCAGCGATAGACCCAGGGTGGCCATGCTGGTGCCTGCCAGCGCCAGGATGATCAGGATTTCTTCAGTCGCATAGGCCGTAGACGACAGCGCATCCGATGCGAAAACGGCCAGGCCGACAGTCTTGCTGACAGTCTGGTGAGGCAGAGCCTCGGTGGCCAGAGGTTTGCCAATGAGCAATCGAGACAACGAGAATCGCGATTGGTTGGCTTTATGTGTGACCATAGACAGCGCTTTTCTTGCATGCGCCTGGCTCGTAAACCAGGGCGCTACACTAGACAGCCCGTGACAACCATGCCATGCCACGGGCTAACTACCGGATATTGAACTTCGTAGGGATATTATAGTTTGCTATGGGCCGTGAGTCTATGGGATTTTCAGACAAGAGGTCAGTCCGACAAATGTGCTTCCTTGCCTGACCGGTGAGTGCATGTTTCTCTTCGCTGGCAATGCGGTACGTTCCTGAGTCTGCTTCTAACACGGTTCTTGTAATTACCCTGATCCAGGCACCCTTGCTATGTGCGCCCTTTTATCGTATAGTTTGGATACCTTAACACATTTTCCTTAAGCGGCGCGGCGTCAACAGGCAATGGGATATCCTGTTCCCAGGGTGTCTCAGCCTGGAGTGAGTGACACCCACCAGGTTTGCACGTATGTCTCGACCAAGCCTTGCCCGGATTCTGAGTGAGGCTTTTTTGTTTGGCCTTCTCTGCCCCATGTAATCGGCACGCTAGGGCGATCTGGCTTATGCTGGGTTCTGTCCGGAGTCTGCTATGAACCTGACTGCTGTCAAACGCCTGCTGATCGGAGAACCGTTCCCCAGCAGCCGCGAGATTCACGAACGGCTCGACAAAGTACGCGCGCTGGCGATCTTCGCCTCCGACCCGATCAGCAGCAACGCCTATGCGACTGAAGCAATTATGCACGTATTGATCGTGCTGGGCAGCGGTGCGCTGAGCATGACTATGCCCCTGGCCCTGGCCGTGGCCGGGTTGGTGTTGCTGGTTGTCTTCAGTTACATTCAGACCATTCTGCACTACCCCGAAGGAGGGGGTGCATACACGGTCGCCAAGGACAACCTGGGCCGTCTGCCCTCTCACCTGGCTGCGGCGGCCTTGTTGACCGACTATGTCCTGACCGTCTCGGTCTCTACGTCGGCGGGCGTGCGCGCGGTGACTTCCGCCGTGCCGGAGCTATTCGAATACCGCCTCTTCATTGCTCTGTTTGCCATCGGTCTCATCACCTGGATCAACCTGCGGGGCGTGCGCGAGAGCGGCACCATCTTCGCCTTCCCCACTTACGCTTTCGTGGGCGGGGTGATGGTGGTCATCGTCATTGGCCTGGTGCGCCATGCCGGGCTGTTCGGAGCCGATCCCCTGCCAGTGTTCCACGAGGCCGTACCCAAGCAGAAAGACGTGGTGGGCTTCGCCTATATCTGGCTGCTTTTACGTGCTTTTGCGGCCGGCTGCACGGCATTGACCGGCATCGAAGCCATCAGCAATGGCGTGCAGGCATTCAAGCCACCCGAATCGAAGAACGCGGCCAAGACCATGGTGGCCATGGGCATCATGGCCATGTCGCTGTTCATTGGCATCTCGTTCCTGTCCACCACCATGCACCTGATTCCGGAGGAAGAAGAGAGTATCCTGTCACAGATGACGCGCTATGTAGCAGGGACAAGCGTGCTCTACTACTGGGTACAGGCCTTCACCGCGCTGATCCTGTTCCTGGCCGCCAACACGGGCTATCAGGACTTCCCGCGCCTGAGTTCCTTGCTGGCCAAAGACGGCCTCTTGCCGCGCTGGATGCAGAACCGCGGTGACCGGCTGGTCTATAGCATGGGCATTCTGGTGTTGGCCGCGCTTTCGTCGCTGATCGTGGTCATCTTCCAGGCGGACGAAATCGCCATGCTGCCGCTCTACGCGCTGGGGGTGATGCTCAGCTTCACGCTGTCGCAGACGGGCATGAGCCGCTTGATGCAGAAGATCGGCACCCTGCAACCGGGGCAGACGATGAAGACCAGCGCCACCACCATTCACTACGAGCCGAACTGGCGCTGGAAGCGTCGTCTGAACCTGGTGGGGGCGACCGTCACGGGCACTGTCTTCCTCGTGTTGGTAGCGACCAAATTCCTGGAAGGAGCCTGGATCGTCGCGCTGCTCATCCCGCTGCTGGTGTTCATGTTCGACCGCATTCACCGTCACTACGAGCGCGTGGCGGCAGCGCTGAGCACGAGCCGCGTGGAGGAAAGCGATCTGGTCGAGGTGGCCGATGTGGTGATCGTGCCCATCGCCGATGTGCACAAGGGCACGCTGCGCGCCCTGCAATATGCCAAGCGACTGTCGCGCGACGTGCGCGCGGTGAGCATTGTCACCTCGCCGCAGATGCATCAGCGCATCGAGGAGCGCTGGAAGCGCTTCCCCAACCTGACCGAAGGCATCCGCCTGGTGATCATTGACTACGACTATCGCGACATCCTCACTCCGCTGGTGGACTATATTGAGCGCGTCAACCACGAGGAATTCCCCGACCAACTGATCACGGTCGTCGTGCCGGAATTCGTCACCACCGAGCTGGGCGGGCAGTTCCTGCACAATCAGACAGCGACCATCCTGCGTATGCGCTTGCGCTATATGAAGGACGTGGTGGTGATCAGCGTGCCCTACCTGATCTCCGAAAAAGACATGCCCAATGGCCGTCGGGCCAATGGGCGCAAATAGAAAGACAGGCCCGCCTGATGGCGGGCTTGTTGTTTTTCATCCGTTCGCAGAGGGCAGGAGCAACGTCACAGTGAAGGTCGAGCCCTGACCCTCGGTGCTCTCTACCGCGATGGTGCCTCCCAACGCCTCGACCGCCTGCCTGACAATCGTCAGCCCCAGGCCGTTGCCGCGGATGTTGCCCGCGTTGCTGGCGCGGAAGAACGGCTCGAACACATGCGCCTGTTCCTGGGCGGGGATGCCGATGCCCTGATCCACGACGCGCAAGACAAGGCGATCGGGCTGGGGATGCAGGGTCAGGGTCACTGTGCTGCCCGCCGGCGAATAGCGCACGGCGTTCTCCAGCAGGTTAGTCAGGATGTGACGCAGCAGTTTGCGATCAGTGATGATTTGTACACTCTCTGGCGGCCCTTCGAATTCCAGCCGATGTTCTGCTGAGGTCTGAGCGATGTCGGCCAGCATCTGGCGGCAAAAAGCCACGATGTCCAGCGGTTCCAGATGCACCGGCAGAGTGGGCAAACCGGCTTTGCTCATCAGCAGGATATCGTCGAGCAGGTTCCTCATGAACTGAATGCTTTCCGCAATCCGCTTGCGGCGCTGCTCTCGTTCGGCCTCGGATAGGCGATCGCCATAACGATCCAGAACGTCTAGCGCGGTCTGGATGACGGCCAACGGGTTGCGCAAGTCGTGAACGGCCATGGATAGCAGCAGCCGGGATCGGTCGAGTTCCAGTTGGCGCTGCGCTACCTCGGCCAGGGTGCGGGTAGTTTCCTGCAGGGCGTTGCGGTCGCGCAGGGCGCGCAGCCCATAGGCCAGGTCGCGGGCCAATTCGTCCAACAAGAGCACCTCGTCGTTGTCGAAGGCATCCGGTTCGGCGGCGTAGATGGCCAGTATGCCCCACTCTTCGCTCTCGACCGCGAACGGCAGAACCAGCACCGACTGATACCCTCGCTGCAACGCTTCTGCGCGCCAGGCGAAATGTGGATCGTCGGCGATGAAGCGACTTACCTGGGGCAGGCGGGTGCGGATGGCCGTCCCCGCCGGACCATGGCCAGACTGATCTTCGGCCCAGGTGAGGCGGATGGTGGACAGGTAGTCCGCTTCGTATCCCGCCCAGGCGACTGGCCGGATCAGGCGTTCCGGCGTCTGTTCGGCGAAGCCCACCCAGGCCAACCGGTAACCACCCGCCGTCGCAATCGTCTGGCACAGTCCGTGTAACAGCGCGGTCTCATCTCCCGCCCGGACAACGACCTGGTTGCAGGAGCTCAACAGGCGATAGGCGCGGTTGGCGCGGCGTCGCTTCGCCTCAATCTGGGTCTGGGCGCGATGCTCGCGCCACAACAGGCTATAGAGTAGACCAGCCGTCACCGTGATGAAGAACAGCCCTTTAGCCGTCTGCTCGACCTGATGGGGTTCGCCGGCCAGAGTGGCCACAACCACATCGGAACCGATGATCCAGATGGCAGAGAAAGCGAGATAGAGCAGACTGATGCGCAGGGGAAACGGTCGGAGCGGGGTGGGCATGGCTGTCCTCAGCGATGGTGTGAGCAATTGCCGGTCGGAAGAGGTTGGTGATAGGTGTCCGTGCGCTGTTCTACAAATACTCGATAATTGGTCTGGGCACAAGCGCCGCAGGGCGGTCACAGGTATACTCGACGGTATGCGCGTCTCACTTTTTGGATAGACAGGTATAGCCATGACCCTCTTTGACGAACGGGCACGAGCCGTGTTGAGCAAGCCCCTGATCGCGCGGGTATCGGTCATTGATCCCGAAGGATACCCGCATACGGTGCCTGTGTGGTTTATGCTGGATGGCGACGACATCGTCTTGATCAGTGCACGCGACACGCGCAAAGTGGACTACCTCATCGCCAATCCCAAAGGCGCGGTGGTCATTGGCGGCGAACCCGATGACGGAGGCGGCTATTTGATCAAAGGGGACTTCGTCATCGAGCCAGACCCAGACGACGAATGGGTGCGGCGGCTGACCTACCGCTATGAAGAACCGGCCCAGGCCGAGCAGGACATCGCCGCCTGGGCTGACCTGGACATCATCGTGCTGCGGCTGAAACCGCGCCGGGTCATCAAAGTCGCTTAGAAGACTGACCGCTGACGATGGGCTGCGGCACGAAGGCGGGATCGGGCTGCTGCACGTATAGTTCGCTGGCCAGCTCGTTGCCCACCACCAGCCATTCCCCCCCGCAGTCCAGATGCAGCGGCCCGTTGAAGGGGCTGCGGTTGCGCACGGTGAGCGTCGTGCCAGGGATCAGGTTGACGCTGGCCAGGTAGCGCAGCTTCTCCGGATCGTGCGTCTTCACGCGGCTCACCTGGGCCGGCGTTCCCTCCGGCCAGGCAGTGAGCGGGCGATCGTCCAGGCGCGGCATCACGCCGTCTTTTGTGGGGATCGGCTCTCCGTGCGGGCAGCGCCTGGGATGACCAGCCATGGCATCCATGCGCTCAACCAACGGCTCCGGCACGCCGCGCTCCAGCGTCTCGACCATCTCGTGCACTTCTTCCCAGCCGAAGCCCATCACCTGCACCAGGAAAGCCTCCAGGATGCGGTGTCGGCGGATCACCTGCAAGGCGATGGCTTCGCCCGCGGGGGTCAGGCGCACCCCTTTGTATGGCTCGTGCTCGATAGTGCCGTTTTCGACCATGCGCCGGATCATGCGCGAGGCCGCCTGCAAGGATACGCCCATGGCATCGGCCACCATGGACAGCGTGGGCCAGGGGGTCTCTTCTTGCAGGCGATAAATCTCGCCCAGGTAAATCCACACGGTCGGGCACATGCAGGGCGATCCTCATGGTGAGATAGACGGGCGTGACGGCAAAACGGCACGCCATGCCAATTTCTCAAATATTCGTCACACAAAATATAACCTTGCAGGGCTTGCTTGTGCAACGATTGGGCAAAGTCAGAAGGTAGAAAGAAGCAGGCCGCTGCCCGGCGTTGGGGGCAGCAGCCTGGCGATGACACAGCAGCACCTGGGGGGACAGGTGCCGCGCACCCTCTTACCAGCCAATGCGCCGCAGGTCGCGCGGGAAGGTCGTCAGGCTCTCAGACCCGTTGGGCGTGATCAGCACGTCATCTTCGATACGCACGCCCAGTTCGCCGGGCAGGTAAATACCCGGCTCTACGGTGAAGACCATCCCCGGCTCCAGGATCATCTCGTTGCCCTCGACAATGCCCGGCCCTTCGTGCGCTTCCATGCCCAGGCCATGGCCAGTGCGGTGCGTGAAGTAGGGACCGAAGCCCGCCTCCTCGATGACACGGCGTGCCGCGCGATCCACCTCTTGCGCGGGCACGCCCGGCCTGGCCGCGGCGCGTCCGGCTTCGTTGGCGGCGCGTACCACCTCGTAGACTTCCATGAGGCGCGGCGAGGGCACACCCACACAGAACGTCCGCGTAATGTCGGAAGCATAGCCGCGTACCGTTGTGCCGAAGTCCAGCAGCAACGGTTCACCTTCGGCAATCACACGCTCGCCCGGCTCGCCGTGAGGCAAAGCGCTGTTGGGGCCGCTGAGCGCGATTGGCTCGAAGGGGTGCTTGCCGCCGCCCTGTTCGAGCTGCGCCATGGTGATCAGCGCGGCGATCTCGCGCTCGGTCATGCCGGGGCGCACCCGATCCATCACCGTGTACAGCGCCGCCTCGCTGATGCGGATCGCTTCGCGCAGGGCGCGGATGGCGTCGGCGTCTTTGCGCAGGCGCAGCGCGGCCAGGGGCGTGCTGGCAGGCACCAGGGTCGCGCCGGGCAACGTATCTTCCAGGATACGCGCTTCCAGCACCCGCATCCGCAGTTCTTCCACGCCAATGCGCTTACCCGCCAGTCGCAGCGTGCCTGCTGCCGCGGCGAAGGCCGGGCCGTAGCCCTCAGCATCTGACCAGGGGAACAGAGTCATAGGGATGTCGCAGGCGGCCAGGCGGGCCTCTTCCAGGGCGGGCAGTACCGCCACCGGCTCGCGATCTGGCAAGAAGAACACTACCAGCGGGCGCTCCATCAGGTGAAAATCAATGCCGGTGAGATAATGCAGATTAGCCCCCGGCACCAGGGCAATGGCATCCAGCCTGGCCGACTCGATGATCTCGGCCACTCGTTGCAGTTTGCGATGGGTCAGCATACTCTACTCCGTGTACAGAGGTGCTCAGCCGCCGGTGAACTCCTCGTCCGGCGCGATCTGAGCCAGATAGCGGTTGGCATCTGCGGCGGTTAGCTCTCCGATATGGCGAAAACGCACCACCCCGTCCCTATCCAGGATAATCGTTAGCGGAATTTGCGCCACATCGAAATAACGGTAGACCGCCTCGTCTTCCACCAGGGCCACCGAAAACGTGATGCCGTAGCGCCTGAGGAATTCGCGCACCTGCTGTTCGGTCTGACCCAGGTGCGGGTCGGTGACAGCGATCACGCGCACGGCCTCGCCCAGTTCGTCCTGCAAGCGTTGCAGCAATGGCATCTCGTTCTGGCAAGGGACGCACCATGTCGCCCAGAAATTGAGGAACACGGCCTGCCCACGCACAGCGCCCAGGCGGACTGTCTCACCGTCCAGTAGCGGCAGGGCGAAGTCTGGCGCGGGCAGCCCGATGATTTCTTCCGGCGCGGGCAATGTCGGCTCAGGAGTCGGTGGCAGCGGCGTCGGCGGCGTGAAGGCGATCGGCGCGGGCGTGGGATAGACAGGAGAAGGAGTGCCCGCCGCGTCTATGTCTATCCCGCCTGCCAGGATCAGCAGCGCCCCCGCCAGTGCGACTAGCGGCAACAGCAGCAGCGAGGGCCAGTACGATGAGGCACCGCCTGCGCGCGCCCGACGCATGGCGCGCCGTGTCTGCCAGACCACGCGCAGAAAATGCACGGTCTGATGCAGAGGCTTGATATGACTCTTCTCGCCCGCGTAGATCGTGCGGATGGGCACGCCAGCCAGCGTGTAACCGCGCTGCACGCAGGTGACGATCATCTCCACTTCGAACTCGAAGCCCTGTTCGCGGCTGTCGAGCGTTGCTTCTATCATGCGACGGCTCAGCAGGCGATAGCCCGACTGATTGTCGCGCACTGGCTGACCGAGCGCCCAGGAGAACAGCCAGCGCCCGATGGTGTTG
>DAOTZZ010000284.1:0-12257 GCA_034433965.1 Anaerolineae bacterium
CGGCGGGAGCAGGCTGCGCAGCGGGATGATCTCGCGCAGCACGTCAATGCCTTCGGGACGTTTGCCCGTCCAGGCGCTGGCGAGCAACTGCGCGAACTGCTCCAGCTTGGCCGTCTCGTCCAACCCTTCGGCTTCTTCTTCCTCGGTGATGCCCACCGGCAGCGCCGTCTGGAATTCCAGCGGCATGCGCTCCACCGAGACAAAGCCGCGCCCAGGGATGTCGTCAATGCCGGGCACGCCGCGCCCGACGATGTTGGCGTATTCGGCTTTGTCGGCCAGCTTGAGGGTGAGGCGCTCGGTGAACAGGCTATAGAGCTTGCCCGGCAGCGCGTTGGACTGATCGGCGGTGACGATGAGGTGCACGCCATAGGCGCGGCCTTCGCGGGCGATGCCGATCAGCGACTCCATCAGGTTCTCGTAATTCTCTTTGAACTCGGCGAAATTGTCTATGACCACCAGGATAGCGGGCAGGATGTTATCCGGATGGCTGGCGTTGTAGACGCTCAGGCTGTCGGCGCGGGCCTGGCTGAGGATGCGGTTGCGTTCCTCCAGGATGCTCTCCAGGCGGCGCAACAGGCGTTGCACACGCTCTTCTTCCGAGGGCAGGATCGAGGCGGCGCGGTGCGGCAAGGCTTCCAGCACATCCAGGCCGCGCCCGCCGAAGTCGAGGATGTAGACGTGCAACTCATCGGGCGAATGCGTGGCGGCCAGGCTGGTGATCACCGTGCGCAGGAAAGTCGTCTTGCCCCAACCGGACGCGCCGAAGAGCACCGCATGGCCGCGCGTCAGGTCGAGCGTCAGGCGCAGGCGTTCGGCGCGGATGGGGTTGTCAATCAGGCCCACCGGCGCGCGCATGGCCTCGGTCGCCCAGTTGATGCCGTGCCAGCCCCCCCGACCTTCCAGCCAGGCCAGCACCGCCGGGTTGAGCGGCAGCAGGGGATCGGCCTGATCTTCGCCCTTGATCTGCGCCGCGTGCAGGGGCAAATAGGCGGGCAACGGATCGGGCCAGGGTTTGCGTTGCCTGGCTACGTCGGGGTTGTCCTCGGCCAGGCGGTGCATGATCTCCACCAGCACATCGGAGAGCGCGGGCGCTTCATGCAGGGGACCAGAAGGACGCGCCTGGGCCGCCGTGCGCTTCTGCCGGTTGAGCCAGATCACCGGCGGTTCGGAGTCAATCTGTGGGCCGGTATAGGGGCCGCCCGCCCGCGCCACCTGCATCAATTCGACGTTTTCGTTGCCCACCTGCAGATAGGCGCGACCGGGGATATTGGGCGGCAGAAAGGCCGCGTCCGAACGGCGCAGCAATTCGCGGCTGTCTTCCATCGTCTCCACGCGCAGGCAGATGCGAAACTTCATGTTGGCGCGCATCTGATCGGTGACCGCGCCCGCCGGACGCTGCGTGGCGGTGATCAGTGAGACGCCAAGCGCGCGTCCCAGGCGGGTGATGCTGTCGAGTTGCGCCTTGAAGTCCGGATTTTCCTTCACCATCTCGGCGAACTCGTCCACGATGATGAACAGGAAGGGGAATGGCTCGTGCGTCAGGTGCAGCCCCTTCTGACGATAGTGCACGATATGCTTGACATTGGTGTCGGCGATGAGCTTGCTGCGCCGGTTGAGTTCGGAGCGCAGCGCGGTGAAGGTGCGCACTCCCGCCGTGCCCTGCAGGTTGGTGACAATGTCCACGCAGTGCGGCAGCGTGCGGAACGGCTCGAAAGCCGCGCCACCCTTGTAATCCACCAGCACGAAATTGACCACGCTGGGATCATACTTGATCGCCAGCCCAACGATCAGCGTCAGCAGCAGTTCGGACTTGCCGGAACCGGTCGTGCCGGCGATCATGCCGTGTACGCCGTCGCCATCCGCCGAGAACTTCAGTTCGCGCACCTTGTTGCCGGGCATCAGGCCAATGGGCACGCTCAGCCATTCGGAGTTCTCCGGCTGACGGCTGCGCCGCCAGTTTTCCAGGATGGGGATTTCGTCCACCGTCTCGACGGCGTTCATCTCCAGCAGGTTGACGGCAGTGGCCAGGTCTGCGCCGTAAGTGGTGCGCACGGCCAGCGGAGCCAGCTTGCGGGCGAAGTCGCGCTCGGCACGGACGGCGTCGAGCTGATCGGCGGTGCCCACATAGCGCAGCGTGTTGACGCCCACCTCGGCATAGCGAAAGGCCACCCGCCCGTTTTCTACCCGCTCGACCTCGATCAGCGCCCGGCAGTCGCTGGGGATCAGGCTGCGGTCGGGGACCAGAAAGACGATGGACGCGCCCAGGCGCGGCCCTTGCGTGAGCAGGATCGAGACCGCAGCCTCCGCCTGTACTTCGGCCAGTGGAGAATTCTCGCCGATGCCGTCCATGCCATCTACCACCACCAGCAGATGCGGCAGGGTGGGGTCGGTGCTGCTATCGCGGTCGGCCAGGCGGAGTTGTCGCCGCTCCAGTTCCACCTGCAGATCGTCCCAGAAGCGCCGGACTTTGTCTCTGGCGAAACAAAGCTGATCGCCGGTGCCCTGCTGATTGCGGGCCGTGTTGCAGTGGGGCAACCAGCGTGCCCACTCCCACTCAGCGCGCGCCTCCGGCGAGCCGACCACGTACAGGCGGGCGTCGGTCGGCGCGTGAAAGGCGGCATAGTGCGCCATCATCGCCCGCACGAAGTGATAGGTCTCCGCCCGTTGCCTGCCGGCGATGCCCAGGGCAAAGCGCGCCTCAGCCGTTTTCATGGCCGGACTCTTGCGCGGTTCTTCGCCCTCTTCTTCGCCCTCCTGCGGGCTGACGGCCAGGTCGGGCTTTTCGTACTGGCGCAGGGGGATGGTGATGGGCACGTCGGTGACGTAGCGCGAATCCTCTTGCAGCTTGAGCGCTTCTTTCATCAACGGCGAGTCCTCGTCTGCCGCGCCGGTGCTCAGCACATAGCGCACCGTGGAAGGGCGTGTGCCGATCCCCAGGCGCACCAGGCCAAAGTCGCTATCGGTGGTGCGGCGCTCCCACAGGCGCAGCCCGTTGACCTTGTTCTGCCGGTCACTGGCGATCTGCAGGACGGTATCCGGATCGGGGTAGTTATGCGTGTAGAAACGCCGTTGAATATCGTGGGCAGCGGTCATCTCCTTGCGCAATTCGCTCAGGCGCAGGATATAGGCGCGTTTTTTCTCTGCTTCCTCGCGCGTTGCCCGCGCAAAGGCGATCAGCGCCACCGTCGTCGAGGCGACGACCGACATGCCCATAGGAATCAGCAGCAACAGGCTGCGCCCCTGGCCACTGGCGCTGACGATCACATAGCCAATGATGGTGATCAGCGGCAGCGCGACCTGGATCAGTTGCTGGCGGCTGCTTGTCTCGCTGCCGGGCGGGGAAGGGATCGTCACCTCACCATAAGGCAGCTCAGGCTGAATGCGGGGAGGGCGGTTGGTGAACTCAGGCATGGGGCAGGTCTCCGAAACTCACGGAGCGGCGGTGGTTTGCGCAAATGCTATTGCACTTATTATACACCAGCGTTGGAACCCGCGCTGAGGCTGGCTGACATAGCGTTTGACACAAAACCAAGAACGCTGTACTTTACTGGGTGAGGAGGAAACAGCAAGGAGACTTCTTTCTCGGCGTCCTCTTTCGTCTCTGCGGGGAGTTTCTACCTGCTCAGAGACGGCGTTGCGGGAGCGAGACGGTGAAGCGCATTTGCACGGTGTGCCAGCGAGTGTCCGTTGACGGCAATCTGTGGTGCCAGGAGCCAGATTGCCCGGCGGGCAACATGCCGCTGATCTTCGACTATGGCGAGTGGCTGGGCGATATCAAGATCGTGCGCCTGTTGCGCGTGTTGCGCACCTCCGCCCTCTACGAGGCCGAGCGCGACGGGCAGCCCGTGCTGCTGAAGGTGGCGCACCCTGGTTGCCAGGACTTGCTGCGCCGCGAGGCGCGCGTCCTGCTGGAACTCTCGGCACAGCAGCACCCCATGTTGCCAGTGCTGCTCCCTGCCTATCGCCAGCTCGACTTGCGGCAACGGCCCTATGGCAAGACGGTCTTCCGCGACGAGACCAAGTATTACGAGGTCTTCGCGCACACCCAGGGCGAATTTCTGCGCGACCTGTTGCTGAAAAACCCGCAGCCCTGGTATCAGCACGCCGCCTGGATGACCATCAGCCTGGCCGACGCCATCGCCTTCATGCACCTGAAGGGCAACGTCCTGCATCTGAACCTCAACCCCGACGCTATTTACGTCCGCACCGACAAAGAAGGCATCCCGCGCCCCCTGCTGCTCGACCTGGGTCTGCTGGGCGATACTGGCGGCGTGGATGCCGCCTGGGTGCAGAAATTCGCCGTGCCAGCCTATACGCCGCCGGAGTTGATCGCCCGCGACGGGCCGGTTGGCTATGCCTCGGACGTGTATGGGCTGGGGTTGTTGCTCTATGAGATGCTGGCCGGGCATCCGGCGTTTCGCTTCGCGCAGCGCAAGGATGCCGACGTGCGGCAGATGGTGGTGGCGGGAGGAATCGAGCCGCTGGAGCGCACCGATCTGGCCGAAGACATCCCTCAGATCGTGCACATGGCCATTCACCGCGCACCGGAACAGCGTTACCAGGATGTGCGCGCCTTCGCCAAGCTGCTGCGCACCAAGTTCGGTGAAGTCCCGCCAGAAAAGAAGCGCTCGATCAACCAGCGCCTTCTTGTCGCGGTGATCCTCATCGCCCTGGCAACCATCGTGCTGATCATGCTCTCGGCGCTGCTCGGTTGAGTCTGCACACAAAAGCGCTCACCGCCCGCTGCGGTGAGCGCCGTGATGCTCCCTGTGCTGAGGTAAGATGGGTCTAGAGTCTGTTATGGCCTTTCGCGAAGTATCTTTCCCTCACCCCTAAATCCCCTCTCCCTCGCGACTGCGTCGCGGGGCGAGGGGACTTGCTGTCCCTCACATAGGTGCTCCCGCGCTGGGGGCCGGGGGTTGAGGGCAAAAAAGTGCATAACACGCTCTAGACGAAACGCTGCGAGCCGGAATAGTCCCCATCGCGCAGGCTGACGATCGCCCCGATGAGATCCAGGCTCAGTTCCTCGCACGTTGCCGCCAGCCGATCCACGTTGGGCTTGATCCCCTCCAGGTAGTGCGCCAGGGCCATATTGCCCACCATGCCCAGGAAAGCGGAGGCTTTCAGGATGCCGATGGCGACTTCCAAAGCCCTGCTCACTGCCTGCAACGTATCTGCCGACCGGCTGAATCCATCGGCCATGCGCTGGACGGCGTCATAATCCATGGATACTTCGGCCATATTATCCTCCTTAGATCACTTGGTTTGCGCTCCGCCGTGGCGCTGGCGCTAGAAAATCGAGTCGAAGATATCGGTGATCTGGCCGACGACGTTGAAGACATCGTTGTCGGCCTGCTGAACGATGTCCAGCGCCGAGGTGATGCCGCCGCCGAAGCCCATGATGGACGCGATCAGGGCCATGATTTCGGGGATCAGGCGTGTCTGCACTTCCTGGATGAAAGCCTGCGCACCCTGGCCCGTCCAGGCCCCGCCCACGATGGGGTTCATGCCGTTGCGAATGCCTCCGGCGACTTCTTCCACCAGATTGGCCTGCTGGACCACCTGGTTCACTACATCCTGCACATCACCCATGACACAGCTAAAGATCGACATGGCTCTTCACCTCGCTTTAGCCCTTGAACCGGCTTGCTGCTTCTGTGTCGCCATCACGCAGATCAACCAGCGCGCCGTACACGTCCATCGAGAGTTCTTCCAGTTTTTCTTGCAAGGCGGCGATCCGCGTGTTGAGGTTGTTCCGCAGCGCCTGGGCGAGCGCATCACCACCCCGACCCAGCAGAGCGCCGTCCTCCAACCGTGAAGCGATGTTCTGCATGGCACGCCGCAGGTCTTCCATGTGCTGGGCACCCTCGCGGAAGAGGCGGGCCATATCTTCCATCAGGTCATAATCCATTTGTACGTCTGGCATGGCACCCTCCTTATCGCTGGCGCGCGCCTAAACGCGCCAATCGTGATCCCTCGTCAACGCCGCCCGAAAAGCGAGCTGGCTTCTTGCTCGGCCTGCGACATGATGTTGCTGATCTGCCGGATGGCGCTGCCCGCGTCTTCCAGAGCGCGTGCCAGACGCTGCAAACCAGGTTCGACCAGATCGTGCATCTCGTTGTAGAACGCATCAGCGCCGCGCCCGATCCAGCCCCCGCTCTCCAGTTGCCCCACCAGATTCATGATCTGCGTGGTGAGCTGTTCGACACCCGCCGCCTCCTGCAAGAATTCGTTACTGATGGCGGCCAACTCGTCATAGTCGGCCTGAATCTTCCCCATGAAAGGCATGTTGGACCTCCGTTTTTCTCACTGACGTGCGGTCATCGGTTGTCTCCCCGCCGGCTCTACCGGGCGACGGGGATGTTCGCGGTCACGAACATCCTGGTGCTCAGATCACCCCTCCTTTGCTCTGCGCGAGCCTGAACCATGGCGGTCTGCTGATCTCATATTGCATCACTAAAGTCAGTGTAGGTGAGGCGGCAACAACCTGTCAAGCGGGGGCACGTAAAAAAGTTGATACTATCTAGTAAAAAATGGCGGGGCTGTCCCGTTTGCGTTCCTCTGCCCCTGGGCTGTGCAGGGAAGACCCGCAAACTGCGCCGCATGGCTTCGTCTTTTCGGGCAGCGGTCACGAATCGCCCAGACACTGGGGGCGCAGAAGAGAGAAGCACATCAAGAACGCTGTGCCATTCTCTGGGGCCTGTGTGGTGAATTTCTCTCCGGCGAGACGCACCCAGGGAAGGAGACAAAGCGAACGCGGCCAGAGCATTTGTTGTATACTCTTCACAGTTTTTGAATTACTCCCACAACCGGAGAGCGCGACCATGAAGTGCATTCACTGCGGGGAGCAGGCGCAGGCGATCTGTCGCTGGTGTGGACGGGCGGTGTGCGCCAACCATATCAAGCCGATGACCTATATCATCTCCGTCTACGTCGGGGGCAAGAAAGTGCCCAAATCGCTGGTCGTGGCCGACGCCGTGTGGTGCGGCATCTGCAAGCCGCAGCCGGAGCCAATCGAAATGCCCTATCTTGACTGAGCGCCTGGGGCATCAGAGGGGGAACGCATGAGCGAGCAGGGTTCGGCGCTGGCGAAAATCACCTGGGATGATCCGCAGACGGGCGAACACCGCGAGTATGTGTTGCTGGCAGGCGCGACGGCGACCATTGGGCGCGGCGCTGATAACCAGATTCACATCCCCGAACGGCATGTGTCGCGCCAGCACGCTGTGATCACCTTCCGCGATGGCGTTTTCATGCTGACCGATCTGGGGAGCGCCAACGGCACGTTCGTCAACGATAAGAAACTCAGCGACCCGTTCCCGCTGGCGCATGGTGATGTGATCCGGCTCTATGTGCCGGTGCTGCACTTCTCGGCCATCGTCACCGAGCAGGAGAAGGAACACGCCCGCCAGACGGGGACGCTGATCGTGCCGGTGAGCGGCAGCGGTCAGCCCACCTTGCATATCACGTCTGGGCCGCAGGAAGGCGCGGTGATCCCCCTGCTGACGCCGCGCGTGACCATCGGCCGGGCGACGCGCGAGGCAAACTGGGACATCTCGCTGCAAGATCGCGCCGTGTCGCGCCCGCACTGCGCATTGTCTCTGGGCGAGGGCAGCTTGTGGACGATCCAGGACCTGGGCAGTGCCAACGGCACCCTGGTCAATGGCGTTCCCGTCGGGGCCGACGAGCCGCTCCCCCTGAGCGACGGTGCCGTGATCACTGTCGGCGAGACGACACTGCTCTTCCGCCTGGGCGGGTGACCGCCCTCAGCCGCGAACTGTTGCCTATGGCCAACATCTACCGCAATCTGGGCGCTGCGATCAAAGAAACCGGCGGGCTGTGGGAACAGCTTGACCGGCAGATCGCCGGACAGGCCACTGTTCCCTTGCCAGAAGGCATGGGCCTGTGGGGCATGATCGTTATCGGCAGCGTCGGCGGGGTGTGGGACGCTTTCGACAACGAGACGGTGTTGCTGCGGGCCGATAGCCTCAAACAGCCGCGCCGCGACGTGTGGCGCGAAGCCAACGACGAAACGCTGATCCTGCCCAAAGAGGGGCTGTTGCCGATCTGGGACGCGGCCCTGGCGCAGACCAACGCCACCGCTGCGGCTGACGTTGACGGCACGCTGCTGTTGTTGCGCGAAGAGGCTGGTGGCGTCTGGCAACGCTCCGCCGAAGAGACGCTGATGATGGCCCGCCCTGGCGAGAGCATCTTCGCGCAACAGGTGCGCGCCCGCGACCTGGCCTCGTTTCGCCCGCAGCGCCTGCCCGGTTACGCGCTCAAGAAGTTGACCGACGCCCGCGGCGAAACCTATTGGATTCTCAAGAATCTGCGCACCGACGCTTACCTGCGCCTGAGCGCGGAACAGGTCTTCCTGTGGGAGCAGATGGACGGGGGGGCCAGCGTGCAGGACATGGCCATCGCCTACATGCTGACCTACGGCAGGCTGGCCATTGGCAGCCTGATCGCTCTGCTCGAACAGTTGCAGCAGAAAGGCTTCATCGCCCCGCTGGTGGATGTCTATGGCGCGGTGGATCGCAGCGTGGCGGAACGCCGGGCCAACGTCTGGTGGCGGCGGGCCATCCGCGCCTTCATTCACAGCGAGATCGCCATCGGCGGCATTGATGGCCTGATCTCGCGCTCCTACCAGGCGATCGGGCGCTGGTTCTTCACGCCGCTGATGCAATGGCTGATGCTAGTCATCATGCTGGCGGGCGGTGCGGCGTTCCTGGCGCTGCTCTTCGGCCTGGTAGACCGTCGGGTGGCCGTGTTGGGCGGCGCGGGCGCGATCGCCGGCCTGCTGACGCTCTATGTGCTGCAGGTGTGCACACTGCTGATCCACGAATGGGCGCACGCCATCGCCACCAAGCATTACGGACGCACCGTGCAACGCGGCGGCGTCATGTTGCACTTTGGCATGCCCGCTGCCTTTGTGGACACCACCGACATCTGGATGGAGCCGCGCCGTCCGCGCCTGGTAGTGAGTTGGGCTGGGCCGCATTCTGGCTTTTTCCTGGGCGGGCTGGCGAGCCTGTTGGTGCTGGCCGGGCCAGGGGCGGTGCTCCAGGGCATTCTCTTTCAGTTCGCCCTGCTCACTTACCTGACCAGCTTCACCAACCTCAACCCTCTGCTGAAGCTGGACGGCTACTACATCCTGATGGACTGGCTGGAAATGCCCCGCCTGCGCGAGCGTAGCCTGGCCTTCATCGGCAGGCCGCTGCGCGACAAGCTCCGTCGCCGCGAGCCACTCTCGCGCGATGAGCGCATCTTCGCCATCTTTGGGGCGCTGGCCGGACTGTGGACCCTGATCGCTGTGGGCACCGTCGTGTTGACCGTGGGAACTTATGCTCTGCGCTTCGTGCAGACCGCGCCGGGGTTGCTGGTCAGTGTGGCGATCGCGCTGGCGCTGCTCTGGTTTGCGGGATGGCGCAGGCTGCGCTACCGTCTCGCCCGCCGCCGCGTCTAGAGGCTGTTGTGAACTTTTGCGCGGTATTTTCCCCTCACCCCTAAATCCCCTCTCCCCTCGCGACTGCGTCGCGGGACGAGGGGACTTGCTTGCTGTCGCACAAGTGCTCCCCTTCGCCTGCGGCGCGGGGGCTGAGGGGAAAAAAGTGCGTAACACGCTCTAGAATGCTACCTCGTATCACCTTCCCTGGCATTTGTCACCGTGCACAGCCAGGGACTCCGGATATACTATGGGGCAACAGGGAGAGCACAGCCCGATCGGCCTGTCCCCATATTCGCCGGTGCAGAGGGTTGCTTCCCTGCGAGGTAAACATCATCAGTCACGTGGGAGCATGTACCCGGCCTGGTGAGGAGTCGTGAGGGAACGAGAAGCATGAGCCAGGCACCTACTCCGCCCGAACTCGCCGAAGCCTATCGCCTGTTGAAGGCTGGGCAGCGCCAACAGGCTGGCGCGGTACTCAAACCCTACCTGGAACAGCACCGGGAAGATGCCCGCGCCTGGTGGTTGATGGCGCATATTGTCACCAAACCCGATGCGGTGCGTCAATGCCTGGAACGGGTGGTGCTGCTCGATCCCACGCACGAGAAGGCGCGCGCCCGGCTGGCCGCGCTCTCCGCCCCGCCCGACGACGAACCCGACGACTCCTTTTTCCAGATCGCGGCTCCGTCCACCACTGCGCCGCGCGTGGCTCCTGTCTCGGCCCGCCCGACGGCAATTCGGGCGCTGGGGTTGCCCCGCGCTCCAGAGCCAGCGTCAACAGGAGAAATCCCCACCTTCGAGGAATTCGCTGCGCAGACTTCGGCGGGCATAGACCCCTTCACGGGTGAGCCGGTTGACAGCCCCTTCGCCAACCTGGACAGGATCGCGCCAGCGATAGGCGGGGTTGCAGGGGCAGCGGGGACGCCAGCGGAGGGGGTGGAAACGCCGCAGGCACCGCCTTTGGACGAGCGGGGCGCCCGGCGCGTGCTGTTGCTGGCTCTGGGAGCGCTGGTATTTTTCTTGGTAGTGATGGCGGTGCTGATGGTGGCCGAAAAGCAGGGCTGGCTCAAGCGCTCCGGCGGTGAGCGCGTACCGCCCATGAAAGCGCTCGACGCGGAGTTGTTCACCATAGACTATCCCAAGGGATGGGATGCGCGCTGCCTGCGCGAAGCGTTCGGCTACCCCGTGTGCGGCATTGCCAACCATGCGCTCTATAACGAAGCGGAGTATTTCGCCGGCACGCAGATCGATCTGGGGGCAATGATTACCCAGGGCATGCAGATGGCTCTGAGCGGTGAAGAACTGCCGGACGAGCGCTTCTCGATCATCGTCATGGACGTGCCGCCTGCCTCGCCCGCCTATGACGATGCCAGTTGGGCCAAGACCAAGTACGAGTGGTATCAGAGAGGGTTCGCCGCAGACACTGGCGCGCAGGTGAACTACGAACGACGCCAGATCACAGTGGACGGCCTTCCGGCTTTCTACTATGTCTTCACCAGCAAGGGCAGGCTCACCGAGGCAGCCTGGGACGTTTACGTCCCACACGGTGGCATCATGCTGTGGCTGCGCGTAGACTACCTGGGGCCGGGCAAGGCGCGCATCCCCCAGGCGACGGTAGACGCCATGATCGAGTCGATTCGGTTCTCCCAAAGGCGCTGAAGGAGCGCTCTACCATCGCCGCCCGTTGAGGCGCTGACCGTGGCAGACGGGGCAGCGCGCTTCATCGGCGATCACGATCCCCGTCAGCAACTCCCGCACTCCCTCAACGCCCGCCAGTGCCTGCGCGCACTGTTCGCGCTCGGCAATGCTGTGGGCATACCCTGTCGCCAGCACAAAGCCGTCTGGTTCGGCAATCACCGTCAGATGATCGGGGCGACAACCGGCTCGTTCGAGCGCCTCGACCAGAATTTCCGTTGTAGGAGGGGGTATGTCTGGGGAGGTCTGTGATGATTGCTCTCTCGTCTGGGCAGTAGACGAGTACCACGGATGGGCATAATCTGGATCCGGAAAGGCGGAAGGCTGTTTGCCGTCCGCGGGAGCGTAGTAAGGACGCCCGTCTTTCCAGGCCCGGTAACGCCCCAATAGCTCGCTCAGGAATACCTGCCGGACTTGCTGTTCCCAATAGGCGGAGGGCGTCGGGTGACCGTGTTGCCAGCGTTGGGACTGCACGCTGGCTGCGCGGCGGGCCTGTTGTTGGAGTTCCAGAATCGCCGCTTCCAGGGACACGGCGTCGGCCCTGACCTGTCCCATCACCAGTTCGTTCAATACTTCGCGTTCCAGGTGCGCCGAGTCCAGGAGCGCCTGCACGCCCCTGGCTTCCAGTTCGTCTTCGCAGGCTTCCAACGCGCTCTCCAGGCGGGCAATCTTGAGATCGGCAGCGTTCGCCTGTTCGCGCAGGAATGCCAGTTCCTGTTTGAGCACCAGTTCATGAGTCATAGAATAGCCTCTGAGGACAGGGGCAAAGAGCCAGCCTGATCCTTGCCAGATTGTAACGCAAATCACAGGCGGCTAGCGTAGAATGCGCGTAAGAAACCGGCGTTGCTACGCCAGGAAATCAAAACAGCGGCAATTGTCCAGGCGCGACCGGGGGTGGTTCTTCGGGCAGGTCTTCGGCGATGACCTCGGTCTCCTCAATGGAGTCCGGTGCGGACCAGCCAGGGGGCGCAGGGTCTGGGGCAGGGGGAAAGTCTACGGGCGGCAGAGGCGCGCCCAGGGCCTGCGCCTGCAGGGCGGCCAATTCTTCCTCGGTGATGCCCGTCTGACGCAGCACCTGGCGCAGGGTTGGCTCGGTGACCGTGTCGTTGGTGCGTAG
>DAOTZZ010000285.1:0-7140 GCA_034433965.1 Anaerolineae bacterium
GCCCAGAATATCTTGACACTCGCGGTCAAGTCGGCCTGGACGGGGCCGCCAGGCGCTAACGTGGCCGGTTGCGGCGTGCGTAGCCTGGGAAGCTCCCCGCTTTAGCGGGGAGAGGCGTCACGTGGCGCTCTTCTCCAGTTGGTGCACTGTGTCCACTTATCCGCCGGTCAATTCGGCATAGCGGAAGCACGAGACCAGGTGATCGTTGACCAGCCCGCACGCCTGCATGAAGGCATAACAGATCGTCGGCCCGACGAAGGTGAACCCGCGCGCCTTCAGGTCTTTGCTCATGGCCCGCGCTGCGGGCGTTTCGGCGGGAATTTCGGCCAGCGTCTGCCAGGCGTTCACGCGCGGTTGCCCATCCACGAACTGCCAGATATAGTGGTCGAAGCTGCCGAATTCCTCCTGCACACGCAGGAAAGCGCGCGCGTTCTGCACTGTGGCAGCCACTTTCAGGCGGTTGCGGATGATGCCCGGATCGGCCAGCAGGGCGGCCTGTTTTGTTTCGTCGTAGCGGGCGACCAGGGCGGGGTCGAAACCGTCGTACACCTGGCGATAGTGCTCGCGCCGACGCAGCACCAGGCCCCAGCTTAGCCCAGCCTGCACGCCTTCCAGGACGAGGAACTCGAATAACAGACGGTCGTCGTGCACCGGCGTGCCCCATTCCAGATCGTGATAGGCCACGTAGAGCGGATCATCGAGGGGTACCCAGGCACAACGGGGGCGGTCAGCGGCACTCATGGTTTGTTCTCCAGATGGTGTCAGATGCTCAGCACAATCTTGCCAAAGTGCTGGCCTGCTTCCAGGGCACGATGCGCCTCGCGCACCTCTTCCAGGGGATAACGCGCGCCAATTATGGCTTTGAGCCTGCCCTTGAACAGCAGTTGCATGACGCTCACATAGTCCGTGTGCGGCCCCATGGTGCTGCCCAGGATGCTCAGGTGCTTGCCGAACACGTAGCGATTGTCAATCTCGAACTGCGCCCCGCTGGTATTGCCGACGGTGAGGATACGTCCGCCGCGCGCCGCTGCCCGCAAACTGTCCTGGAAGGTCGCCGCGCCCACGTTGTCCACCACCACGTCTACGCCGCGTTTGGCGGTGAGTTGATAGACGGCACGCGACCAGCCGCCCTCTACGTCGCGGCGGATGACCACATCCGCGCCCAGGGTGCGCGCCTTCTCCAGCTTCTCGTCGGTACTGCCGACCACGTACACCGTGCAACCGGTCAGCTTGGCGATCTGCAGGCAGGCCGTGTTGACGCCACCGCCCGCGCCCACGAGCAGCACCGTTTCGCCAGGGCGCAGGTTGCCGCGCGTGATCAGGCTGTGCCAGGCGGTCACGAAGACCAGCGAGGCCGCCGCCGCTTCCTCGAAGGAGATGTGATCCGGCAGACCGAGCAGATTACGCGCAGGCACAGTGATGTACTCGGCATAGGTGCCGCTGACGTGTTCGCCGAGCAGGGCGAAGTGCACGCAGCGGTTCTCCTGACCGGCCCGGCAATAGGCGCAACGCCCGCAACTGATCGTGGGATCAACGACCACGCGGTCGCCGGGGTGCCAGTCGCTCACCCCTTCGCCCACGGCGTCCACCGTGCCCGCTGCGTCCGCCCCGAGGATGTGCGGGTAACTCAGTTTGATGCCCGGCCAGCCGTTGCGCACCCAGATATCCAGATAGTTGAGCGCCGCCGCGCGCACGCGCACGCGCACTTCGCCCGGCCCTGGTTCCGGCACTGGATGATCGGACACCACCTGCAACACGTCCGCCGGGCCGTGCTGATGGAGCAAGACCGCTTTCATGGCGTCGTCCTTTCCTCTGAGCGTTGCCGCCGCCAATCCACTACTTGGTTGTCTGCCCGCGAATGACGAAGTCAAGCGCCGCCGTGCGGTAATCGTCCACGTACAGTTCCACGCGGTACGAGCCGGGCGGCCAGCCGTCCGGCGGCGGCGTGGCAGCGAAGACAACCAGGCCGTCTTCGGCCTCGTGCGCCTGACTGGCGATGACCTGCGGCGCGCCGGGCGTCTGTTCGGGCAGCAAAATCCAGTCGGCCCGCACCGCCGAAGCGCCCTCCGACTTCTTCAGGTCGGCCAGACAATAGATGGTCTCGTCACTGTCGAAGGCGCGCGCGGCAGTGCTGGCGCGATCCGGCTCGCGGTACAGCCGTACATTCTCGAAGTGCGCCGTCGTGACGCGCACACTGCACGCCAGCGCCGCCAACGCCAGCAACACTGGCACCATCCAGGCCCACCGCGTCTGTCTCATATCGTGTGTTCTGTCAATCAACTCTGTCAGACCCTTTGCCCCTAGCATAGTCGTTGTGAGGTGTTTGGCAACCTGTGTCGCCCCACGGCTTTTCTGCGCCCGGCACCGAAGCGCGTCTGAAATGTCAGGCGTATTCGACAGGCACGGGCCGCAATACGCCTGCGCCGCCTTCCCGCGCGACGAAGTGCGCGGCGGCGATCTGCGTGTCGTGCTGGAAGATCAGCAGGCCACCCGTCTGTAACGCCCATTCTTGCCAGCGCCGCTTGGTCTCCAGCGTGATCAGCGGCTCGACATCGTAGGCGGTCATCCAGGCCAGCCTTTCGAAGTGAATGGCGTAGCTAGCCAGGTCGCCGACGAACAGCGCCGATTGTCTGCCACTTTCGAACAGCACCGACTGATGGCCGGGCGTGTGCCCTGGGGTGAGCACCGCACGCACGCCGGGGGCAAGCCCGGTGTCACCGTCCAACAGGCGTAGCTGACCGCGTTCGTAGAGCGGCGCGTAGTTTTCCGCGAAGTAGGTGGCGCGGGTGCGCTCGTTGGGGTGCATGGCGTCCTCGAATTCCCGGCGCTGCACCACGTATTCGGCGTTGGGGAAGGTGGCGGCGATTTGCCCGTCGGCGGCGTGACGAGTGTTGCCTGCGCAGTGATCAGCGTGCAGATGCGTGTTGATCACCAGGTCTACGTCGTCCGGCGCAACTCCCAGCCGCGCCAGGCCATCGAGCAAGGTTCCCTGCGGGCGTTGCAGACCCCATCGTTCGGCAGCCTTCGGTGGCAGCTTGTCGCCCAGGCCGGTGTCTACCACGATCGTCCGTCCGGCAGCGCGCACCAGCAGACAGGTGAGGATCATCGGCACGCGGTGTTGCTCGTCGGGTTGCAGGTAGCGGCTCCACAGCGGACGCGGCACCAGCCCCCACGCTCCGCCGGAGTCTACCCACACGATGCCGTCGCTGATCAGGTGAATGTGAATGTCGCCAATGGTCAGCATGGGTCTGTTCCTGGGGTGTCAGTGATCAGTTGGCCGTTTGTGATGAGTCTTCGGGGGCTGCTGTCATGAAGAGGGGCGTCCCCAGCCCACACACTGACGACCAAAAACTGAAACTGATCACTGCCATTGCATTTCACGCGGGAATAGCGTATAATCGAACGTATGTGCGGACGATTTGCTCTCTCCGGCCCCGATCCGGTGGCGATTGCCGAAATCTTCGGCGTGCACGACGTGCCCGACCTGCCGCCGCGCTATAATATCGCGCCCACGCAGCCCGTCGCAACCGTCGTGCGCGACACCGAGCGCAACGCCAACTGCCTGGTGCTGATGCGCTGGGGCCTGATTCCATCCTGGGCCAAGGATCCGACGATCGGCAGCCGCCTGATCAACGCCCGCGCCGAGACGGTACACGAAAAGCCCAGTTTCCGCTCGGCGTTGCGCCGTCGCCGCTGCCTGATCGTGACCGACGGTTTCTTCGAGTGGCAGACGGTGCCGGATGGCCCCAAGCAGCCGATGTTCATCACCCTCAAAGACGGCGGTCTGTTCGCCTTCGCCGGGCTATGGGAGCGCTGGACCGAGCCGGAGAGCGGTGAGATGGTGACAACCTGCACCATCATCACCACCACCGCCAACGAGTTGATCGCCCCACTGCACAACCGGATGCCGGTCATCCTGCCCCGCGCCGACTACGACGCCTGGCTCGACCCGTCACGCAGCGATCCCGCGCACCTGATGCCCCTGCTGCGCCCGTACCCTGCCGAGGCGATGACCTATTACCCCGTCTCGCGGCTGGTCAACGATGTGCGCAACGACAGCCCTCAAGTAATCGCGCGCGCGGGCTAGGCTGTTTTCCTCTGTGCCCTCTCTGCGCTCTCCGCGGCCCCCGTGTTTCGTATCTTGCCCGTCTGTCCGGGCTGCGCATGGCCCGCGCTGAAATTGCTTTAGCAGCGGCGCTGGTCACAGGCTATAATGCCCTCACCATGACTGCTGTGAATCCTGGACGTGTCCGTCGCCCCCGCTCGTTGTGGTTGGTCGCGCTGCTGCTGGTGGCGATCGGCGCGGCGAACCTGGCCCTGGCGCTGGATCACGCCCGCCATGCCGACCGTTACCGCACGCTGGGCGTGTCGTACCCGCCGCTGCTGCGGGCAGGGTGGGGGCTGCTGTGGGCGATCGTGCTGCTGACCGTGGCGGCGGGACTGATCGGACGGCGACCCTGGGCGCGTCGAGGTGCGGTGCTGGCAGTGAGTAACTATGCGGCCCTCAGTGTGTTATGGTCTATTGGCTTTGCCCGTGCAGACTTTGCCCGTCAGCGCATACCCTTTCAGGTGGCGGTGGCGGCAGGGTTGGCAGTGGCAACGTGGTGGATAATGCGGCGGCAGAACGTGCGCGCCGTTTTTGTGACTGCGCAGAGTGAGCAACACGGAATACATCGCGGAGAAGGGGCCTGATGACCAAGACCAACCCTAGAATCGAACAGCTCAATCAGATGCGGTTGCGCAGCGCAGCAGGAGGTGGGCCGGAGCGCGTGGCCCGGCAGCACAAAGCCGGCAAACTGACGGCCCGCGAGCGCATTGATCTGTTGCTCGATCCGGGTAGCTTCCGCGAGCTGGACGCTTTTGTGGTGCACCGCGAGCGCAACTTTGGCATGGACGAGCCGGACAAGCAGTTCCTCGGCGACAGCGTGGTCACCGGCTGGGGGACAATCAACGGGCGACTGGTGTACGTATTCTCGCAGGACTTCACGGTCATGGGCGGCTCGCTCAGCGAAGTGCACGCCGAGAAAATCTGCAAGATCATGGACATGGCGCTGAAAAACGGCGCGCCGATCATCGGCCTCAACGATTCGGGCGGCGCGCGCATTCAAGAGGGCGTGGTCAGTCTGGGCGGCTATGCCGACATCTTTCTGCGTAATACCCTGGCCAGTGGGGTGATCCCCCAACTGAGCGTGATCATGGGGCCATGCGCAGGCGGGGCGGTGTACAGCCCGGCGCTGACCGACTTCATCTTCATGGTCAAGGACACCTCGTACATGTTCGTCACCGGCCCGGACGTGGTGCGCGCCGTGACGCACGAAGACGTCACTTTCGAAGAGTTGGGCGGCGCGATGACACACAACACCCTCAGCGGCGTGAGTCATGTGGCCGCCAACAGCGAGGAAGACGCGCTGTTCCTCATCCGCGAGATTCTGGGCTATATGCCCCAAAACAACATGGAAGACCCGCCGTTCGAGCCGGGCAAAGACGATCCGCTGCGCACTGAGGACGCGCTCAACGACATCATCCCCGAAGACCCCAGCAAACCCTACGACATGAAAGAGGTCATCCGGCTGATCGTGGACGAGGGGCGCTTCTTCGAGATTCACGAGCACTACGCGCGGAATATCGTGGTGGGCTTTGCGCGGCTGGGCGGCTATAGCGTGGGCATCGTCGCCAATCAACCGGCGGTGCTGGCGGGCGTGCTCGACATCAAGGCCAGCGAAAAAGCAGCCCGCTTCATCCGTTTCTGCGACTGCTTCAACATCCCCATCATCACCTTCGAGGACGTGCCCGGCTTCATGCCCGGTGTGGCGCAGGAACACGGCGGCATCATCCGCGCCGGAGCTAAGCTACTCTACGCCTACTGCGAGGCGACCGTGCCCAAGATCACGGTCGTGACACGCAAGGCGTATGGCGGGGCGTATTGCGTGATGAACAGCAAACACATCCGCAGCGATCTCAACCTGGCCTGGCCGACGGCAGAGCTGGCTGTCATGGGGCCGGAAGGAGCGGTGAATATCATCTTCCGCAACGAGCTGGCCGATGCCGAAGACCCGGAAGCGCGTCGCGCCGAGCTGGTGCAGGAATACCGCGAGCGCTTCGCCAACCCCTATGTAGCGGCGGCGCGCGGCTACATTGACGACGTGATCATCCCGTCGGAGACGCGCCCGCGCCTGATCAACGCGTTGGGCATGTTGCAGAACAAGCGCGACAGCAACCCGCCCAAGAAGCACGGGAATATCCCGTTGTGAGAGGGTGGAAGATGGCCGCCCGATCCAGCGAAAAGTCGAAAGAGCGCACCCCTCATGCGCAGCGCTGGCCGACGGGCTGGCTGACGCTCGGCGGGCTGGTGATGGGCGCACTCATCGGGCAGATCGCCGGACTGTTGCCGGTGGGCGCGGCGGCGGGGTTGGCGCTGGGCGTCGGTCTGGATTCGCTGCTGAACAACTGGCTGAACGATGTTCGCTAAGTGGCTTCGACGTCAGACGAATGGGCAGCACCCTTCCGGTCAGCGAGACGCTGCCTTCCGCTGCGAGTTGCACGCGCACAGCACCTACTCCGACGGCTCGGCGACGCCGCGCCAACTGGTCGAGCGGGCAGCGGCGTTGGGGTTGCAGGCGCTGGCCATCACCGATCACGATACAGCGTGCGGTGCGCGCGTGGCCGCCCGCTACGCCCGTGACCTGGGCATCGAGCTGATACCGGCCATCGAGTTCACGGCGCGCTGGGACGAGTGTCGTCAGGCGGGCTGGAGCGGCGATGTGGATGTGCTGGGCTACTTCGTAGACCTGGACGACGCGGGCCTGCAGGTGGCCGAAGCCGCCGCGACCGGCGATATCGCCGCGCGCATGGCCGACTGTTGCGCCAGCCTGACCAGGGCCGGCTACCCGGTGACAATGGACGAGGTCTACGCGCTCAACCCGCGCTATGCAGGGATGCGTTTCCTGCGCGAATTGCTGGTGCGCAAGGGCTATGCGTCGTCTGGAGCCGAGGCCGGGCGACTGGTGCACGAGCACTGGCTCCGTGTGCGGCCCTGTGCGCTGACCCTGGCGCAGCAGATTCGCGCTATCCATGAGGCGGGCGGCGTGGCGATTCTGGCTCATCCGGGTTATATCCGCTGTGATGGCGAACTGCTTCAGG
>DAOTZZ010000286.1:0-6530 GCA_034433965.1 Anaerolineae bacterium
CATTGATCACCATGCCCACGCCGACGCTTGCTCCCACCCGTACTGCCACAAAACTGGCCACCTGATCGGCAGGGCCGTAGACGTATTCGGCCATGGCCATCAGCGCCGTGCTGTTGGCCAGGTAGACCGGCACGCGGTAGCGATCCTGCAGCAGCCGCGCCAGGGGGACGTCGTGCCAGCCGATATGCGGCGCATATTGCACGACCCCTGCCTGGGCGTCCACCACGCCCGGCACGCCGATGCCCAGGCACAACAACGGCGCGTCGAGTTGCGCCAGCAGGCCGTTGATCGTCGCGCTGATCACGTCAATCACGGCTTCGCCATGCGCTTCGTCCAGGGGCGTGTAATGCCAGGCCACCACCTGCCCGTTGAGATCGCTCAGCCCGCCGATGACGTGATCGTCATTGACCGACAACCCAATGACATGGCGGGCTTGCGGCACAAATTTGAGCAGGCGCGGGCGTTTGCCCCCGCCGCGCGTCGAGCGTCCCCGCCCTTCTTCCACCAGCAGCCCGGCTTCGATCAACTCACCGATCAGTTCGGACACGGTCGGTTTGGCCAGGCCAGTTTCCTGGGCCAGCGCGGCGCGGTTGTTGGCGAGGCCGTTGTAGATGGCGCGGAGCACAAGCTGCTGGTTGTGCTGCCGGAGCTGACGATGAGTGGCCTTGTTGCGAGCAGAGCGCGCGTTCATGCGGTATGGCGATCCCCCTGGCGGCATGATCCCTTCTCAGGGCAAGCACGGGCCGCGTTCATAGCGCCTGAGAATATCCCAGTTCGCCGGGTCTTCGCCACCCAGCCCCCAGATCGCCACGCCGCCCAGGGTCGGGAATTGCGCCAGCAGCCGCGCCAGCTTGTTATCGAGCGCCACCGCATCAGCGACGAAGATCGTCTGTTTGGGCAGGCCGCGCTGCGCGATAGTGACCCAGGCTTCCTGGCCGACGGGGTCGCGCTGCACGGTCAGCCCGTAGGCAGTGATGGCACGCTGAACGCTTTCCCAGGTGATGGGGGTCGCCCCGCCGCGCTGCCAGCGATAGCCATAGAAGTGCAGGCCCAGCCGTACTTTCGCCAGATCGGTGACCGTCGCGGCATAGGCCAACACCTCCGCGGCCCAGTCGGGCGGACCGATGGGGCCGGGTTGCTGGCTGGCACGGCTGTGATAGTCGTAGGTCATGATGCGGAAAATGTCCACCACTGCCGCCAGCCTGGCCCAATCCTGGGCGGCGGCTCCTTCCCAGGTGGGGAAATCCTCGGTCTTGGCGTGCACGGCAATCGAAAGCAAGCGCCCGTCGGCGTGCAGACGCTCGCCCAGCGTTTCGATGAACAGCGAGAAATCGTCGCGGGTGCTCAGCGGGAATTCCTCATAATCAATGTCAATGCCGTCGTAGCCCATGCGCGTCACCAGGGCGACGATGGCGTCCACATGGTGCGCGCGCGTCTGCGGATCGCTGATGGCCAGCGGCGAGGCGTTGGCAATGGTGGGGACAATGCGCAGGCCCGCCTCGCGCCAGGCGCGCAGTTTTTCGGCGTCTTCTGCACCAGGATGTTGCAACAGGGTTCCATCCGCGTTGGCGGCGTACCAGAAGGGATTGACCTCGTCAATCACATCCAGGTTGTTGAGGATGGAGTCGTAGCCGCCCGGATGCTCTGAGGACGGGTACCACACCGACACACACCACGAACGCGCGGGCGTATCCTGCGCCTGCGCGTCTTGCAGCGGAGTGCCGAGCAAGGCCAGCAGGGGTACCAGCAAAGCGGGCGTTGGGCTGCTGAGGAGTCTCAGGAGGCGGGCAGATCGGGAATTGGGCATGGCAACCTCCCCTGCGGCACGATTTCGCCGAACAGGGCACGGGCGACTGCCTCGACCGCTACGGGCCGGATGCTGTAGGCACACAGATAGGTCTCGACCATCGGGAAGACGCTCAAATCATAGGGGGTGCGCAGCGCGACCACGATGGGACGCTTGCCACGCAGGTGCAGTTCGCGCACCAGGGCGGCCTGGGCTGCGTCCTGGTCGGCGCTGATCGTCCCCATCACCACGATCTCGGCTTCGGCAACGGCGTCCAGCACCGCAGCGATGTCGTCGGGCGAGGCGGGATGCGGCAGTTCACAGGCGATCACGCGCGGGTGACGACGGCGGATGGCGTCGGCCAGGGCGATACGCACCCGCGAGGATGTGTCGGCGGGGGTCAGGTTGCGCGGCTGAGGCGTGATGACGGCGATCGTCGCCTCTGCAGGGGGACGCAGCGGCAAGCGCCCGGCGTCGCGCACCAGCGTGATCGCCCGGTCGGCGATGGTCTGCGCGATGCGCTGATGCTCGGCGCAACCCACCACATCCAGGTCGGGCAGAGCGGTGGAAATCTGCGCACGCGCGCGCCGAATCCGTGCCACCGACTCCGGAGAAGTCATGGCGCTCACGTAATCGGCCAGCGCCAGTTGGTCGGGCAGGTGCGCCAGCAGCACCAGGTCTACGCCCGCTTCCAACGCCATGCGCACGCTCGGTTCTGGCCCGAAGCGGGCCACCGAATACATGTCCATGGCGTCGGAGATGATCAGGCCGGCGAAGCCCATCTGGCCGCGCAGGAAATCGCGCAGGATGCGGCGCGAGAGCGTGGCCGGTCGCTCGGCGTCGAGCGCGGTGAACATGATGTGCGCGGGCATGATCGCCGCCACGCCTGCGGCGATGGCTGCGCGGAATGGACGTAGTTCTACCGCTTCCATGCGGTCGAGCGAATGCGCGACCACCGGCGCGGCGTAGTGCGAGTCGCTGGCCGTGTCGCCGTGACCGGGAAAGTGCTTGGCCGACCCCATCACGCCCTCGGCCTGCATGCCGCGGATCAGCGCCGCGCCCAGTTCGGCCACCAGGGCCGGGTCTGCGCCGAAGGAGCGCGTGCCCACGGCCAGGTTGTTGGGGTTGGTGTTCACATCCAGTGACGGGGCGAAGTTCATGTTCAGCCCCATGGCGCGCAGTTCGCGCCCCAGCACACGCCCGGCCTGTTCGGCCAGCTCCGGCGAGCGCGTCGCGCCCAGGGCCATATTGCCGGGCAACTCAGTCGCGCCGCCCGTCACGGCGATCAGTTGTCCGCCTTCCTGGTCAATGCCGATGATCGGCGGGGGCTGTTCTCCGGCGCGGGCGGCGTGCAGCAGGTGCTCGTTGAGCGCGCGCAGTTGCGCCGGACTCTCGACATTCCAATGCCCGAACAGGCAGAAAGCGCCCATTGCACCGCGCCGGACGCCGTCGAGAACAAGTTGGGGCGGGGTCGTGCCCTCGAAACTGAACATGATCTGCTCCATGGGTGCGATTATCCTTTGCTGCCAGTGGTGGAAATGCCCTCGATGAAATAGCGCTGAGTGAACAGGAACACGACCAACACCGGGATGACGAACAGCACGCTGGCGGCCATCACGTCTTGCCAGGGCAGCGGCGATTCCTGCAGGTTGAGTTTCTGCGCCACATAGATGGGCATGGTGTAGAGCGCTGGTTTCTGCAGGTAGATCAGCGGCATCAGCAAGTTGTTCCACTGCCCGACGAACAGAAAAACGGTGATGGTCGCCACCGCTGGCCGCGACAGCGGCATGATCACATACCACCAGATTTGCAGGGGATTGGCCCCGTCAATCATGGCCGCTTCGTCGAGTTCTTTGGGGATGGTCAGCATGAATTGCCGCAGCAGAAAGACCAGCGCCGCCCCGCCCGCAAAGAAACCGGGGATGGTGATCGGGTTGAAGGTGCGAATCCAGTGCAGTTTGTGGAACATGACGTATTGTGGCACCAGCGTGGCTTGATAGGGCAGCATGAGCGTGCTCATCATCAGCGCAAAGACCACGCCGCGCCCTTTCCACTCCAGCCGGCTGAAGGAGAAAGCCACAAACGACACCGACGTCACCGTGCCCATCAGCACCAGTGAGACGATGAAGACGCTGTTGAGGTAAGAGCGGTAGAAGGTGCTGTCGTTGAGCAGCTTCTCGTAGTTCTGCCACTGAGGGCTTTTGGGCATCAGGGTGAGCTGCGAGCGCCCCACTTCCTCGATCGTCTTCAGCGACGTGCCCACCATCCACGCCAGCGGGAACAGGAAAAAGAGCGCTCCGGCTATCAGGGCGGCGTAGAGCAACGCTCGCCGCACGATGCGCAGGCTACGCCGCCAGCGATATGGCCCCAGGCTCCTAGCCCGCAGTAACGCCCCCGATTTGCTCTGAGTCGCCATCGTCTACGCCTCGTAATGAACCCAACTGCGGCTGAAGCGGAACTGCAGCACGGTCAGCGTGAGGATGATCACCACCAGAATCCACGACATGGCTGCGCCTTCGCCGATGTGCAGCTCCGAGAAAGTGCGGGCATAGAGCAGGTACGCCGCCGATTGCAGGCTGTCCAGCGTCAGGGGCGTCTGCAGGATGTAGATCGTCTCGAACGTTTGCAGCGCGGCGATCACGCCGATGACGATGTTGTAGAACAAGGCGGGGGAGATCATCGGCAGGGTGATCTTGGTGAAGCGTTGCCAGACGTTCGCCCCGTCCACCTGGGCCGCTTCGTAGAGGGATTGCGGCACATTTTTCAGCGCGGCCAGGAAGATGAGCATCCCCGTGCCCGAACTCCACATGGTGATCAGGATCAGGGCGGGCTTCGACCACAGTTCGCTGTTCATCCACAGCGGCACACGGTCGCGGCTGGGGAATTGCGCGATGGCCTGGCGGAACAGCGAGAAATGGTAGTTGGGTTTGCCACTGGCCTGGGCAATCTGCTCGAAAGCCTGGAAGTACGTCCGCCCATCCAGCAACGAGCCGATGGCCAGCAGCGTGAAGAAGACCGCGCCGCCCCAGGCCAGCGCACGGCGGGCGCGCGGACGCGCCTCACCCAGCCCGGCCACGCCCAGCCAGGCGGCGATGGCCAGCCCGTAGAACCACAGCGACGACATCGTCTGCGCCGGGTAGACCTTGTCCAGATAGTTCAGGTCGCTGGTCGTGTCGAGCGTGCTGCCGAAGGTCAGGTAGCGCGGCAGCACTTGCAGACGCCCGCCGTCGAGTTGCCCCGGCACCAGTCGCGCCAGCAACAGAATGCTCAGCACTGCCCCAAACAGCGCCAGCAGGCGATAAGTACGCCCCGTCCACCTGCCGACCAGCGACCCACCAAGCGCCAGCGCAGTCAGCGCCAGGGGGAGCAGGTAGCTTCGCGTTTCCCCGTCGTCCAGGGCGAAGTCTCCGCGCGCCAACACAACGATGCCCAGCGCGAGCGTCGCGGCCAGCAGCGCTCTGTGGGCAGCGCGCAGGGAGGGATGGCGCAGCCAGGCCAGCCAGGCGATTCCCCCCAGAGCGGCCATGCCCGCTGCATACAGCCAGGCCGGATCAACCGGCTGCGCCATCAGCCCCTTCGAAGCCAGGCGAAAGAACATCACCAGCCCGACGATCTGCGCGCTGCGCCAGGCCAGCAGTCGCTTGCTCTCCGACCACTCGCCGCGGGCCAATTGCCACAGGATCAGCGCGCCCAACAGCGCCGGCAGGGTATATTTGAGCGGGCCGATGGGATCGCCCTGGGCGATGCCCGCGTAGAAGCCATTGAAGGCTTCCATGCCGTAGATGAAGCCACGATAAAGGTAATCGAAGATGAAGAACGCGCCGGCGATCTTCTTCATGGCCTCGTTGACAAAGCCGCCGTTGGTGGTCAGCATGTAGCGCCAGGCCAGCAGGATGGCCGGGCCGCCCGCCAGGATGACGGGCATGTAGAAGACCATGCGGAAGAAGCGGATGCCGCGCACTTCGTTGTTGAGCAGCAGGGCCATCACCAGCGCGGCCAGAATCTGCAGCGGCACGCCGATCAGCGCGTAGTAGAACGAGTTGAGCATGGCCTTGTTGAACTGCCGCCCCTGCCGCCCGTAGACCAGCAGCATCTTGCGGTAGTTGTCCAGCCCTACCCACTCAATCTTCTGACCCAGTTCGTAGTCGGTGAAACTGTAGTACAGCGAAGCGAGCGCTGGCCCCAGCACGAAGATGAAGAAGCCCACGATCCACGGCCCGGCCAGGGTGAACCCCCAGAACACCTTGCGCTGTTCGGTCTCCGATAGACCGCGCAGACGGGCGATCAGGCGGGCCAGCAGGCCCAGCACCACGCTGGAGACGATGATGAAGATCACCGTCAACAAGGCCCACTTGAGGTTGTGCAGCCGCATTTCCGAAGCCATCGTGTGCCCACCCAATGGATTCGATGATTCACCGGCAGGTGCGCAGCGGGGGGAGCCATGGCGCTCCCCCCGTGATGGTATTGGTCGCTAGTCCAGATAGCCCGCTTCTTCGAGGATGATATCGTACTCTTCCTTCAGCGCCATCTGGGTATCTTCCAGGCTTTGCTGGTCGGTCAGGAAGAGCGTCATCTGTTCGAAGATCAGGGGGCGCAGCTCGGCGCTGGCGCGAATGTCGGAGAAGGCACGGCCATATTCGACGGTGATGTCCAGCAGCTTGGCCCACACGGGATCGGTGGCCTTGATCTCGTCCCAGGCGTCCTGACGTGTCGGTGTGAAACCCGCCACCTGCTTGAGGGCGAT
>DAOTZZ010000287.1:0-6723 GCA_034433965.1 Anaerolineae bacterium
CCCCCCTCCTGGCGCTAAAGAGGTCTTTTACCAACTGCGGGCGACCGTCCCGTCTCGGCGGGACACAGCCCCCTGTTTATTCACCTGTTTAATAGGTCATCGCCCCATCGGGGCTGCCGGGCGCGACCGGCGCGACGGGAAGCGGTTTGGCCGGACTGATCAAGGCTGGAGCGGGCGCGTGTTCCGTCAGATAGCCGACGCGCAGCGGACGCACGGCGATCACGCCGGGCAAACGACGGATGGCGTCCAACTGCGCCGCGTCTACGCGAATCAGTATGCCGTTGAGCGTCCACTGAGTGCGGCCTAACAGAGTGGCGTTGATAGGAGGAGCGGTGAGAGTGATGAGCAACGCCCGTTGGGCAGCGTCCAACCGCTCAGCGTAACGGGCGGCCAGAGAGCGGGCGACGGGGTCGGGCAGGCGCAGCCCCGACTGTGCCAGGGCATAGACTCTGGCGGCAGGGGGATCGCTCAGTTCGACCATGATCTCAATGAGACCCGTCCGTGGCAACGCGCCTTCGCGTGGTCCCACGGCAAAACCGCCTTCGGCTGCGGGCAGAGTGAGCTGCCCACTTCCCCAGGGCACTACTGGTTTCGCTACGCCAGGGGTCGGTGTGGGGAATGGGGCCAGGCTTGCGCCAACACTCTCAAGGCGCGCGACAGCGCTCAATGCCGCCAGGAGCAGCAACCCGGCTACGACGCGCCCCAACGTCCGGCTCCTGGACGCAGCTAGCCGCTTCATGGCAACCCCATCGCTCTCCCTGGCGCTCCGTCATGACCAGAGTACCAGCGAACGCTTTGCCTTATTCTAGTCCGTTTGAGGGGTCTGTCCAAAACGTTGAAACGTTGGGGGGTGCAGTACACATGAGATCTGGCCAAAGTACTTGTCTAGAAAGCCAATAGGCTCTAGACTTCTATATAGATTTGTAAAGGGTCTTGAGACACCCCAGGTTTAGCCCCACAGGAGGAACCCATGAAACGTCTTGCTATTCTTCTTTGCGTGCTCGTCGCCCTGGCCCCGGTATGGATACCTGCCCAGGGCAGTTCCAAAGCCCAAAGTTCCGAAGCGGTCATCTGGTCTTTTGCTGGCGGCGACATTTCGATCATCAACCCCGTGCTGGCCACCGATCAGGCTTCTTTCTATGCTGTCGCCGCGGTCTATGCTCCTCTCTTCATCGCCGATCCCGACACTGGTCTGCCTACCCCTGGGCTGGCTACCTGGGAAGTCTCCGAAGACGGCCTCAAGTACACGTTCACTTTGAAGGAAGGGGTCGTGTGGAGCGATGGCGTGCCGATTACGTCCAATGACGTCAAGTTCACCTACGACGCGGTGATGTCCGACAAAGTGGAATCGGTGCGCAAGGCCGACTTCGCAGCAATTGCTGGCATCGAGGTTGTGGATGACCGGACCTTTGTGGTCACACTGACGGGGCCGAACTGCACCATCTGGGGCAATGCTTTTGCCTCGCTCTACCCGCTGCCCGCGCATAAGTACGCTGCAGATTTCAGCGACTTCATGACCAGCGACTTCAATTTCACGCCGGATATTGGCAGCGGCCCCTATCTCTACGAAGAGCGCAGCCCTGGCGAATACGTGCGCTTCAAGGCCAATCCGCTCTATTACCTGGGCGAGCCGCGCATCCCCACCTTTATCTTGCGCATCCTGGCCGATCCGGCCACCGTCAACCAGGCCCTGCAAACCAATACCATTGACTACGCCTTCATGTACCCCGATCAGCTTGAGCAGCTTCCGGAGCGCGAGCGCTTCAACACGTTCCTGTATCCGAACAACAATGCGCCCATGCTGCTGATGAACTATCAGGACCCGACCGACCCGCAACCCGCCTACGACGAAAACGGCAACCCCAATCAGCTTGTCCCGAACAAGTTCTTTGGCGACGTGCGGGTACGGCAAGCAGTAGCCATGGGCTACGACAAGGCGGCCCTGACGTTGACGCTGGGCGAAAATTCGGGCAGTGTGCCGCTGTCTGGCCCCATTACCCCGGCTTTCTACAACACCTACGATATGTCCTCGATCGAACCCTGGCCCTATGACCCGGAGCGCGCCAAGCAGCTTCTAGAAGAGGCTGGCTGGGTGGACACTGATGGAGACGGTGTGCGCGAGAAGGATGGGGTCAAGTTCGAGGTTGATCTGTACTACAGCCCGCTGATTGACCTCTGGGCGAACATCGCCGCCGTGGCTCAGGATCAACTGGGGCAGATTGGTATCAAGATCAATGTCAAGCAGATGGAGTGGAGCGCGTTCCTCTCCGAAGTGCTGCTACCGGCCAAGTACGACATGGCTATAGTTGGCTTCGGCGGTGGCACGGAAGTGGATGGGATCGCCTACAACCTGCTGCACAGCAAGAATGCCATCCCCAATGGCGGTTTCAACCTGGCCAGCTACGTCAATCCGGAGATGGATCGCCTGCTGGATCAGGCACGCACGCTCCCTGGCTGCCCCGTAGAGCAACGAGCGGAGCTATACCGGCAGATCCAGCAGATCGCCCGTGACGACGTGCCCTACGACTGGACGGTGAGCACTACCCAGGTGCATGTCCTCAACAAGCGCGTGACCGACGCCTACATCGGCCAGTGGGACGGCTCCTTGCCTGTCACCATTCATAAGTGGGGACTTGCCGACTAACGCATTTGTGGCAGAGGAGAGTTGGGGGCGTCTGGACAACGCCCCCTTTTTTGTTGGCTCACACACGCTGGTTGGCACGCGGATCGAGCGCATCGCGCAGACCATCGCCGGCGATGAAGAAACACAACACTGTCACCGCAATCATGATACCAGGCCAGATGACCAGATGCGGCCCTGTGTTGAAGTACATGCGTGCCGAGGTGAGCATATTCCCCCACGACGGGGTTGGAGGACGCACTCCCAGCCCCAAATAGCTCAGACCGGCTTCGACCAGGATCAGCGACCCCGCGTCAATCGTCAATGAGACGATGACCAGCGAAGCCACGTTGGGGAGGAAATGATGCGTCAGCAGGCGGGAGCTCGAAGCGCCCACTGCATGAGCAGCGACCACAAACTCGCGCTCTTTGAGTGAGAGCACTTCTCCGCGTACCAGGCGGCACGTGCCAATCCACCCCAGCAAACCCAGCAACAAGATCAGCACAAGGGGCGAAGGTGAGAAGGCCACTGATACCAGAATCAACAGGAAAATGCTGGGAATGGACGACAGGGTGCTGATCAGCCAGTTGACGATGCTGTCCACAACCCCGCCATAATAGCCGGCGAGCATGCCAACGATAATGCCAATGGTGATTGACATGATGCTCGCGCCGTAAGCCACTCCCAGAGATACACGTCCACCGTATAGCAGACGCACGAGCTGATCGCGCCCTAAATGGTCTGTGCCCAGGATGTTGTTTTTGTAGCCCGGCGGTTTGTAACGGTTGACAATATCCGTCCGTTCGGCACTGACACCCAGTTCGCGTTCCACAATGGGCGGAGCAAAGGCGCAAGCCAGAGTCATGAGTGTCAGAATACTCAGGGCAAGCAGGGTCAACCTATCGCGCATAAGTCGGCGCAGCGCCTCATGCCACAAGGAGCGAGAAGGGGGACCTTGCTCTCCAAGGCGTACAGCCCTGGAGCCTGGCGAAGATACCTGCTTGCTGGTGCTATCTGCGGCTGTCATACTCACTCCAGACGAATGCGCGGGTCTACCAGGCCATACAGAATATCCGAGATCAACAACCCCAGGATGTACATCACCCCGCCAATGATGACTGTACCCATGACCACCGGGTAATCGCGCTGCGACACGGCCTCAATGGTGGTTCGGCCCAACCCCGGCCAACTGAACACCTGCTCGATGATGACTGCGCCGCTCAACAAAAAGCCAATCGCGCTGCCCAGCAGGGTGACAACGGGGATCAAGGCATTGCGGGCAATGTGGTACACATAGATACTGCGGATACGCAGACCTTTGGCATAGGCGGTGCGCACATACTCCTGCCCCATCACCTCCAATACCTGGGTGCGCGTAAAGCGAGAGACAACGGAGATGATCCCCAGGGCAAAGACTGTAACCGGCATGACCATATAGGGGATGGAATCGAAGACCTGATATTCGCTTGACGGCTGCGTGATGTCGCGCATGCCGCTCATGGGCAGCCAACCAAGCCGCACACTGAAGATGATGATCATGATCAGCCCCAACCAGAAGGCGGGGATGGCACTGCCCACGACCGACAGGACCCGTGCAAATTGATCGAACCAGCTACGGTGATAGATTGCTGCCAGCAAACCGATCACGATGCCGACCGTATAACCGATGATCAGGGAAGGCACAGTGAGCAGAAGCGTGGCCGGGATACGTTCGCCGATGACGGTCAAGACCGGGCGCTTCTGGGCGATGGAATACCCCAGGTCGCCGCGCAGAAGCCCTTTGCGCGTTCCTTGCACGTCACCTTCGCCATCACCATCTACATCAATCTTGACCCAGTCGTTGCCAATCAACCAGTACACGTACTGCACCAGCGCGGGCTTATCGAGACCAAGCTGCCGACGCAGAATCTCGGTGGCTTCGGCGGAGGTATTGGGCCGGAAGGTGATCAGAGTGATCGGATCGCCGGGCGTTTTGAGCATCAGCAGGAACGAGAGCACCGTGATGCCGAAGAGAGTGGGTATGGCTTGCAACAAACGGCGAATGATGAAACGGTTCATGCCGGTATCGGACTCCACGAGACAGTGTGCAGACGGGCGCTATATCGTCTCCAGTCAGTCAGGTCAGGCTTCGGCGACACGGGTGGCCTCAAACACCTGTCCCACCTGCTTGAGCAAGACCTGACGATAGGCCCCCGTGACATCCCTCTGGAACTGCAGATAGACCTCTGTAGCACCTTTCACCTGGAACTCGATCCCGGCAGGCAGAAGCCGACGGGGCAGCAGTTCGCGCTCACTCTGCCCGGTTGGAGCCATGAAGAGCCGGTTCCCTTTCAGGGTGACGGCCAGTTCCATCCCCTCGATTGGCAGCGCATAACGTCCTGCGAGGTGGCCAAGCGTCTGCACGTCCACTGTCAGGGGCTTGCGCTTGAACAATACCGGCGCTACTTCTGGTTCCAGAGGCAACGATACTTCGTCAATCTCGCCCTGCACGCTCACCAAGAAGCGCACAGGAAGACGCAACTCGAAGCGCTCCAGGTCGAGGTTGAAGACATCATAATGATAATGCTGCAGCGGGAACCAGTCCCCTGCAATCCAGGCCCACAGCGTTTCGTTTTCCAGCTTGACTTTGAAGTCGGCGTAGCCCTCAGCCGCGTATTCGCCGGTATATGCCTCCAGAGGATGAGACGGTGAAGTCCCTACTGCCTGCTCCTGGGCTGCCACAGCGCGATCGCGGTCAATGGCGGCGAACATCTCCGAGAAAAGGGAATGCCAGCGCGGATTCCAGCGATTGTCCGGCAGGCCCAGCATCCGATCAACCACTTCGTAGGCCAGAACGTCGCGCAAGGGTCTGGAGTCGATGTTGGTCAGCACTACGACGCCGATCTTCTCCTGAGGCACAAAGGCCACCATGGTGCTGAACCCGTCAATGTTGCCGCCGTGATGGATCAGCGTATAGCCGCGATAGGGCACGACAAACCATCCAAGGCTATAGGTAGAGATAGTGGTGTTGAGCAACGCCGCCATGAAACCATCAACCGGCATCACCATCTGCGGCTGATGCATCTGCGCCAGGTTGGCGGGCGACACAAAGGGCTGTCCGGCAAAGCGCCCCTCGTTGAGGTGTACGATGAGCCAGTTGGCCAGGTCAGCAGCGCAGGAGTGAATCGCGCCGGCAGGCCCCATCACCTGGTCGGAGTAGAAGTCCATCACTTCCAGGGTGTCCGCTTCGTCGGGCGTTTTGCCACGTTTGATGCGATAGGGCCTGGCGTAGTTCCCCCGCTGCTGCATGTCCTCCGCCGAAAAGCAACTGCGCTGCATTTGCAACGGATCGAAGATGCGCCGCTGGGTGAAGTCTTCCCAGGTCGTGCCTGCCAGCTTGCCCACCAGGTAACCGGCGGTCATGTACATCAGATTCTGGTATTGCCAGACTTCGCGGAAACCCCGGCTGAAGGCCAGATGCGCCAGGTTCTTGATCAACTGCTCGCGGTCGAAGTCCGTGCCATACCAGGCCAGGTCGTGACGTGGCAGACCGGAACGATGACAGAGCAGATCGCGCACCGTGATCTTTTCTGAGACGTAACCGTCGCTGAGCTTGAAGCCCGGCAGATAGTCGCGCACGGGCCGGTCCCACTCCAGCACGCCTTCATCCACCAGTAACGCAGCGCCCATGGCAGTGAAAGCTTTCGTGGACGAGGCGATGGCGAACAGCGTGTCCGGCGTGACCGGAGCCTGGGTCTCAGTGTCGCGCACGCCATAGCCCTGCATATGGACGATCTCGTCACCCTTGACGACTGCCAGCGCCAGACCAGGCACCTGCCACGATGCCATGGCTTCTTCTACGTAGTCACCGATCGTAGCCAGTTGGTTGGTCATTGGAGCGTTTCTCCCCTAAGCGTTTGTCGAGACAAGACTACCCTTGGCCTTGCTGCGCATCTCTAAGGTATTGGGCGGTTGCCAATCCGGCGCACACCTGCACCCCCACCAGGCTACGGATCGGCAGCACCCGGTATTTCAGGTCGCGTTCCAGGGCCGCGCCATGCTCCTCCAAACGAGCGCGCGCCTCGTCGCGAGCGGCGACGATGGCCAGATGAGAGTTCCCGCCA
>DAOTZZ010000288.1:0-7714 GCA_034433965.1 Anaerolineae bacterium
GGCGGTGAACGTGCCGGGCACGATCACGCTGAACGCGGTTGGTGCGGGGGCGGCGACGGTGACGCTCTCGGTGAGCGACGGGGTCAACACGCCGGTCAGTGCAGCGTTCACGGTGACGGTCAGCGCACCCAACATGCCGCCGAGCCTGCTCTCTATCATGGGGCAGACGCTCAATGTGGGTGAAATCCGGGACGTGGCCTATGCAGCGAGCGATCCGGAAGGCGACCCGTTGACAGCGACGGTGACTGTGGACAATCCGGCGGTGGTGACGGCGGCGGTGAACGTGCCGGGCACGATCACGTTGAACGCGGTTGGTGCGGGAGCGGCGACGGTGACACTCTCGGTGAGCGACGGGGTCAACGCGCCGGTCAGTGCAGCATTCACGGTGACGGTCAGCGCGCCCAACGCCAGTCCGGTCTTCCCGGCTTTGACGGATCAGGCGCTCAATGTTGGGGAGAGCCGCACAGTATTGGTGACTGTCTCCGATCCGAACGGCGATCTGGTGAGCCTGTCCGCAGCGTCGGACAACCCTGGCGTGGTAACGGCAGTAGCTATCAGTCCCGCGGAAGTGGTGATCACGGGTATCACGCCGGGCACGGCAACCGTGTTGCTGGATGCCAACGATGGGCGCGGTGGGTTCGCTTCGGCTAGCTTCGCGGTGACAGTGACTGGCGTGAACAGCGCGCCGGTTATCCAGCCCATTGGCGATCAATCACTCTCGGTGGGCGAACGGATCGCGGTGGCCGTGTCCATCAGCGATCCGGATGGTGATCCGCTGGTGGTTTCGGCCATTGCCCAGAATCCCGGGGTTGTGTTCGTGGAGGTCATCGGCACGTCCACGATCAACCTGCAGGGTCAGGCGGCGGGCGTCACCACAGTCGAGGTGTATGCCGACGACGGTCGGGGGGGTGTCACTACGGCAAGCTTCGCGGTGACCGTCTCCAGCGTGCAGCCCTCCTTTGACCTGATGGCTTATCCGGTGGTGCCGCAACTCTCGCCGAGCAGCGCGGGCATGTTGAGTCAGCTCTACAGCAGCGCGGTGGTCAACTTTGGTACGCAGGGCGGGGTGTTCGCCAAGGTGGGCGACGACCCCATGGATAGCCCCAATTTCATGGCCCCGTTCGCCACGGAGACGTACAGCCTTGGTAGCGCATATGCCGATCTGCAGGGCACGATTGATTTCTATGCGGCTACGCCTGTCCGCCCGGCGCTCGACCCGACCATCAACAGCTTCAACGTAGACAGCGAGGCTGCCGGATCGGACTTCGGCGTGGACACGCTCTCTGAACCCGCGCCCGCGGGTGGCCCGTGCGATGCCGTCGGAGGCGGCTCGCGGCTGGCGTGCGAGTATCTGCTATCGCGGCCCAGCATCGCTCTGATCAGTTTCAGCGCGGCGAATGTCGTCTACCTGCCGCCAGAGCAGTTCCGTAGCGAGTTGCAGACGCTGGTCTTCGAGAGCATGAGCAACTACGGGGTGATCCCGGTACTGGCTACCATCCCGGCAGGCGGCGGGTATACCACTGAGCAGCTTGTTGAGTACAATCGGGCCATCGTAGAAGTGGCCGTGGAAGCCGGGGTGCCGCTGTGGAACCTGTGGCGAGCCATGCAGGAGCGCGGCGTGAGTGACCCGTTCAGTGTCTCCCCTGAAGGCCCGGCAGTGTTCAGCGACGCAGCGCTGGCCTACGGCTACAATGTGCGCAACCTGACCGCCCTGCAGACACTCAGGGCAGTGCGCGAAGCGGTAGGGATCAACTGAACTCCGTCTGATCCCGAATGAAGCCACCTCCCGTCCGGTCTATGCAGACCGACGGGGGGTGGTTGTGTTCTGCTCACCGCTCGGCGTCGGGCAGAGTGATGTGCGGAAGTGTGTCGTCGTCGCTGGGTATTTCCGGCAGGCGCATTTCACGCGTTCTGTCCGCCAGGTCGTCGATGTCGGTCCACTTGGACAGCAGTCGCCAGTAGAGCGGCCCCTCGGTGTGAGGCAGCGGTTTGAAGGGCAGCGGGCGCGCCCGTAGCGCCGACAGGTCAGTCGGGCGTCCGCTGGTGGAACGACGGAAATAGTAGTAACGGTAAATGTGCGCCCCGTCGGTCGCTACGAAGGCGGGTTCGTGACTTTGCAGGCGCACGTAGGCCCCTGCGCTGGCGATCAGGGCCACGTCCAGTGAGGCGGCGTCCAGCGCCAGCGCCTCAGTAGGGAAGATGTAGCAGGAAGGCTGATCGTCGCGCATGAGTTCGCGCCGCGACTTGTAGACGGGCAAGACTCGCCCGCGACGCACCAGTGGCAGGCGACGACTCAGTAAAGAGTCGGGAACGAGGGCCACGTCGGTAGCTTCTGATTTGCGCCACTCGCGAGCTTTGTGATAGCCGCCGGTGCCAGCCTCGACGACCTGATAGAGCCGGTTGTTTGCCCAGAAGAGCGTTCCTACTGGCAGGCGCGCCGTATCAACTTCTGGGAGGCTTTCCAGATAGCGCCAGATTGTTTGATCCACCACTGCCCCACCCTGATCTGGCCAAAGCATGAACTGCTGTATACCATATCATACAACATTCTGGCGCTGAGAAAGTTGCGAGGGGTGTATTCGGATTTGGGCAGACCTCATCACAGAGGGCACAGAGAAAGGCACAGAGGTCTCTCTGTCTCTTACTGCTGCGCTCTTGGCGTCTTTGCGGTTCAAGAGTATTGCCCCAAGACGCGAATGCACCCCCAGAGTTACGTGTGCAGGCACAGCCGGGCCTTTCGCCTACACCGGGGAGTTAAACGATGCGAAGAGCGATCGGGTTGGCGCTGATGCTGATGCTGGTCGGCGTGCTGGCGGCTTGTGAGGATTCGGGGGCTGTTGGCAAGGGCGATCTGACGATCGTCGTGGAGGTGGACGGCGAACGTCTGGTCTATCGCTACGACCGCCTGATCTCCGTGGGGCAATTCTTGCAAGAGATTGGCGTGGCCCTGGGCGAGTATGACGAGGTCAACCCTCTGCTCCAGACTCAATTGCGTGACGGGATGACCATCACCGTCACGCGGGTAGTGCAGCGCCAGGAATGCGAGAATGTCGAAATTCCCCCCGGCACCGAACGACAGTTTACGCAAAGCCTGCCTCCCAACGAAGAGCGTATCGAGCAAACTGGCGAGCCGGGCATCTTGCAGGTGTGCTATCGCGTCACTGAAAGGGAAGGCGTGGAGGCCAGCCGTGTCGAGATCAGCCGCATCGTCATCAAAGAGCCGCGCAACGAGATCATCTGGGTGGGCAAAGAGCCGCCCCAGACGCTGGTGCCGATTGACGGTGCTCTGGCGTTCATTTCCAACGGTCAGGCCTGGATCATCGAGGGGAACACAGCCAACCTGAACCCTCTCACTGACGCGGCAGACCTGGACGGGCGCGTCTTCGATCTTTCCGCGGACGGGCGACGCTTGCTCTTCACCCGGCGCACGGCTGATCCCAGCGATCCGGAGTTCTCCAACGAGCTGTGGGCCATCCTTGACACGGCGGCACCGTTCCCCCGCGCGGTACAACTGGTGCCAGAAGATGTGCGCTATGCGCAGTGGATTTCCGGCCAGGACGGAGTGGTGCTCAGCTATTCCACGGCCAGTCCAGCCAACGAAGGGGCAGGCTGGCGCGCCTACAATGACCTGTACGTGATGCAGATTGATCCCATCACGGGCGAGGCGCTCTCGCAGGGATTTCGAGAGATCATCCCGGCCAATGCCCTGGGCATCTACGCCTACTGGGGGCGGCGTTTTGCCTGGTCACCGGATGGGCAGCATGTCGCCTGGGCCAATGCCGATGGCGTTGGGGTGGTGGATCTGGAAAAGGGCGAGTTCGTGACGTTGCTCACCTTTCCCGAATACGCCCCCTTGCTGGAGCGTTTTCAGGGAGGTGCCGTGTGGGTGCCGACGCTCTCGTGGTCAGACGATGGACACCTGATTACCACGGTGCACGGCCCGCCCTACGCCGGCGAAGCGCCGCAGGACAGCATCATCTTCGATCTCGCCGTGCTCGACGTGGAGACCAACCTCCAGGTCAATCCCTTCGTGCCACGGGCGGGCATCTGGGCCAGCCCGACCTACTCACCGACTGTTGAGGGGGCAGGAGGCGCGCCGGAGTACCTGATAGCGTATTTCAAAGCGCGCGAACCGCTCAACAGCCCTGGGACGCAGTACGACCTGGTGGTCGCAGACCGCGACGGCAGCAACGGGCGCGTGGTCTTCCCTGGCCCGGATCGCCCCGGTTTCCGCCCCGATCCGGAAGATGGCATCGCCTGGAGCCCGACCGGCCAGCAGATCGCTGTCATTTACCAGGGGAATCTGTGGATCATTGACCTGAAGACTGAGCAGTCCTATCAGCTCACCAGCGACGGGCAGGCCAGGCGTCCCCGGTGGTCAAGGCAATGAAGAACGCGCGGTGGATTGTCTTCTGGGTGTGTCTGGTCGTGCTGGTCGGCAGCCTGGTGGGAATATGGAGCACTGCCCAGCAGCGCGCTGAAGCCTTGCGGGGTTGGGAGCTGGCGACCGAGACGCAGAACCTGCCCTATCGCCTGCCGCTGGCGGGAGTCAATGTCGAGCTGACGCAGTACACGCCGGAGGAACTGTCCGCCGAGCTGGAGCGTATTGCGGCTGTTGGTTTCACCTGGGTGCGCCAGCCGTTTCTGTGGTCGGCTATTGAGCCGGAGCGCGGACACTGGGCGTGGGACACCTATGATGCTCTCGTTGCGGCGGTGACGGCGCACGAAGGGCTGAAGCTGGTCGTCGTGCTGGACGGTACACCCCCCTGGGCGCGGCACGAACTTGCGCCGGAACATCCCTATGCCCCTCCCGCCAGCGTGAGCGAGTTTGGGCGCTTCGCCGGAGCGGTGGCCGAACGTTACGCCGGGCAAATTGACTACTATCAGGTCTGGGACGAGCCGAATCTCAAGCTGCACTGGGGTGGCCTTGACCCGCGACCCGCTCATTACGCGGCGATGCTGCGCGAAGCCTACATCGCCATTCATGCCGCCGACGCAACAGCTACGGTGATCGCCGCCGGTCTGGCTCCGACAGTCGAGACGGGGCCGGACAACCTGAGCGATGTGCTCTTCCTGCGCGCGCTCTACGAGCTGGGAGCGGGGGCGTACTTCGACGCGGCGGCGGGCAAGCCCTATGGCTTTGATACCGGGCCGGACGACCGTCGCGTGGACGAGGGGGTGCTCAATTTCTCGCGCCTGATCTTGTTGCGCGAGGAGATGGTGAGACACGGCGACAGTCACAAACCTCTGTGGGGCAGTCACTTCGGCTGGAATGCCTTGCCGGACGACTGGCGCGGCCCACCGTCAATCTGGGGGAGCGTTTCGGCTGAGGAGCAACTGCACTATACGCAGGGAGCCTATACCCGCGCCAGTCGCGAGTGGCCCTGGCTGGGTGGGCTGATCCTGCAGCACTGGCAGCCGGCCGTTCCCTCTGACGATCCGTTGCAAGGGTTCGCCATCGCGCCGCGGCTCGATGAATGGCTGGCCGCCGGTTTTCATTTGGGCACTGCGGCGCTGATCCCTGGTCGTTATCCGGCGCAAGTATCCTATGTCGAGTACACGGGCGCGTGGCGCTTCAGCGAACTCGGCGCGGATGCCAGACCGGTGCTGACCACAGCAGACAGCGCGCCTGCGGAAAACCGCATCACTGTTCGCTTCAGCGGCACGGAGTTCGCTTTGGCGTTGCGCCGCGACGATTATCTCGCCTATCTGTCAGTGTGGGTGGATGGTCGCCCGGCCAATGCGCTACCGCGCAACCGGCAGGGGGAAGCGTTTGTTGTGCTCACTTCACCCGACCGACAGCCAGAGCTGACTTTGGTGCGCGTGGCCAGAGGACTGAGCGATGGCGTGCATGTGGCGGAGATCGTACACCGACCCGCGCTCGGAGATGATCGCTGGCCGATCGCCGGTTTCGCGGTGGCTGTTGCTCCCGATACCTCCCGTTACACGCGCGCGTTGGCCCTCAGCGGGGTGATCGGCGGGCTGGCGGCGCTGGGGCTGGTCTTGACCGCGTTGCGCCTGCCCTGGGGGCGCTTGTCTGTCCCGGCCCCGCAGACCTTCCGGCGTTTCCTGGAATGGTTGTTGGGCCTGGCGGCATCGTTCATTGTGCTGCTGGGGACGCTGCTCACCTGGGGTGAGACGATCCCCGCGTTGCTGAGGCGCGATCCGCCCGCTTTGGCGCTGACCATTCTCACGGCAGGGCTGGCTTCCCTCTCGCCGGTTTTCGTGCTCACGCTGGCAGCACTGGCCGTGTTGTTCGTGCTGATCTACAACCGTCCCCTGCTGGGACTGATGCTGATTCTGTTCTGGTCGGCCTTCTTCATCTCCACCCTTGATCTGCTGTTCAAAGCGTTTGCCACTGTCGAGGTGTACTTTGCCCTGACCGTGCTGGCCCTGGGCGCGCGGGCGCTGGTGCAGTGGGCGCGGCAACGTCAACAACAGCAGCGTGTGCGCCTGGCCCTGCGGCTGAACCGGCTGGATGGGCTGGTGCTGGTCTTTGCGGCGCTGGGCATTGCCTCGCTCAGTTGGTCGGCGTTTCCGGCTCCGGCGCTGCGACAACTGCGGGTGGTGGTGCTGGAACCGGCAGCTTTCTACTTTCTGATGCGCGGGATGCGCCTGGAGCGCCGCGATCTGTTCTGGCTGGCCGACACGCTGCTGCTCACCGGAACGGCGATCGCGGTTGTCGGGCTGTATCTGTACTTCACCGGCGAATCGGTGGTGGAGGCCGAAAACGGGGCGCGACGGCTGATCAGCATTTACGGATCGCCCAACGGGGTAGGGCTGTACCTGGGACGGTGCCTGCCGTTTGCCCTGGCCTATGGGCTGGTGGAGACGCGCGGCTCGTGGCGCTGGCTCTTCGGCGCGCTCAGCGGCGCGGTGATGCTGTTGGCCGTCTTGCTGAGCCAGAGTCGGGGCGCGATCCTGCTGGGCCTGCCCGCGGCACTGGTGGTAACGTTGGCCTTCTGGCGCGGTCGCCGGGCGATAACGCTGGCCGCGGGAGCACTGGTTGGCGTGTTGGCGGTGCTGGTGCCGCTCTCGATGGTTCTGCCGCGCCTGGCGGATTTGTTCGGCAGCACGGCGACCTTTCGGCGGCACCTGTGGTACAGTTCCCTGCAACTGATCGCCGAGCGCCCCCTGACCGGCGTGGGGCTGGATCAGTTCCTGTACTGGTACCGCAGCCGCTACCTGTTGCCGGAAGCCTGGCAGGAGCCGAATCTGTCTATCCCGCACAATATCCTGCTCAATCACTGGGTCAACCTGGGGATTCTCGGCGTATTGCTGGGGATCGCCTTTCAGGTCACGTATTGGCGAGGGCTGTGGCGTCTGCGACAGACGGGCGATCGCGCCTTGTTGATGCTGGTGTTGGGATTGGCGGGCAGCATGGCCGACTTCCTGGCGCATGGGCTGGTGGACGTGGGCTACTTTGCCATCAACCTGGCCTTTGTGTTCTTTCTGTCGCTGGCCATGCTGCAGTGGCTTGCAGGGAGTAAGTCTGTCTTTTCCTTGGAGACAGAGCCGAATTCAGGAGGCAGGTCACCGTGAAAGCGAAGATCAACGGAGTGACGGTCGAACTGGTGCAAGGGGACATCACCGATCTCGACGTGGACGCCATCGTCAATGCGGCCAATTCGCAGCTCATCCTGGGTACAGGGGTGGCGGGGGCGATCCGGCAGAAAGGCGGGCCGAGTATTCAGGAAGAGTGTCTCAGGATCGG
>DAOTZZ010000289.1:0-8711 GCA_034433965.1 Anaerolineae bacterium
GCTGAACGTGGACTCGGTCGGCGTGGGGACGACGCTCAACGTGTACGCCGGCGCGGTCATCACCTGGCCGGAAGAAGAGGGAGCCGCACCCACCATCGAGGGCGGGCCGGTGTGGGTGCGCGACACGGCGCTCGACCTGGCGGCGGAGCTGGGCCTGCCCTTCGGCACCACACCTGAAGATACCTGGGGTGGCTTCACCGGCGACTGGAGCGATCACTATGCCTTCGTGCTGGCAGGCGTGCCGGTGGCCTATTTCGAGGCGTGGCAGTGGACCGGGGCCGAAGACCCCTGGTGGGGCCAGGAGACTGCCGAGGGTGACGTGATGCACACCCCTGGTGACGTGTACGAAAGCGTTGTGCCAGAAAAAGTGGAGATGACGGCAGAGCTGGTCGCGGCGACGACCTACGCCATTGCGTCGGGGATGGCGGGCGCGGAGTAAAGGGCGCGTCAATCGCCAGCCAGAGCGTGTTATGCGCTTTTTTCCCTCAACTCCAGCTTCTTCGCCCGCAGCGCAGGCCGTTCCCCTCACCCCGCGACACAGTCGTGCGGGAGAGGGGCGCAGGGGTGAGGGGAAAACACCGGGCACAAGTTCATAACAGCCTCTGAGAATCCTCCCATTCCTGGTATTCACCTGAGACTTCCGAAGCCCGTCAGACTTCGGAAGTCTCTCTTTGAGCATTTTCGCGGCGTCGCTTCTCCTCGCTATCCTCACCTGCTATACTTCTCGCGTGCTCTGTGATGTGTTTGTGCCCGTGAGAGTCCTATGCCATCCTCACCCTCAACTGCCGCCCGCGCCTTAAGCGGCGGGCAGATCGCCCGTGCAGCAGCCGTTGTCATGCTGGCTTTTGTCGCCAGTGGCGTGCTGGGCCTGGTGCGCCAGGCAGCCATCTCGTCCACCTTTGGCGCGGGGGCCACGCTGGATGCCTTTGTCGCCGCACAGCGCGTGCCGGAGACGCTCTTCGTACTGGTGGCGGGGGGCGCACTTGGTTCGGCGTTCATCCCCGTCTTCACGCGCTTCCTCGCCGCAGGAGACCCCGACGGGGCGCAGCGCCTGGCCAATGGCGTGATCAGCCTGCTGGCCGTTGCCGCCACCACCCTGATCGCTCTTACGTTCCTCCTGGCCCAGCCCATCGTGCAGCGCGTGCTGCTGCCCGACGCCTCGCCTGCTACTCAGGCGCTGAGCGTGGAACTGATGCGCATCATGCTGCCCACTGTGCTCATCTTCGGGGTCAGCGGCCTGATGATGGCCGTGCTCAACGCACATCAGCACTTCCTGGCTCCCGCGCTCGCGCCCAGCCTGTACAATATCGGCCTGATCTTCGGCGCGCTGGTGTTGGCGCGCGGCGGTGACATTCATGGACTGGCCTGGGGCGCGGTGATTGGCGCGCTGCTGCACCTGGGAATACAACTGCCGGTCGTGTGGCGTTTACGCTTCCACTTCCGCCCGGCAATAGGCCTGCACGTGCCCGGTGTGCGCGAGGTGCTGTTGCTGATGGGGCCGCGTGTGCTGGGCCTGGGCGTGGTACAGGTGAACTTCTGGGTCAATACGGCGCTGGCATCGGGCATGATGGAAGGTAGCGTCGCCGCGCTGAGCATTGCCTTCACGCTGATGTTCACTGTCATCGGCGTGCTGGGGCAGAGCGTGGGCACGGCGGTCTTCCCCACCCTGTCCACGCTGAGCGCCCAACACGAGGCGGTCGAATTCCGGCGCACGTTGTCCGGCGCGCTGAGCGGCGTGCTGTTCCTGTCCATCCCCGCCGGGATCGGGATGGCGGTGCTCAGCCGCCCGCTGGTTGCCCTATTGTTTGAGCGCGGCGAATGGACGGCGACCGACACGGCGGGCACAGCCTGGGCGCTGGCGCTATTCAGCCTGGGCATGGCCGGACACACTGCCCTCGAAGTCCTGGTGCGGGCCTTCTACGCGCTGCACGACACCTGGACGCCGGTCAAGGTGGGCACGGCCACCATGCTGCTCAACATTGCCCTGTCGCTGGTGCTCATCCGCGTCTTCGGCTACCCGCACAGCACCGATTTCGCCCGTGGCCCGTTCGGTGGGCTGGCGCTCGCTATGTCGCTGGCCACCGCCGTTGAGTGTTCGGCGCTCTGGCTGATCCTGCGACGACGCATCGGCGGGCTGGACGAACGGCGTGTGTTGGGTGGCGCGGCGCGAACGTTGCTCGCCAGCGGGATCATGGCCCTGGCCGTATGGGTCTGGCTGGCCATCTGGCCGCAGACGCCGGCCCTGTGGCAGGCAGCAGGTGGGACAACAGTGGGCGCGGGGGTTTTCTGGGCAGGAGCATGGCTGCTAGGGGTCGAGCAGGCCAGAAGTCTGCCGTCGGCGCTGTGGCGACGGGTACGCCGGTAAAAACAACGCGCCCCGTGCGGATGGCGCGGGGCGCGTGTGTGCTCTAGGCGACAGGGTAACGGTTACTGGTCCTGACGAACCACATCGCTGGCCTGCAAGCCCTTCGGGCCCTGGGTGACGGTGAATTCCACGCGCTCACCCTCATGCAGTTCGCGGTAACCCGAGCCGACGATGCCCGAATGATGCACGAAGACATCGGGGCCGTTCTCGCGCGCGATGAAGCCATAGCCCTTCTGGGCGTTGAACCATTTGACCGTACCGGTAACTCGCTGAGACATGTTGGGGGACTCCTTCCCTCGATAGGGTGATAGATACTGGTCGTAGAGAGAGAGGAGTTTGCTGCGGGTCAAACGAAAAACCGTGCGCAGTCGATTCAGTTGCGCACGGTCTCACCTGCCGAGTTACGAACAACCTCTTCACTACAGGTGTACAGTATACAACCGTCCTGAGGCGCTGTCAATGACCAATTTTCGCGAATCCGGAAATTGCCCGCACAACCTATTCCAGCGGGGCGAGTGTCCCGTCGTCCGTGATCTGCCGGACGCGCAACTCGGCTTTGTCCAGTAGATCGCTGCAGTAGCGGGCCAGCGCCTGCCCTTGCTCATAGAGTGTCACCGATTCGTCCAGCGTCAATTCGCCGGACTCCAACCGCGCGACAATTTCCTCTAGCTGCGCGTAGGCTTCTTCAAAGGTCAGATGGCTCAGGTCTTGCTCACTCATGGCTCTTGCTCCGTGGCTGGCTGCTGGAGCGTCAGCAAGGTGGCGCAGCCCACCTCACCGGCGCGGATAGACGAGGCAAGCGGCCCGTAGGTCTCAGCCAATGGGCTATTGTTCAGGGCACGGAAGTCGGCGGCAGCACCCGCCTCGTCGCCCTGCTGCAGTTGCGCGTCGGCCCGCAGCAGATAGAGCAACCAGAAATCCGGGTCGCGCATCAGCCCTCGCGACAACGCTGTCTCTGCTGCCGCATATTCTCCGAGAGCACAGTAGGAGATGCCCTGTACCAGATAGAAATCGGCCAGGTCGGGCAGGATAGCCAGGCCCGCAGCCGTATCGGCAATGGCGCGGTCGTGACGGCCCAGCATCTGGTTGGCGACCGCGGATAGCAGAATGGCATAGGGATCAGCCAGTTGCTCGCCGAACGTGGCCCTGATCAGCCGCTCCATGAAACCAGGATCGGGGAATTCTGTCAGGATCGTCTCAATGTCGCGGAAGGCATCGTCCAGGCGACCTTCGTGCAACGCCAGCAGCACGCGGAAGATATAGGGGAAGTTCGCTCCCGGCTGCAGAGATACCGCCGCGTCGAGGTCGGCGCGGGCCTGGACGCGAGCGTCGGGTTCGGCGGTGCCGTAGAGATAGAACAGGGCACCGCGGTAGAAACGCGGGAACCAGTCGTCCGGGCGCAGGGCGATGGCCTGGTCAAAAAGCTGGAAAACGGTCTCGTCGTGTGTGGCGTGCGCCAGCAGCAAGAGCGGCATGGCCCAGTCGGGCGGGCCGAGGCGCTGAGCAGTGAGCGCGGCGCTGCGGGCCTGATCATACTGTCCCTGGCTCTGTTTGAGGATGCTGGCATAGGCGTAGAGCAGAGGGTTGCCAGCATCCAGCGCCAGGGCTTCGTCCAGCGCGGCGTTGCCCGCTGTGGGCGTGTCGCTGAGCAGGTAACGATGCACCAGCGCCGCCACACCTGTGCCAGCGACCTGTGCCGGTTGTACGGAGATGGCTTCCTGGATCGCGCCCGTGCGCATCGTCTCGAAGGCGTTGCCGTCGGCGATCAGCAGCACGTTGAGGGCCGATAGCACATAAGGGGCCAGCGATTCGGTCCGCGCGTCGGTCATATGCAGCCGGATGTTGGCGGTGCGTTCCAGTACGTCGCGGGCGAAACGGTTATAGGGGAAGGCGGTGAGTACGCCGACCTGCACATTGGCTTCGATCAGGCCAGGGGTGTAGTTGCCCCAGACGAGGATCGTAGCCCCGTAATGAATCGCAACGGCCTGAGCCTGTTGATCAGAAGTCACCTGGAGCGGGTAGCGCCGCACGGCAATATTGGCGAAGGGTAGAGAGTCTTGCAGCGTCTTTTCCAGGTGATCGGCGACGAAGCGGGTGACGTCGGTCTGATGTCCGGTCGCCATCTGCCCAATGCCCGACAGCGCCTCGAACTGTGCAACAATGACCAGGTATTTGCCTGGCTCCACCGGAGCCAGTTCTGGCCAGGCGGTCGGGCCGGAGCGCTCTGCCTGTGTCACTGCGTCCTGAGCGACCGGTGTGACGCGTTCGGTGTCGCGGGAGCGTGCCCCGCCGCTGAGAATAGCGGCAACCAGCACCGCCGAGCAACCCAACACGACCGCCATCACCATCAGAGCAATCCACTTCAGTTTGCTGGTGGTGGCCAGATACTCGCCAGTCACCGGCGTGACAGCGGGCGTGGCTGGGGTGGGGCTGGCGTAGACCGACAGGCCGTGCGTCTGCACAGCGTCACCCTGCTGCGAGGCAGGCGCTTCCGAACCGGCCCGTTCATCGGACGGCGTGACGAAGCGCGATCCACCCGTTTCCAGGTTCTGCGCGTGTAGCAACAGGTTGCGCAGGGGCGTATCCAGGCCGCGAATGAGGGCTTCGAGCTCGGCCCCCACCAACCGCACGCTGGGGATGCGCCGCTGACGGTCTTTTTCGAGCATCTGATAGATCAGGTCAACCAGGGGGCGCGGCAGGCCGGGACGCAGCCGGTCGAGATCGGGCGCGGGCTTGGTGAGGATCGCCGTCAGGATGGCGGCGGTGCTGTTCTCCTGGAAGGGTACGCGCCCGGTGAGCATCTCGAACAGCATCACGCCAAACGACCAGATGTCGGCGCGTTCGTCGAGTTCCAGGCCATTGCACGCTTCGGGGCTGAGGTAGGCGTAGGTGCCGATGACCGAGCCAGTCTGCGTCAGGCGGGTGCGGTCGCTCAGGTGGGCCACCCCGAAGTCGGTCAGGCGCGGCGTGCCGTCCTCGGCCAGCAGGACGTTGTCCGGCTTGATGTCCCGGTGAATGATCTGCAGACGGTGCGCGCGGGTGAGCGCATCGGCCAGATCGAGCGCCAGGTTGAGCACGCCTTCGAGCGGCAAACGGCCCTGGGCGTCAATCAGGTCGCGCAGCGAGCCGCCCCCTACGTACTCCATCACCAGGTAATGTTGTTCCGCTTCGACGACCATATCGCGGATGGTGACGATGTTGGGGTGATTGAGCTGACGCAGGGCGTCGCCTTCGCGCAGGAAACGGTCGAGCACGTCGGGATTCTCCCGCACGACGGCCTGATGCAGCCGCTTGATGGCTACTGTGTCGCCAGTATGCAGATCGGTCGCTTTGAAGACATCGCCCATGCCTCCGCGCCCGATCTGTGTGTCCAGCCGGTACCGCCCGGCGATCAGCGTTTGTGACTTGTCCATGACTTGTCTCGTTTCGGGCGCGTACTCAGTCCTCAAGCTGGCGGCGCTGTACCGTCGCCGTCAGGCGTCCATCGTACAGGGCGATCTCCAGCGACGTCTGCTCCGGGGCCTGATGCGCGCTGGTCACGCGGACGCCATCCGCCGTACGGGTGAGCAGGGCATAGCCGCGCCTCAGCAACGTGCGCGGGTTGGCGTTCTCCAGCGCGCGCATCTGCGCGACCAGCCGGTCGCGGCGGCGGTGCAGGCTGTGCTGGACGCGTAACGCGGCCCGCGCCAGCAAATCGTCCACCCGCTGCCGGTCGTTGCGAATGCGCACCAGCGGGGACAGGCGTTCCAGCAGGCGAACCTGCCCGCGCACCGCAGCCCACATTTCGTCGAGGCGAGCCGCCATCAGGCGGTGCAGGCGGGCGGTCAGTTCGCGCGTACCGGCCCGCAGGGTCGCCACGTCCGGCGTGATCAGTTCGGCGGCTGCCGAGGGCGTCGGGGCGCGGCGGTCGGCGGCAAAGTCCACCAGGGTGAAGTCAATCTCGTGCCCCACACCCGTCACCACGGGGATGCGCGAGGCGACTACAGCCCGTACCACGCTCTCGTCGTTGAAGCACCACAGGTCTTCCAGGCTGCCGCCGCCGCGCACCAGCAGGATCACATCTATATCCTCTCGCTGATTGAGCCGTTGCAACGCAGCCACAAGCTGCGGTGGCGCTTCCTTGCCCTGCACGGACGCCGGGCTGAGGATCAGTTCGGCGAGGGGATAGCGGCGGCGCAGGACATTTTGCACATCCTGGAACGCGGCAGCCGTGGGCGACGTGACAATGCCGATCCGGCGTGGAAATGCGGGCAACGGACGCTTGCGGGCCGGGTCGAAGAGACCCTCGGCTTCCAGACGCGCTTTCAGCAACTCGAATTGCCGGTTGAGATCGCCCGCGCCGGCGACCTGTAGCGCGTCGCACACCAGTTGATACTGTCCGCGCGCCTCATAGACGGTCACTGCGCCGTGTGCCAGGACAGCGTCTCCATGCTGTGGCTCGAAGCTCAACCAGGTGGCGGTTTGTCGCCACATCACGCAGCGCAACTCGCTGCGCTCGTCCTTCAGGGTAAAGTACAGGTGCCCGGAGGATGCCCGCGTGAAATTGCTGATTTCTCCCTGTACCCAGACGTCCTGCAACAGCTCGTCCTGGTCGAACAGGTCGCGGATGTAGCTGGTCAGTTGAGAGATAGTGAATGGGTGAATGTCCATGGAGGCCGCCAGGGTAGCACTGTCGCGCCCATTGTACATCACACCGGCGGGCAAGGCCATGCACTCGCGTTGTCTTCTGTGCTACAATGATGCCCGGCATGGGTTCGAATTCGGCTCTCTGTCAGCGGAGGGGAGTTCTGATGGACGAGGCTGCACGCGAACAACTGGCGCGGCGTCTGAGCGCCATGAAGTTGAGCGATGTGCGCAAAGAGATTCGCGCGCTGGATCGCGATGCCGTGCTCAAGTTTTACCGCAACTCGATCTGGGACGAATACCATACCCTGTGGCTGCTACCCAACGCCGGGGTGAGCATCACCCTGGTGGAGAAGATCAGATTCAGAAACGGCAAGAAGGAAGTAGGCGGCGGACCGCGAGGGATGAAAGCTAAAGAAGCTGAGTACGTGTACGTAGAAGCCCGCGTTGAGCCGCTGACGCGCCTGCCGCACAAACGCGGCGGCAGCGGGCCTGTCGCGGCCATGTCGGGCGCTCGCCAGCACGATGGGCGCGAGCCGTCGTAGAGGGCGCTCTGAATGGAAAGGCATGGCGGACGCAAAGCGCGCGTCCGCCACGTTTGTTGTCTGGGACAAGGGTGTTTTAGGGATTCCCTCTAGAGGCTGTTATGAACTTTCGCGAGGTACTTCTTCCTCATGTCGCAATTCCCTTCTCAGCGCAAACGTAAGGGTGGGTTCAGAAGCCGCCCCTACAAACCCACAGCTCAGGAACGGGCCAGGGGATGAGGGGAAAAGTTCATAACACGCTCTAGTCCTCGAATTCCTCTTCGGGGACAGTCAGACCCAGGATGTGATATCCGCCGTCAATGTAGATGGTCTCGCCGGTGACTTGCCGTCCCCAGTCGCTGGCCAGGAAGACCGCCACATTGCCCACGTCTTCCTGGGTGATCTGCGAGCGCAGCGGCGTGATCCTCTCGCTGTATTTGAGCATGGTGCGGAAGCCCGGCACGCCCGCCGCGGCCAGCGTCTTGATTGGGCCAGGGCTCAGCGCGTTGACGCGCACACCCTGCGGGCCGAGATCGGCGGCCAGGTAGCGCACGATGTTCTCCAGCGCGGCCTTGGCGATGGCCATCACGTTGTAGCGCGGGACGACTTTCTCCGCGGCGTAATAGGAGAGGGCCATGATGCTGCCGCCGTTGGGCATCATCTCGGCGGCGTGACGCGCCAGCGGGATCAGGCTGTAGGCCGAGATGTCCAGCGCCAGTTTGAAGCCCTCGCGGCTGACATCGCGGAAACGCCCGCCCAGGTCTTCGCCAGGCGCGTAGGCAATAGAGTGCACCAGCATGTCAATCGTGCCGAAGCGTTCCCGCGCTTTGGCGAACGTCGCGGCGATCTGCTCGTCGGAAGTCACATCGCACTGTTCGACGAAGTCTATACCGGCTTCCTGCGCCAGCGGGAACACCCGTTTTTCGAGCACTTCCCCGGCGTAGCTGATGCCCACCGTCGCCCCCTCGCGCAGAAAGGCTTCGACAATGCCCCAGGCGATGGAGCGCTTGTTCGCCACCCCGAAGACCAAAGCTGTTTTGCCGTCCAGAATACCCATGGTGTTTGCCTCCTTGGTATGCCGGTAATAGTAACACAGGCCGCGCTGCTTGGTCACGGTACGATCATGCCCATGCTCACGCGGCTGCCTGACAGTTCTCCCGCGCCAGTCTCACTGCCGGCGCGGGGATGTGTTGACTCCG
>DAOTZZ010000290.1:0-24323 GCA_034433965.1 Anaerolineae bacterium
GCCGGAGAAGTTGGGGGGCAGGATGATCGCTTCCTCAGGTGCGAGCAGTCGCCAGCCGAGCAGGACAAGGCCCCCCAGCAGGCAACCGGCACCCAGGGCACCCAGGCATATCCCCACGAGCCACGTTCGTCCGAAACCTGTCGGGCGCTCAGCCGCCATAGCCGTCGTTGAGAATGGCGTTCAGCACGGCGGGCGTGTCTTCGAGCGTGGGGAAAACATAGCTTGGCCCGTGCTGCGCGAGTTGCGCCACGCTGAACGGGCCGGTTGCCACCGCGACGGTGCGCGCGCCAATGCTACGCGCGCAGGCGATGTCGCCAGGGGTGTCGCCGATGATCACCACGTTATCCGGCGCAAAGTCCGCTCCGTTGAGGGCGCGAGCGCGTTCGAGTGCCAGAGGCGGCAGCATGGCCCGGTCCCACCCCTCCGACCCATAGGCGGCCACCGCGAAATCGGCGGGATCGTAGCCCGCCGCGCGCAGCTTGATCGGCACGAGAGTGGCCATGTTGCCGGTCACCAGACCCAGCAGTACCGCTGGATGCGAGCGCAGGGCGTTCACCAGGGCCGGTGCGCCGGGGCAGGCCCGCACGGGGAAATCGGCGATGATTTCGCTGAGGCGGCGCGCGACCGCCTGATTGTAGGCGTCCAGGCGGGCGGCGACCTGATCGGGCGTGATGCCCGTCGGCTGCAGCGCCTCCAGCAGAATCTGCCAGTCGGTCTTGCCCGCAAAGCTCACCCTGTCCAGTGTGCCCACCGTGCCGAACACGTCCTGCATGGCCAGGCGAGTTGCTGCCCGTCCGCACCCGCCGGATAGCAACAACGTCCCGTCAATATCAAACAGCACCAGGTGAGTCTTGGGCTTCATGAGCCTGCGCGGTATCCTGTATATATGCGTGACTGTACATGACCTTGCAGATTATAACGCCCGAACACGAGAAGCGAAGCGTTGTCAGAGCACAAAGTGACACTCATCAACGAAACCGCGACTTTTCACACTACTGAGGTTGCGCCAAAAGCACTAGACTTGTGACGAAAATCCAGGAAGACCGGGCCTGCTGGCCCTTCTGTTGTGTTCGCCTCGCATTCATCTGGCGACGTTTGTGTGTGTGGACACGGTCTCGCTTATGACTACCGGCTCCTGCACTGGGCAGGAGGTCGTTCGCAGGAAAGACACAGGAGGAAATAGATGGCAAAGCAGACATCGTCGCAGAACATGGTGACGATCGATGGCAATGCTGCAGTGGCACGCGTGGCCCATGCCCTGAACGAAGTCATTGCCATTTATCCGATCACCCCGTCTTCGCCCATGGGTGAGGAGGCCGACGAGCTTTCGGCTGCGGGGGTGACGAATCTGTGGGGAACGGTGCCGTCGGTGACGGAAATGCAATCCGAGGGCGGCGCGGCAGGCGCGGTTCACGGCGCGCTGACGACCGGCGCGTTGGCGACGACCTTCACCGCATCGCAGGGCCTGCTATTGATGATTCCCAACATGTACAAGATCGCCGGTGAGTTGACCCCCGCCGTGTTTCACGTGTCGGCGCGGTCACTGGCGACTCATGCCCTGTCCATTTTCGGCGATCACTCCGACGTGATGGCGGTGCGGCAAACCGGTTGGGCCATGCTGGCGTCTGGGAATGTGCAGGAGGCGCACGACTTCGCTCTCATCGCTCAGGCGGCCACCCTGGAGGCGCGCGTGCCTTTTGTGCACTTCTTCGATGGCTTCCGCACCTCGCACGAAGTCCAGAAAATCTGCGAACTGTCGCGCGAGGAAATGCGCGCCATGATTGACGACCGCTACGTGCTGGAGCACCGCATGCGCGGCATGTCGCCCGATCGCCCGGTGCTGCGTGGCACGGCGCAAAACCCGGACGTATTCTTCCAGGGGCGCGAAGCGATCAATCCGTTCTATCAGCGCACCCCTACCATCGTCCAGAAGACGATGGATCGCTTCGCCGACGTGGTGGGGCGCGAATATCACCTGTTCGACTACTTCGGCGCGCCGGATGCTGACCGCGTGGTGGTGCTGATGGGGTCTGGCGCGGAGACGGTGCACGAGCTGGTGGACTACCTGAATGCACAGGGCGAGAAAGTCGGTGTGCTCAAGGTGCGCCTGTTCCGGCCTTTCGTGGGCGAGGCTTTGGTTGCGGCCCTGCCCAAGACGGTCAAGCGCATCGCGGTACTCGACCGTACCAAAGAGCCAGGCGCGGCAGGCGAGCCGCTCTACCAGGATGTAGTCACGGCCTTCACTGAAGCGCTGGCTGCTGGCACCTGGCGTGAGATGCCGCTGATCGTCGGCGGGCGCTATGGCCTGGGATCGAAGGAATTTAACCCCGGCATGGCCAAGGCCGTCTTTGACAACCTGGCGGCGGACAAGCCGAAGAATCACTTCACGGTGGGCATCATTGACGATGTGGCTTTCACCAGCCTGGAGTGGGACGACGAGTTCTCCACTGAAGGACCGGAGGTGCACCGGGCGTTGTTCTTCGGGCTGGGCGCGGACGGCACGGTGGGCGCGAACAAGAACTCGATCAAGATCATCGGCAAGGCCACCGACAACTACGCGCAGGGCTACTTCGTCTACGACTCCAAGAAGTCGGGCGCGCGCACGGTTTCGCACTTGCGCTTCTCCAAGAAGCCCATCCGCAGCACTTACCTGATCAAGAAAGCGGGCTTCCTGGCCTGCCACAAGTTCACCTTCACCGAGCAGTTCGACATGCTCAGTCAGTTAGAGCCGGGCGGCACGTTCCTGCTGAACAGCCCCTACAGCGCGTCGGAGGTGTGGGATCACCTGCCGCGCGAGGTGCAGCAGCAGATCATTGACAAACAGGCCAAGTTCTACGTGATTGATGCCGACGCCATTGCCAGGTCGGTGGGGCTGGGTGGTCGTATCAACATCATCATGCAGGCGGCCTTCTTCAATATCTCCGGCGTGCTGCCCGAAGATCAGGCCATGGCCATGATCGAGGCCGCCGTCGAAGATACCTACGGGCGCAAAGGCTCGAAGGTAGTGGAGATGAACATCAAGGCGGCGCAGGTGGCCATTGACCGCATCGAGCGCGTCAACTATCCGAACAAGGTCACCAGCACTTTCTCCATGCGCCCGCCCGTGCCAGAGGATGCTCCGGAATTCGTCAAGACGGTCACCGCCGAGATCATCGCCGGGCGCGGCGATTGGCTGCCCGTCTCCAAGTTCCCGGTGGACGGCACCTATCCGACAGCTACCACGCAGTACGAGAAGCGCGCCATCGCCACCGAAATCCCAGTGTGGGACCCTGAAGTCTGCATCCAGTGCAATCAGTGTGCCTTTGTGTGCCCGCACGCGACAATCCGCATGAAGATTTACCCGGCAGAATATGCCAACGGCAATTCGCCGGAGACGTTCAAGTCCACCGAGGCCAAGGGCCGCGAGTGGAAGGGCATGAAGTACACTGTGCAGGTCGCGCCGGAGGACTGCACTGGCTGCGGAGTGTGCGTGGAGATGTGCCCGGCCTATGCCAAGGACGAGAAGGGCCAGAAGACCGACCGCAAGGCCATCAACATGACTCCGCTCACCGAAGAACTGCGTCGCAACGAGGCCGTCAACTGGGATTACTTCCTGTCTCTGCCGGAGACGGATCCCTCGACCTTCAACCGCTTCACGGTGAAGGGTTCGCAACTGCTGCGCCCGCTCTTCGAGTTCTCCGGTGCGTGCGCCGGCTGCGGTGAGACTCCGTACATCAAGCTGATGTCGCAGCTCTTCGGCGACCGCGCCATCATCGCCAACGCCACGGGGTGCTCGTCCATCTACGGCGGCAACCTGCCCACCACACCCTATGCCGTGCGGTCTGACGGGCGCGGCCCGACGTGGTCGAACTCGCTCTTTGAGGATACGGCGGAGTTTGGCCTGGGCATGCGTCTGACAGTGGACAAGCTCACGCAATATGCCCGCGAACTGCTCGATCAGTTTATCGCGCAGGCGCAGAATCACCGCGAGCTGCTCGAGACCATCCGCGACGCCGACCAGAGCACGCCCGAAGGGATCGAGGCTCAGCGGGCGCGCGTGGATGAACTCAAGGCGTTGCTGCGCCAGGATAGCAGCCCGTTCGCCACGCAGTTGCTCAGCGTGGCCGATTACCTGGTCAAGAAGTCGGTGTGGATCATCGGTGGCGACGGCTGGGCCTACGACATCGGCTACGGTGGCCTGGATCACGTGCTCGCTTCCGGGCGCGACGTGAACGTGCTGGTGCTCGACACGGGCGTCTACTCCAACACCGGTGGGCAGATGTCCAAGGCGACGCCGCGCGGCGCGGTGGCCAAGTTCGCCGCAGCGGGCAAGGACATGCCCAAGAAGGACCTGGGCATGATCGCCATGACCTACGGCAACATCTACGTGGCGCAGGTGGCGCTGGGCACCAACATGACGCAGACGGTCAAGGCGTTTGCCGAAGCCGAAGCCTACAATGGCCCCTCGTTGATCATCGCCTACTGCCAGTGCATCGCGCACGGCTACGATCTGCGCTACGGCTATCAGGTGCAGAAGGACGCCGTCGAGTCCGGCTTCTGGCCTCTGTATCGCTTCAACCCGGACAACACCCGCGCGGGCAAGCAGCCGCTCACGCTGGACTCTAAAGCGCCTTCGCTGGACATCGGCGAATGGATGTACAAGCAGAACCGCTTCCGCATCCTGCGCAATTCCGACCCCAAGCGCGCCGAGGAACTGTTGGAGCGGATGCGCCAGGACGTGGCCACCCGCTGGAAGATGTACGAGCAGTGGGCGCAGTTCGACATCTAGTCATCCGCAAGACTTCTGTAGGGGCGTATCGCCATACGCCCTAGCACAACAAGGCCCCAGGGCTACAACCCTGGGGCCTTTCGTTGCTGGAGGACTGGGGCGTTACTCCGCCGCCGTCACCGTGAAGAGAGTCCCCGCGCCGCGCCCGAAGACTTCGGGGAAGTAGAAGGCATAGGCGTGACTGGGCATGGTCTGGAACTCGCCCGGCACGCTGGCCCGTACCTGATAGGTATAGACGTAGGTGCCGCTGGGCAGAAAGTCCGCGTACAGATTGAGTTGCTCGTCGCGCAGCTCTGAGCGGTCGAACAGCCACCAACCCCAGTACCAGTATGGATCGTAGGTGGGACGGATTGTCGGCGGCTGGTTGAGTTGGCTGGTGGTCAGCAGCGACGTGTCCACCGGCTCGGTGCCCGCCGGGATGGGATCCTCCAGCACGAAATAGTAGATACTCTGGGGCAGAGTGATTGTCACCCGCACGGTGATCACGTCGCCCACTTTGGCGGACGTGACAGGAGTGTCTGGATCAGTGGCCAGGAAGTACTCGCGCGCGACGGTGATGCCCCGACTGATCGGCTTCGCTTCGGAGGCCCACAGCCGTGTCTTCAGGTGCGCCGTGTAGTACAGCACACCCTCGCCCGCCGAGCGGGAGATCGTCAGGCGGTTGATCTCGTCGCGTAGCAGGTCTTTGACCGCCACCTGGAGCACCTGCCCTTCGCGCACCGTCTCCGGCGTCACCGTGCCTTCGGCCAGCGGTTGCCCGTTGAGCACGGCCTGGTAGTCGTAGTCTCCGCGCAATTCGCCGCTGGCAACCATCCAGTCGGTGAGGGCCATCACCGCCCAGGCCGTCTCTTGCGTGGTCGTCCAGTGATCGCCCTGGCGGGCCACCATCAGCCAGCGCACCACGTTCGGCAGCAGATCGTGTCGCGGCTGTACACGCGCCAGCGCCGCCAGCACGATGGCTGTGGAGCGTGTGTCGCTGCTCCAGTTCCACCAGTCGCGCTCCGTTTCTTCCCAGTGCGCGCCAGTCGCCGAGAGGATCGCGCGACTCTGCAGGTCGCTCACCAGGGCGGGGATGGCGTCGTCAGCGGGATCGCGTTGCTGGTAGGCCATCAGCAGGAACGCCAGTGCCCAGGTGTCCATCTTCAGGCGGTAATCCAGCAGGGCGTCCAGTTCGGCGGGGCGCACCTGCCCGGCTCGCGCGAACACGTAGAGATAGAACGCCTGCCGGTTCAGTTTCCACACCGGCGTATCTATGGCGGGACGGATCAGGTCGGAGCGCACGAAGTTGAGCGCCCGGTCAATCATCGTCGCGTTCACGTCGAAGCCGGCGTCGCGCGCTTCGATCAGCCCCAGAGCAGCGTAGGCGGTGATGTAGGGATTGCTCTCCATCTGCGCGAACCAGCCCCAGCCGCCGTCGGGATTCTGCTCGCGCGCCAGCCGCGCCAGCGCTTCGTCGAGGACGGCCCGCAGGTTAGCGGCCAGCTCTGGATCGTCCAGACCCAGGTCCTTGAGAGCGCGGTAGGTCATGACGTTGGGCAGGAAGCGGCTGATGGTCTGCTCGATGCACTGATGCGGGAAGTTCTTCAGATAGTCCAGCGCATCTACCGTTGTCACAGCCAGCGAGGGATCGAGGTGTATGGTGAGTTCGCCCTGATCGGTGTCCAGGCTCGGCGGCAGGCTGATCGCTTCGGTGCGCGCGCCTTCGTCCCGCAATACGCCGCCCGTGCCGACTGTATCCGGCGCGGTGTAGCGGTAAACGGGGATGGTGTTGTCCGGGCCGGTGGCGAGTATGGGCTTGGCGGCGTCCTGGTACCCGTCCGCGCCGATAGCGATGAAGGTCAGGTCCACATAGGGCACGTCCTCGACGGTGGCCCACCACTCGACGCGAGCGCGCTGTCCGGCGGGGATGGTCGCCGACTGAACCGCCGCGCCCGCCAGCGTCACGCCGCTGGCTTGCAGTGTCGCCTGCACGGTCTGCTCGGCATCGGTGTTGTTGTTGATCACGGCGGCCAGGGCCACCCGATCGCCCACGACGAAGAAGCGCGGCGTCACCGGGCGTACCAGCAGCGGCAGGGTGGCGATCACATCGGTAGTGCGCTCGCCGACCAGGGTGTCGGCGGTCAGGCCGCGCGCGTCCACGCGCCAGGTGGTCAGGTTGTCCGGCAACGTCACGGTCACCACAGCCTGTCCGCTCGTGTCAGTGACGACGCGCGGCGCCCAAAGGGGCGTCTGCTGAAAATCCTGCCGCACTGTGACTTCCACCGCACCAGGTCCGCCTCCACTGAGGGCCGTATCGGCGGCCCCCAGGGCCATTTCGGGAGTGGTGGTGGGCATGGCGGCTGGGGCGTAAAAGGCAATTTCTGCTTCGCGCTTGACTTGTTGCTCGATCAGCTCGTCGGTCAGCACGTCGAGCAGGGCGCGCAGGGCCACATCGGTGTAGACATAGTTTTGCTGCGGGCCGTAGAACTGCTGCTCCAACGGTACGCTGTTAGGCGGCATCAGCGACAGGATGGCCAGGTCTGTGACGACAACGCCCACCTCAGCACTCACCGGTTCCCCGCGCGCATCCACTGCCTTGATTGCCAGCGTGACGCTCTCACCGGGACGGGCACGTGTCGCCGACGGTGTCACGGTGATCTCTATGCGCCGATTCACCGGCTCCACCGTGAGTGCCAGCGTGCCGGTGCGGTAGGAGGGATTCGGTGTTTCTGCGTCAGTCCCTTTGACCAGCACCACCGACAGGTGAATGGTGGGCACGTGATCTTCGGTGATAGGCAGCCTGTAAACCAGCGTTGAGCCTTCGATGCGGGCTACTTCGTAGTGCTGAATGCCCGCCCGCTCGACGGCGATCAGGGCGTAGGAGGTGCCGGTGAAGGGCGTGGGGATCAGGATTTCGGCGGTGTCGCCCGGCTGATAGCTCTCTTTGTCGGCCACCAGGTCTATGGTGTTGCTGGGGCGGCCCCACCACACGGGACTGGTGCCCGTCACCCATAGGCGCAACGTGGCGCTGTTGACGCGCTCGTAGACGTCGCGCGTCAGCGCCTGGATGCGGTAGATGCCCGCCTGCGGAGGCGTGAAGGTATAACGCGCCGTGCCGTCCGCGCCGGTGATCACCTGGCCGCTTTCGACCTCGATCTCCTTCTGTTGCCAGTCGTAGGCTCCGAACTGGCCTTCGAGGGGAATGCGTTCCCAGCGAATTTCGACCACCTTCACGTCAATTTTCTGTCCGGCGAGCGGCTGACTCTGCGGGGTGACGGCGATCAGGTCTACGTTGACCGGCGAACCCTCGCGGCCAAAGTAGCGATCGGTGCGCAGGCCGACATATACATCGGCGGGATGAGCCAGGACGGACGTGCGCCCGCTGATGACCTGGCCGCTCTCATCCCACACCTGGCCCTCGACGGTGATGGTCATGGGGCGACGCGAGGGCGCGCGCGTCTCGGCCAGGGTGATGATGGCCTGGCCGTTGGCGTCCGTGACCGCCTGACCGCTGCCCAGGTTGATCCAGCTAAAGGTGTCCTGCGTTTCGTCGGTGAACCAGTAGCGTCCGGGACCCGTGTAGTTGAACCAGGCGGCTTCGCCGATGGCGTTCCAGTTCATCTGGGCATTGCTCACCGGCCCGCCGAAGTAGTAGGAGGCGGCCAGCAACGCGCGCAACGGATCGCCCTGGATGATCTGATCGTAGTCCGGCGTGAGTTCGACTTTGTATTCTGGTACGCGGAACTCCGCGATGGAGAAGGAGACCTGCGCGGCATATTTGCCCTGGTAGAGGGCGCTGATATTGGCCCGGCCGAGCTGCACGTCGTCTGGCAGGGCGACTTCACCGCTGAAAGTGCCGAACTCGCTGAGGGGCAGGTCGCCCTCGAAGAGCAGTTGCCCGCCCCAGTTCACGTCAACGGTGACGTGCACCTGCTGTTCACCAGGCAGACGGTAGGTCATGTCCTGCCGATCGCGTATGGCGCCGCGGAAGTAAACCTTTTCGCCGGGGCGGTAGATAGGCCGGTCGGTATAGAGGTAACCGGCGGTGTCGGGTAGTTCGGCCTCATTCCACGACATCCATACGCCGTAGGTATCTGGTCCCTCAGCCACAGCGTACACGAAGGTGTCGCGCCGTCCGGACTGGTCAACGGGCAGGCGCACGACCCCATCGCGGTCTGCCTCACCGCTGGCGACGCGCTTGCCCTCGCTGTCGAAGACGCGCACAGACACGCCCGGCACTGGTTCCCCGCTCTGAATATCGGTCACCCAGATCAGCATCTCGTCAGGGCCGCGCTTGACGGTCAGGTTGGCGGTGACGACACCCAGGGCCAGCGTTTGGGGTTGACGGGCGCGTGGCCCCTGTACGCGCAGCAGGTAGACACCCGGCGCAAGCTGTCCGCCCTCTTCAGAGGCGAGCAACACTTCGTCCACGCCATAGAGCGTCGGCCCGGCATCGAGCGTCTGTTTCCACTCGCGCAGCAGGGGGCTACGCCGTGCCAGGCGGTCGAGGTCTTCGTAGTAAGCACGCAGCGCCGTGCCGATCTGCTCGGTCTTAAGGGTGTGCAGCCAGAAGCGCACCTGCGGTTTGCCCTGCACGCTCATGACGATGCGCGTGTTGTCTCGATAGGCGCTGGTGAGCGCGAAGTGTTCATAGGTGGGCAACACGGCCCAGGCTTCGATTGGGCCGGTGCTGAAGCTGAAAGTGTAGTCTGTCTCGATGGCGTTGCCATAGACATCTTCTGCGCCGCGCTTGAAGCGGATGGTGTAGCGCGTCTCCGGCTGCGTGGCGAAGTCCAGATACAACGTCTGATCGCCGCTCACGATCGGTTTCCAGATCACCCCCTCCGGCTCGACGATCTCCACCTTGTCGGCGAAGGTCTGCGTGTTCATCGGCGACACGAAGACGATGGACACACCCCCGCCGGGGTACACATTGCGCGCACCGTTGGGGGGATCGGTATAGTCAATACCCGGCGCGCGCACCGTGGTAAAGGCATAGGACAGGCCCTCTTTCAGCGTGGCCTCGCCGGTGAGACCCCGCGCTGAGGGGGCAAGCGTCACCAGATAGGTGCTCTCAAGCTGCAGCCATTCTGCGGGCTGGAAGGTGAGTTGCCGGTTGTCTTCTGACCAGATGAACTTCCCCGCCACCCGTTCTCCACCGAAGAGCAGGGCAAAGGCCGCTTCGGTGCTGGCGCGCTCCATGGGCTGGCTGAACTGAATGGTCACCGGCGATTCCAGGCGCACGTTGGCCTGGTTAGGGTAGGGCGAGACGTTGAGAATCTCCGGAGCCAGCGTGCTAAAACGCCAGACGAACGGTTTTTCGAGCGTCGCTCCCAGCGGATCGGACAGGCCCGCCTTCACGGTCACCGTGTAGGTCGTGCCGCCGCTGAGCGGTTTGGCGGGCGTGAACTGGTAGATGGAGGTGTTGAGCCATTCACCGGTGCCCTCAATGGCCGGTTCGAATTGCAGCGGGTCGGGTAACCCTTCCAGATCGCCGGTGTAGACCAGTGGCACCACCGGGCGGTTGAAGGAAACCGTGATCGTGGCGTCGGCGGCTACTCCTTCGGCATTCTCTGCAGGGATGACAGCGCTCACCTCCAGGTAGCCGATGGTTTGCACAAAGAATTTACGTGCTTCTTCGAGGGCCTGCCCTTCGGCGGAACGTGCGTCCGTGCCAAGCGTCACCTGGTAGCGGGTGGCGCGTTGCCAGCCGCCCGGCGGGATAGCCTGCAGCGTGCGCTCATTAACCCAGGTGAACTGCAGGGGCGTTGCCGGAGTCATCTGCCAGGCGGCTTCGACGCTGGCGGCATTCATCGGCTGATCGAAGATCACAGTAACGGGCTGCCCGGCAGGGACTTCCTCGCCAGGGTACGGCTGAATTGCAATGACATGCGGTGGCAAGGGGGTACTCCTCTCTTGCGCCAGTGACTGGCCCGCGCCGAACAAAAGGAGCGTGATCAACGCCAGGCCGGTTACGCTCAGGCCAATGGGAAGCATTCTGGTGTTCACAAGTGCCCTCCGTCGTAATCGTACACGTGTTGTGTTTTTAGGACGAACCAGGGCGGTGCAAAGTTCCGGTTGTAGCGATTGAACGCATTATAGGGCCGATTGGCGATTCGAGCCGTCTGTGCTCAATTCGGGCCGGATGGGGGATAATAGAGATAAACGTTGTGAACGCTCATTGAGGAAAGGGATCGCCTGTGAAGGAAGCAGACCGTCGCGTGGCAGAGGGCATCCTCTTCACCGACTTCTATCAACTGACCATGGCGCAGCTTTACTATCGCCTGGGGCTGCACGAGAAGACTGTACAGTTCGATCACTTCTTCCGCGATTACCCCGACTACGGCGCACATAAGGCGGGCTACTGTGTCAACGCGGGCTTGGAATGGCTGCTCGACTGGATGGCCGAAGCGCACGTGACGCCAGACGACGTTGAGTATCTGCGCGCACAGCAGGGGCGCACCGGGCGGCGACTCTTCGCCGACGACTTTCTGCAATGGCTGGGTGCCAACGGCACTTTTGAGGGCCTGACGCTCTATGCCATCCCCGAAGGGCGCGTAGTGCATCCAAACGTGCCGCTGACTGTCGTGCAGGGGCCGATGGTGCCCGCGCAACTGCTGGAGACAGCACTGCTCAATCACCTGAACTACCAGACATTGATCGCCACCAAAGCCGCGCGCATGCACGACAGCGGGCGGGGACGGCTGTTGCTGGAGTTCGGCGTGCGGCGGGCACACGACCGCGGAGCCAACGCCGGAGCGCGCGCGGCATTGATCGGAGGCGCAGATTTCACCTCCAATGTCGGCATCTCGCGCGTGTTGGGTTACCCGCCCAAAGGCACGCACGCGCATAGCATGGTGCAGGTCTTCATGGCGCTGGGCCTGGGCGAACTGGGCGCTTTCCGCGCCTACGCCGAGCTTTATCCGGACGATTGCCTGTTGCTGGTAGACACCATTGACACCCTGGAGAGCGGTATTCCCAACGCCATCACCGTCTTCGAGGAACTGCGGCGCAAGGGCCACAAGCCGGTGGGTATTCGCCTGGATTCGGGCGACCTGGCCTATCTGAGCATTCAGGCGGCCAAGATGCTCAACGCGGCGGGCTTTCCGGATACGGTGATCGTGCTCTCGAACAATCTCGACGAATTGGTGATCTGGCAGATTATCACGCAGATCCGCGACGAAGCGCCGCGCTGGGGTGTGGATGCTGATCACCTCATCAACCGGCTGGTCTTCGGGGTAGGCACGCGGCTGATCACATCGTGGGGTGAGCCGGCGTTGGGCGGCGTCTATAAGCTGGTCGCTGTGTGCGATGGCGGCAAATGGATACCGGCGATCAAGCTCTCCGACTCGCCGGACAAGACGCCTAATCCCGGTCATAAGCGCGTCTGGCGCGTCTACGATACACGCGGCAAGGCCACTGCCGACCTGCTCAGCCTGGAGGACGAAGACCTGCGCACCATGGATCGCGTGATCCTGCGCCATCCGTCCGATCACACCAAGTGTCGCGCGTTGGGCCGCGACGAGATTTCGGAGATCGAGCCGCTGCTGGTAGAAGTGTTACGCGAAGGGCGGCTGGTGTATGAGCTGCCTACTATCGAGCAGATGCGTGCCGTGCGCAGCGCCGACATCGAGCGACTCGATCCGGGCGTGCGCCGCCTGGTCAACCCGCACATCTATCATGTGTCGCTGACGCAGGCGTTGTGGGACCTCAAGCAGTCATTGATTGACTCGGCGATTGACCTGAGCCAGTGACAGGCTGCGCCGTCACTGCGGCTCAAGGGGCCAAGCGTCGCTGTCGTCCAGTACGCGGGCGGTCGTCCAACAGGTGTGCGCGGCGCGTTCGACCGTTTCGGGCGAGACAGCGTGAAAGGTGTCGCTGGCCTGTCGCCAGTGGGGGATCAGGCCGGTGACGCGATCGTAGCCCATGAGGGCGATGGCGCGCAGATCGCGGTCGCGCAGCAGGGCAACTTCGTCCAGTGTGAGCATGGGTTTGCCCATCAGCCCCAGGTCGGGGCGAACATCGGCGACGCGCTCCATGATGCGCACGGCGTCGGGGTGAGGGTAGTAGCAGGCATAGGGGCTGATCCCGTGCCGCGTGACCCAGCAAAGCTCCCCCGCTCCCACATTGGCTACTACCACCCACAGCGCCTCGCGCCAGGCTTCGCCGTAGACGGTTGCCAGCATGTCGGCTCCGGTGGAAGTAGCGGTGCCGCTACCGGTGAAGGCGAGCACCACTTCGGTGGATTCGAGGGGGTGTTGGGCCAGCGTGTGGGCCAGCCCCAGCAGCACAGCCACACCGGAGGCGTTGCCAATCGCTCCGCATGTGTCGGGGCCGCTTTCGTCGGCGACTGCCAAGCCCGCTGCACCCAGTGCTGACAGGCCCAGCAGCGCCCGCAACCCGCCCCAGCGTCCGCGTTTGCCCGCCAGCACCGATAGCACGCCACCTACCAGGGCCATGAGGGTGATGCCGCCCAGCGTATAGGGCAGCCAGCGTACCACGCGTGGATCGGTGGTTAACCGGTGCCTGCCAGCGTCAAGGTGTGCCACGAAGACCACCCGTCGTTGGACGCAGCGGCGGGGGGGGATGCGTACAATGACATTCTGCGACTCGCCACGTGGCACCCAGGTTTCCCAGATCATAGAACGGGCCAGAAACGCGTCGCGACTGATGACGCTCAGGCCGGTGCACAGCAGCCCGGCGATGATCTGCGTCTGCCGTCGTCGGCGCAGTCCTGCCAGCAGACTCAATCCCGCCAGCGCCGCCAGCGGCGCGAGCCGGTAGCGCAAACCATCCACACTGCGGAAGGGCTGCCTGGTCACTTCCCAGCGAGTGTTGAGCTGCCGGAGCGTGGTCTGCACGTAGTCCGCCGCAGCGCGCTCACCAGGGCTGGTCGGGCGGCGCGGCCCGATGCTCACGCTCAGATGACGGATGTGCTTGAGCAGGTTCTCGGCATTCAGTTCGTCTGGCGCATTCAGACCAGCCATAGACTCCCTTCCTGTGGTTCGTTGGCAACGGCTTTGCTGATCGCGGGCAACAGCTCGCCCCATACGTTGTTCTGTTCCCTTCACTGCCAAGTATGCCGCAAGTACTATGAAAAGGCACATGGGAACTTTTGGGTGCGCCGCAACGTCTTAGGCGTAGCATAGGAGGCTGTGAACTGCAGCCCGTGAGCGACAGGAGGCAAGGCCATGCGACGGGTAGGTATTGTCCTGGGGGTGATGGTGTTGTTGCTGGCACAGGCAGGGGCCACTCTGGCCGCCTCGTTTCCTGGTGATCTGCGACAGCCCCTCATGCAGCATGACAAAGGGGTTTTGATCGAATCGCACCGCGTGGAAGTGGAAATTGACAATCAAGTCGCCATTACTCGCATCGAGCAGGTCTTCTTCAACGACAGCGGGCGCGTGGCGGAGGGCACCTATGTCTTTCCGCTGCCGATGGGCGCAGCCGTCTCCGACCTGGTGATGTGGGTGGATGGCAAGCCCATTGAGGCGAAGATACTCGATGCCGACGAGGCACGCGCCATCTACGACGACATTGTGCGGCGGATGCGCGACCCGGCTCTGCTGGAATACGTGGGCGCGGGGGCCATTCAGGCCAGCGTTTTCCCCATTCAGCCCTATTCTGAGGTGAAGATCGAGATCGAATATGGGCAGTTGTTGCCGGTGGAAGATGGCCTGGTGCACTATGTCTACCCTTTGCGCACCGACCATCTGACGCGCCGCCCCGTGGAGCGGCTGAGCATCAGCGTCAGGGTGCGCTCCAACGACCCCATCAGCACAGTGTATTCACCCAGCCATCCCATTGCTATCTCGCGCGAGGGCGACTACGCTTTCCGCGTCGGTTATGAAGATTCCTACGTGCGTCCGGAGAGCGACTTCAGCCTGTACTACGGGCTGGCCCGCGAGGAGATCAGCGCCAACCTGCTGACCTATCGCGAGAGCGCTCGCGAAGATGGCTTCTTCACCCTGATCATCACCCCGCCGCTGCAGGCAGATGCTGATCGCATCATCCCCAAGGACGTGATCATCGTCCTCGATCAGTCTGGCTCGATGCATGGCGAGAAATGGGATCAGGCGCGGGAGGCGGTCAAGTTCGTGCTGGAGAATCTGAACCGGCGCGATCGCTTCAACCTGATCGTGTTCAGCACAGGGTACCGCGTTTTCGCCGATGATCTGCAGCCCGCCAGTGTGGCCGGCGAAGCGATCGAGTGGGTCGAGGGGCTGGAGGCGCTGGGTGGCACGGACATTGACGGGGCGCTGAGCGAGGCCATGCGCATGGCCGACCGCGAGCGCTCGACGGTGGTGCTCTTCCTCACCGATGGCCTGCCTACCGAAGGCGAGACGGACGTGGAGAAGATTCTGGACCATGTGGACCGGCTTGCGCCGCCCAACGTGCGTATTTTCACCTTCGGTGTGGGCGACGACGTGGACACCTTCCTGCTCGATCAACTGTGGCAGAAGTTCCGCGGCGCGGGGACTTACGTCCGGCCTGGCGAGCGGGTGGATGATGAGGTGAGCAGTCTCTATAACAAGATCAGCGCGCCGGTGCTCACCGATGTGGAGCTGGATGTTGACGGAGTGCTGGTTGAGGAGTTGTTCCCAGGGAAACCGTTGCCCGATCTGTTCGCCGGCACACAGTTGATCCTCGTTGGGCGCTATCGTGACGGCGGCCCGGCCACTGTCCGGCTGGAGGGCGATCTCGATGGGGAGCACAAGGTCTACACCTACGAGGTGCAGTTCCGCGAGCGTGCCGGAGGCGAAGCGTTCATTCCGCGGCTGTGGGCCACCCGCAAGATCGGCGCGCTGCTGAACGCCATCCGCCTGCATGGCGAAGACCCGGAACTGGTGGACAGCGTGATCCGGCTGAGCATCCGCTACGGCATCATCACACCGTACACGTCGTTTCTGATCACCGAGGATGACATCTTTAGCCAGGAAGGACGAGAGGAAGTGCAGATGCGCTTCGAGGCCGACGCTGGAGCCGCTTTCGCTGCACCTTCTGGCGCAGGGGCTGTGGACGCTGCCGAAGCTGCCGCGGGCCTGTCGGGCGCGAATGCGCCTCTGTTCACCCCCGCGCCTACGCTGGTGGCTCCGGTGGGCGTGCCTGCAGGTGGCGAGAAAGGCATGGGGGGCGAACAGGCAATCCGCTACGTGGGTGACCGGACGTTCGTCTGGCGTGATGGTGTCTGGGTAGATACGCTCTACGATGCCGACCGCATGACGCCGCAGCGCGTCGTCTTTCTCAGCGACGAGTACTTCGCACTGCTGGATCGCGATCCGCAGATCGGCGAGTTCCTGGCATTGGGCGAGCGAGTGCTGTTCGTCTGGGAAGGACAGGCCTACGAGATCGTCACCGAGTGACGGCCTTCCTCTCGCGAGCGTGTGTCTGGCGGCTGGCCTGCGGGCTGGCCGCCGCGCTTTGCAGAGACGTTTTGCCTGGAGGTTTGAAACGCGAAGCGCAGAGCACGCAGAATCTCTGTGTTCTTCTCTGCGGTCTCTGCGTTCGCTGCGGCGAAGTCTTGTCCCTCCGGCGCACGCGGCGCTTGTGAGCAATCCAGGGCCGGGCTACAATGCAGGGCGATCAGCGGTGGACACAAGGAGCGCGCCATGCGACGGGGATTTGTCTTGTTCGTGCTGGCGGGGATGCTGGCAGCCTGCGGAGAGAGTGGGTCGCAAAGCGGCCAGGGGACGGGGCGATTGGGCTTGTTCGACTGGAAACGCGACCCGCAGACCATTATCGTCCGCCTGGACAGCCGTCCGCTCGAAGATAGCCCGGCCTTCCTGCTCAACAGCATTCCACCCTGTACGCTGTGGGGCGATGGGCGCGTGGTGTGGAGCACCACTGACCAGTATGGCTCCGAGGAGATTCTGGAAGGCCGCGCCAGCGACGCCGCGATCCGTGCCTTTCTGGAAGACATCATCGCGCGGGGATTCTACGACTGGGAAGACGAGCTGGTGTTTCCCAGCGATTCCACACCAGTCCTCGAAAGCATCACCGTATCGCTTTACGACGAGGTGCACACTGTCCGCCGCTCTAGCTACTGGCCGCAGAACAGCTTTGCCCTCATCCTGGAGAAATGCCAGCATCTCAGCGAAGCGCCCGTGCGCGTCCTGCCAACGGCGGGCTGGGTGAGTGCCTATCGGGTTCCGCGCGACTCCACCGCCCCGACCTGGTTGTGGCCGTCCAATGCGCCGTTCACTCTGGCCGAGCTGGCCGATAGCCAGGAAGAGCGCTGGCTCGAAGGGGCGCTGGCAACTGAGGTGTGGCTGAACGCGCGCGGCGGACGAGGAGATGTGCAGGTCATCGAGCGGTCGGGTGACGCTTTCCAGGTGGCGATTGTCGTGCCCGGCTATTCCCGCGACGCGGTGTCGCCCCCCGCCGCAGCAACTTCTGGTTCCTGATCTCGGCCATGAAAGGTAGATGTAGATCGGGCGTGCAGTGGAGCGCGCCCGTGTTTTTTCTGACGGAAGTCACTGGGAGGATAGGCAACCGCGCCGTACAATGGGGGGCCAGGATGGTTCTGACAGCAAAGGAATTCAGGCATGTTACGTTCTTTGTTGCTCTACCTTTCCGAAGCCGGCTGGGCCAGATCGCTGATCACCAATGTGGGGCCGGCGCATCGAGCCGCAGAGCGCTTCGTGGCCGGGGAATCGCTGGCGCAGGCCATCGAGGTGGCGCGTCGCCTCAATGATGAGGGTCTGGAAGTGACGCTGGATCACCTGGGCGAGAAAGTCACCGACGAGCAGGGCGCGCGCCAGGCAACCGAAGACTATCTGACGCTGCTCGATGCGGTGGCAACGGGCAAAGTGCGGGCGACAGCGTCGCTCAAACTCACGCAGCTTGGGCTGGATGTGCGCGAGGCGTTGTGCCTGGAGAACATGCGTCGCATTCTGGAGCGCGCCCAGGCGACCGGCAACCATATCACTATTGACATGGAAAGCTCGGCCTATACCGAGAGCACGCTGCGCATCTACCGCACCCTCCGCCAGGACTTTGCCAACGTCGGGATCGTGATTCAGGCGTATCTCTATCGCAGCGAGGAAGACATCCGCGCCCTGGCGCGCGAAGGAGCGTTCGTCCGCCTGTGCAAAGGCGCGTACAAAGAGCCACCCGACCGCGCTTTCCCGGACAAAGCCGACGTGGATGCCAACTTTGTGCGTCTGACGGAGCTTTTCTTCACTGAGGGGGCCAGCGTGCCGGGGGCATTTCTCGCCATTGCCACGCACGACGAAAAGATGATCGCGGCGGCCAAAGCCTTCATCCGCGCCCAGCAGGTACCCTATGACCGTTTCGAGTTCCAGATGCTTTACGGCATTCGTCCGCACCTGCAGGCGCAATTGCGCGACGACGGCTACCGCGTGCGGATTTATGCCGGATACGGCACGGAATGGTATCCTTTCTTCATGCGACGGCTGGCCGAACGTCCGGCCAACGTGTGGTTCATCGTCCGCAACTTTTTCCGTCGCTGAGCGGAGCGCTGCATCTGGGAGGAAGCCGTGCCGTTCACGATCGAGAGCGTCCATCTGGGCGCGGTGAAAGTGATTGTGCCTGCGGTGTTCGAGGATCATCGGGGCTACTTCATGGAAGCCTACCGCCGGGATCTGTTCGCCGAGATGGGCATCCCCGACGAGTTCGTGCAGGACAATCAGTCCTACTCGGTGCAGGGGGTCATTCGCGGCTTGCACTTCCAGTGGGATCCGCCAATGGGCAAGCTGATGCGGGTCACGCTGGGGCGCGCCTTTCTGGTGGCGGTTGACATTCGCAAGGGATCGCCTACGCTGGGGCAGTGGGTAGGGGTGGAGGCGTCGGCGGAGAATCAGCGCCAGGTGTGGGCGCCAGCGGGCTTCGCGCGTGGTTTTTGCGCGCTATCGGAGGTGGCCGTCGTGCAATACAAATGCACGGGGCTGTACAATCCGCGGGCGGAGAGCGGGATCCGCTGGAACGACCCGCAAATCGGCATTGCCTGGCCGGTTGAACAGCCGATTCTGTCCGAGAAAGACGCTCAGGCTCAAACCCTGGCGGAATGGCTTGCCCGCCCGGAGTCTGACCATTTCACTTATCCCTGATTCTGGTGGAGGGAAGGGGCTGGCGATGGCGTTGAAAGGGCGCGCAACCGCTGAAGGGACCGCTGCTTACGCGGCCCGCCTGCAGCCACCCTGTGCGGAGGAGCACTTCCGATTGGGCGCTGGTGGGCTGACGCTCTCCTCGCTGGGCATGGGTACGTATCTTGGCACACCCGACGACGCTACCGACGAGCGCTATCTGGCAGCCATTCAGCGTGTCCTGGCGGCTGGCATCAATGTGATAGACACAGCAGTCAACTACCGCCATCAGCGCAGTGAACGGATAGTCGGGCAGGCGCTGGCGGCAGCGGTGCGGGCCGGTACGGTGCGCCGCGAGGAGGTAGTGCTGGCCACCAAAGGGGGCTTTGTGCCGTTCGACGGGGCAGCACCCCCCGATCCGCGGCGCTGGGTCTATGAACACTACATCGAGCCAGGGCTGGTGCACCCGCATGAGTTCGTGGCCAACTATCATCACTGCCTGGCGCCCGATTTTCTGGACATGATGATCGAACTCAGCCGCCGCAACCTGGGCGTCGAGACGATTGACATTTACTATCTGCACAATCCGGAGACGCAGCGCATCAACAACTCGCATGATACGTTCCGTCAAAGGATGCGCGACGCCTTCGAGACTCTGGAAGCTGCCGTCGAGCGGGATGTCATCGGCTGCTATGGGGTGGCAACCTGGTCGGGCTTTCGCAGCCCGCCCGATGCGCCGGATTACCTTTCGATCACCGAGTTGATGGGCCTGGCCTTTGAGGTGGCGGGCGAGGCGCATCATTTCCAGGTGGTGCAGATGCCCTACAATCTGATCATGGCCGAAGCCTATGCCCTGAGCAACCAACAACTGGGCGAGACCTTCGCCAGTCCGATCGAAGTGGCGGCAGAACTGGGGCTGACGGTGATGACCAGTGCCTCCCTCAAACAGGGGACGCTGGCCAGTCCGTTCATGACCGACTTGTCGCCGTATTTCCCCGGCCTGTCCACCGACGCACAGCGTGCCCTGCAGTTCGCCCGCTCGACGCCCGGCGTCACCGTCGCGCTGGTGGGCATGAGCCAGGCGGAACATGTCGAGGAGAACCTGGCACTGACGACTGTCCCGCCGCTGCCGCCGGAGAAGGTGGCCGCGATGTTCTCTCCGCCAATGTAGCAAAACAACAAAACAATACGGGGCTGCGCGAGGCCCCGTATTGCGTGATTTGGACTGACAAGCTGTTGCTATTGCTGAGCCATCAACAGCTTCATGTATTGTGCCCGCTCGAAGCCAAACGGATCGAGCACGTTTTGCTGGCTGACCTTGCCGCGGAACTCGGCCAGGGTGTCGTACCCTTTTTCTTCCATCCAGCCCTGCAACTCCAGTAGCATGGTGGAAATATAGGGCAGGCCGTTTTCGAGCAGAGCCGAGGCCACCTGTACTACCGACGCGCCGGCCAGGATCGCCTTGACGATATCGCGCCCGCTGTGCACGCCGGTGTTCAGGGCCAGGTCAAGTTTGGTGCGCCCATAGAGCAGGGCCACCCAGCGCAGGGGTACTTTCATCTCGCGCGGGGAGCTGAGCACCATGTCGTTGACCAGCGTTTCCTCGTCTATGTCAATGTCGGGCTGCAAGAAGCGATTGAAGAGCACCACCGCTTTGGCTCCCCGCTTCTCGATCTCGCGCACCACGTTCGGCGTCGAGGTGTAGTAGGGGCTGAGCTTGACCGCAACCGGAATGGAGACGGCCTGTGTCACGCTCTCCACAATGTCGAACAGGCGCTGTTCGAGTTCACTGCCGGGCACGTCTGGGTCAGCAGCCACCACGTAGTAGTTGATTTCCAGGCCAGCCACGCCGGTTTCCTGGAGTTGGCGGGCGTATTCTACCCACAGGCCCGGCGAGACGGCGTTGAGACTGGCGAAGATGGGCATACTCACTGCCCGCCGCGTCTTTTCCACCCACATCAGGTGTTCGCGCGGGCCACCGGATTCAACGGGCGGGTAGAAAGAAGATTGCACTTCGGGCGAGATGTAGGCCGCGCGTTCCAGAAAATCGGCCATGGTCATCTCATCGTGCTGAATCTGCTCTTCGAACAGCGAGCGGATTACCAGAGCGCCCGCGCCGACCTCTTCGGCACGCTTGACTTTGTCCACGTAGTTCGAGATCGAGCTGGCAGCCACGATCAACGGATTCTTCAAAGGAACGCCCATGTAAGTTGTTGACAGGTCGGCCATTTCAGCTCCTTCGCCATAGCACGACAGGGACTTTGTAGTAACTATACACGGTTTCGGCAAGCGCCTATCAGTGACAAATACTAGAGGCTCGGTGTGACGATAGACACAAAGCCGAACGCTCAAGTGTGCCTCAGTCTAGATGTTTTTGGGCGACTTGACAAGCCGCAGCCATATGATTAGACTCTCTATTGAAAAAGGCCCACCCCATGGGGGTGGGGGTATGGGAGTACCAGCATGGACGATCGTACGCGCCAGGAAGCTATTCACCGCTTGAAGAGCGTCGCTGGTCACGTCAACGGCATCATCCGTATGCTCGAAGAGGATCGCTATTGCATTGACGTGATCAAGCAGATCCAGGCCGCGCAAACGGCTTTGGCTCGCGTGAGCGAAAGCATTCTGGAAGCGCACTTGCGCACCTGTGTCACCACGGCCATTCAGGGCGACGATGTGGCCGAGCGTGAGCGCGTGCTGTCCGAGGTGATCGAGGTCTATCGCTACTCCCAGAAGTCCTGAACATCGCATCCTGCGTCATTGCTGCAAGGAGAAAGCACCATGCCTGCTAAGACTTTCGAAGTTCCCAACATTCACTGTGGACACTGCGTGATGACCATCAAGAACGAGGTCAGCGAACTGACCGGCGTGCGGCGCGTGGATGCCGATAAGGACACGCGCATGGTGACAGTCGAATGGGATGATCCGGCCACCTGGGAGCAGATCAAAGCGCTGCTGGTGGAGATCAACTATCCGCCTGCCGAAACGAACTGACGCTCTTTGGCCGATACCGTATCATGCAGAGGCCAGGAACCAACCATGGCTGACAAGACACTTACCTTGCCCGTGACGGGCATGACCTGCGCCAATTGCGTGGCGACCGTTGAGCGCAACGTGCGCAAACTGGACGGCGTGCGCGAGGCGAATGTCAATTTCGCCAGTGAGAAGATCAGCCTGGTCTATGATGATTCCCTGCTGGGCACGGCGGACATCGTCGCCCGCATCCGCAAGGCGGGTTACGACGTGCCGGAGCAGACGCTCGATCTGGCGATCACCGGCATGGACTGTGTCAACTGCGCGGCCAATGTCGAACGCGCCCTGAAAAAGGTCGAGGGCGTCATTGACGTGCAGGTCAACTTCGCCAGTGAGCATGCGCTGGTGCGGGCCGCGCCCGGTGTGTCGTGGTCGGCGCTGGTGGCGGCGGTCGAAAGCGCCGGCTATGGCGTGGTACAGGCGACCGACGAAGAGCCGCTCGAAGACGCCGAAGCCGCCGCCCGCCGGGCAGAGATTCGCCACAATGTGCAGCGTGTATTGGTGGGCGCCCTGTTCACCGTCCCGTTGTTCGTGCTGAGCATGGGCCGCGACCTGGGCGTGTTCGGTCACTGGATACACCAGGGCTGGGTGAACTGGCTCTTCTGGGCGCTGGCGACGCCGGTACAGTTCTGGGTGGGGCGCGACTTCTATCGCAGCGGCTACAAGTCGCTGCGCGGCGGCTCGGCCAACATGGACGTGCTGGTCGCGCTGGGATCGAGCGTGGCCTACTTCTACAGCGTGGCGATCACGCTGGGAGTCATGAGCGGACACGTCTACTTCGAGACATCGGCCAGCATCATCACCCTGATCGCCACTGGCGGCCTGTTAGAGACGATTGCCAAGGGCCGCACCAGCGCGGCAATCAAGGCCCTGATGGGTCTGCGGGCGAAAACGGCCCGCGTGATCCGCGACGGGGTGGAGCAGGACATCCCGGTCGAGCAGGTGCGTATCGGTGACCTGGTGCGCGTGCGCCCTGGCGAAAAGATCCCGGTTGACGGTGTGGTGGTGGAAGGGCGCAGCGCCGTGGACGAGAGCATGATCACCGGCGAGAGCCTGCCCGTGGACAAAGGCCCCGGCGACCCGGTCATCGGCGCGACGCTCAACCGGCAGGGATTGCTCACGTTCCAGGCGACGCGCGTCGGGCGCGAGACGGCGCTGGCGCAGATCATCCGGCTGGTAGAACAGGCGCAGGGCAGCAAAGCGCCCATTCAGCGCCTGGCCGATCAGGTCTCAGCGATCTTCGTCCCGGCAGTGGTGACCATCGCTCTGGTCACGTTTGCCATCTGGATGATCGGCACCGGTGACCTGACACCATCGCTGGTGCGCATGATCGCGGTGCTGATTATCGCCTGTCCCTGCGCTATGGGTCTGGCCACACCTACTGCCATCATGGTGGGCATGGGCAGGGGGGCGGAGATGGGCATCCTGTTCAAGAGCAGCGAGGCTCTGGAACGCGCACACAAGCTCACTGCCATTGTGCTCGACAAAACGGGTACGCTCACCCGCGGCGAGCCGAGCGTGACCGACCTGGTTGTCAGCCCGCAGGCGAGCCTCGACGAGAATATGCTGCTCAACCTGGCGGGGAGCGCGGAACTCGGCAGCGAACATCCGCTGGGCGCGGCGATCGTGCGCGCGGCGGAGGACCGCGGTCTGGCCCTGACCCGCCCGCAGCGCTTCCAGGCGATTGCCGGGCAGGGAATTCAGGCGGTGATAGACGACCGCGCGCTACTGGTGGGCAACCAGGCCATGATGCAGGCGCACGGCGTATATCTCAATGGCCTGGAAGCGGTTGCTGCGAAGCTGCAGGACGAAGCCAAGACGGTGATGTGGGTGGCCGTGGACGACGTGGCGCAGGGTGTGATCGCAGTGGCCGACACGCTCAAGGAAGGCGCGGTCGAGGCTGTGCGGCAGATGCGCAACCTGGGGTTGACGATCGTGATGATGACTGGCGACAACCAGGCTACGGCCCAGGCTATTGCCCGCGCGGTGGGCATTGATCGCGTCTTCGCCGAAGTCAAGCCCGGCGACAAAGCTGCCTACGTCAAACAGTTGCAAGACGAAGGGTACCTGGTGGGCATGGTCGGCGACGGCATCAACGATGCGCCGGCGCTGGCGCAGGCGGACGTGGGCATCGCCATCGGCACCGGCACCGACGTGGCCATGGAGACCGCCGATGTCACCCTGATCAGCGGTGACTTGCGCGGTGTGGCCCGCGCGCTGGCGCTCAGCCGCAAGACCATGCGCACCATCAAGGAAAACCTGTTCTGGGCGTTCGCCTACAACGTGACGCTCATCCCTGTGGCGGCGGGCGTATTGGCTCCCTTCGCCTGGGCGCCGGAGTTACTGCGCCATTTGCACCCCATCCTGGCGGCGCTGGCGATGGCCCTCAGCGACGTATTTGTCATCGGCAACAGTCTGCGCCTGCGCAGAGTCCGGCTGTAATTCTGCCTGCGGCACAGCGAGCGCTCCTGCTACCAATCGGGCGAGCACCTGCGGTA
>DAOTZZ010000291.1:0-7432 GCA_034433965.1 Anaerolineae bacterium
TCCGCCGCGCGATCAAGCTGTTTGTCTTTGCTTGGAATCGTCGCCAGATGCACCGCCGCACGTTCCCATCCTATACCGCTCACCTACGAGATTTCGTATGTCCTTAACCTTATCCACTCCCAAGTTCTGAGACCCAGACGTAAATCTAAGGCTGCCCCTCACCCCCTGCCCACTGCGACGCAACTGCGTCGCGGGGAGAGGGGAACAAATCCCTCTCCCCTTGAGGGCTGAGGGACTTAGGGTGAGGGGCTATCGGTGAGGCTTTCACAGTCCCGGTCAACCATTTACGTCCGGGCCTCAGGGAAAAGTTGCTCAGCCTTACTCCTGGGGCGGATTTCGAAACCTGTCCCTACGCTCGCGCAAAGGGATGATGCTGGAATCTCTAGAAAGCCAGGGAGCAAGGAAGGATGCCTGGCAAGAGTTCATGACAGCCTCTAAAGAGTGCGAAGCGGAAAATGCTGCGTGTTCTTTTCTGCGCCCTCCGTGCGCTGTGCGGTTCAACCTTCGCCGCCCAAAGAGAAACTTCCGGAATCGCCATGAGACTCCGGAAGTTTGTCCTTTGCGGCTATAATCCCTGGCGCACCAGGAGAACACTCATGCACGGGCAGACTCTTCCCTCTGAGGCAGTGCGCGGGACGATGATCTCCGATCATCCGCAGCCCCGCCCGGCGCTGCGCCGCCTGACCGCGGTCGCGCTGGCGGTGGGCATCGGCGGGGCGCTGCTGGGGATCGTCGGGCTGTTGGCGTTGGGGCTGGGCTATGGCCTGCCACTGCTGGTGCTCTGCGTCCCCTTTCTGGCGACGCTGTTGGTACCACTGGTGCAACTCGCTGTCATGCACCCGCAGGTGACCGTCTACGAAAACGGGCTATGGCTGCGCCCCATGCTGGGGCCGGGGATATGGTTGCCCTGGGACAGCCTGAACCGCCTGACTGACCACACGCTCATCCGCCGCGGACAGGCGCGCCCCCGCGACCGCGAGCACTTCGGGCAGTTGATCGTCGTCAAGCGTGGACTGCCACCGTATTTCCTGGCGGTCGGCTGGCTGGCTGGCCTGGGCTGGCGGACGCGCGCTTTCGGCATCTCCACGCACAGTCACGCCGACTATGAGGCGCTGCGGCGGGCCATCGTGCGCGGAATGCAGCAACGGAACATTCAAGCAGAAGGCTGATCGGGCTTGCCCGGCGAGTCGGCTTCCAGCGCGTCGCGCACGCGCGCGGCAAGCTGCTCGCGTTGCCGTGCCGTAAGCACAGGAGTGGGGTCTTCGTGGCCGATGAGCTTGTCGTAGGCATCGCGCAATAGGGCTGCGCTGCGCGCCCAGGCATGTTGTTGAATCACCCAGGCGCGGCCTTCGCGCCCGATGGCTGCGCCCAGCGCTGGCTGCTGTAGCAACGCAACAATGGCGTCGGCGAAATCCTGCGGGGTGTCGCGCAAGAGCATATGCACGCCATCTACCGCGTCCAGCCCTTCTGCCCCGACCGTCGTGCTCACCACCGGGCAGCCGCAGGCCAGCGCCTCCAGCAACTTGAAGCGCGTGCCGCTACCACTGCGCAGCGGGCAGACGAACATGGCGCTGCCCTGCAGATAGGGGCGCGTATCCGGCACCAGCCCCGCCACAGTCACCGGCACTGCCGGATCGTCGTGCAGGGCCAGAATCTCGCGCGGGGCGTCCTTGCCCAGCAACACCAGTTGGAAGTCCGGGCGCTGACGCAGCACCAGCGGCAGAATCTCGTGCGCGAAGTAGAGCACAGCGTCGGTGTTGGGGAAATACTTGTAGTCGCCCATGAAAACCGCCGTGCGCCCGTCGCGCGACACGGATTCGTCGGGCTGGAAGTAGTCCACGTCCACGCCGTTGGGCGTCAGCACGGTGCGCACGCCAGGCGTCGCCGCCCGCACCACTGCCGCATCCACCGCCGACATCACCCCCACGACAGTGGCGTCGGCCCAGGTGCGCGGCTCCCAGATGCGCATCTTCAGCGCTTCCAGCCATACGCCGGGTCGCGTATACCAGGGCTGCGCCACCCGCGCATGGCGTCCCCAGGCGACGTATTCGATGGCCGGTTCGGAGAGCAACACAGGTTGCGCGATCTGCCGGGGCAGATTGGGCAGCATGTAGAAGGACTCGACGTGCACCAGGTCCACATCGCCCTCGGCCAGCATCCGCGCGACAGTGCGGGCCATCTCCGGCGTGTGGTAGAGGCGCATGGTGATCGGCCTGGGCGAGGTGAGGCTGAGCCAGGCTGCCTTGAGCGTGCCAGGGCTGGACGCGCGATCGACCACCGTCAGATCGCACAGGTCGCGCAGCGGCGTCAGGTCGAACGCCTTCTCTTCCGGACGACCAAAACACACCAGAGAGATGTCGTAGTCCTCGCGCAGATGCCGGATCAGGTTATAGGTGCGGCTGCGACCACCGCTGTTGGGCGGGTACGGCAGATAGGGCGTGAGCATCAGGATATGCCGCTTGCGCATGGCCAACCTCTCCGCAGACTCTGACGCCGCAAAGTGTACAGACCGCCAGGCGCGCCGTCAAATGGGGAGTCCACCGTGCAAGACCCTTGACAGCGCCGCGCGGCTCGATTATGCTGAGAACCAGCAACATACACCGCAACACGTTGAGCGGGACGAGTACCGGCTTTGCACCGGATTCAGGGAGAGCGAGTCCTGGACTGTGAGCTTGCTCATCCGGCAGCCTGGGAAAACCCCCCGTGAGTGCGCCGCCGAACGGCTGCGAGACGCCCAGTAAGCAGCGCCGGATGGCCCCGTTAGCGGCCACAATGAGGGCGCTTCACCGCCGCGGCGGAAGCGCCGAAGTTGGGTGGAACCGCGTGGTCGTGTACGACCCTCGCCCCAGGCAAGTTTGGGCGGGGGTCTTCATTTTTGGGGTGTATTTGGTGTAGTATGGTGATATGACACCGTGAGCGTAGAGGATGAAGGGTAACCGCCGTGTTCGTCAAACGTGTGTGGATTGAGACTGAACCCAAGATCGGCTTCGATCCCTTACGGGATAGTGCCGATGTCCTGGTGGAAATGGAGGACAACAAGCTGTGGCAGGCTCACTTTGTCACGCTTGAGCACCTCCAGGAGGAGATGAAGCTCAGCCTGGACGTGGCACGCCAGTACAACGGTGCGCTGGCAGCCACGCAGTTCCTGGCGCTGGAGACACCGCATGTGATCGTCGAAAAACTCACACCCGACATCATCGAAGACGTGGTGGACAACCTGATGGCGCTGGGTATTTTCGAAAGCGTCTTTAGCGAATTCGTTGGCGAAAGCGAGCTGCTCAGCCGCCCCCAAGACTTGCTGGCCAGTCTGGTGAGCGACAACGGCCATACCGCCGACTAGGGCGTTGCTGTGTCATACCGGCCTGTTCGCCGCTGGCCGGTCTCCCTGGCGCCTTTACGTGGATACAACTGGCAGTGATTGCGCCGCCGGAAGGTTGACCGACGGCTCCAGGGGCGATCCTGGCCTGTTCCCGTCAACCGCAGTGCATTGAAGGAGAAAGCCGCAGTTCCATGAACCGTTACCAGGACAGTCACCTCTACCGTATCCGTCACTCCGCCGCACACGTCATGGCGCAGGCGGTGTTGGAACGCTTCCCGGAGGCCAAGATCGCCATCGGCCCGCCCATCGAAGACGGTTTCTACTACGACTTCGACCTGCCCCGCCCGCTCACCGAGGAAGACCTGGTCGCTATCGAGGCGCGGATGCGCGAGATCATCCGCGAGGGGCACGACTTCGTCCGGCGCGAAGTGACGGCAGACGAAGCGCGCGCCCTCTTCCGCGATCAGCCCTACAAACTCGAACTCATTGACGGGCTGGAGAAGGGCGGCGTAGACGAATATGGCGAGAAGACCGACGAAGCAGTGGTGATCAGCACCTATCGCCAGGACACCTTCGAAGACCTGTGCCGCGGGCCGCACGTGAACAATACGCGCGAGATCAACCCGGACGCGATCAGCATCACTTTCAAAGCGCCCGCCGGTGCCTACTGGCGCGGTGACGAGACGCGGCAGATGCTCACCCGCATCTACGGCACGGCCTGGGAGACAGTCGAGCAGTTGCAGGAATATCTGGCGCTGCTGGAAGAGGCCAAGAAGCGCGATCACCGCAAGCTGGGCCAGGACCTGGGGCTGTTCACCTTCAGCAACGAAGTGGGCAAAGGGCTGCCCTTGTGGAAGCCCAATGGCGCGATCCTGCGCGACCTGCTCGAACGTTTCCTGCGCGAAGTGCAGATCGAGCGCGGCTATCAGCCGGTGATCACGCCGCACATCGCCCGTGTGGCGCTCTACGAACGGTCGGGGCACTATCCATACTACAAGGATAGCCAGTATTCGCCCTTCGAGGTCGAGGGCGATTACTTCATGCTCAAGCCGATGAACTGCCCGCATCACATCCATATCTACAAGGACGACCTGCACTCGTACCGCGACCTGCCCATCCGCCTGGCCGAGTTCGGCACCGTCTATCGCTACGAGAAATCGGGCGAACTGCACGGGCTGACGCGCGTGCGCGGATTCACGCAGGACGACGCGCACATCTTCTGCACGCCCGCACAACTCGAAGACGAGTTCCTGGGCGTCGTAGACCTGATCGAGTTCATCTACCAGAGCCTGGGCCTCACCGATTACCGCGCCCGCATTGGCATTCGCGACCCGCAGAGCGACAAATATGTGGGCAGCGACGCGGTTTGGGAGCAGGCGACGCAGGCGATCATCGCCGCGGCGAACAAGCGCGGCCTGACCTACACCGTCGAAGAAGGCGAGGCGGCCTTCTATGGCCCCAAGCTGGACTTTATCATCCGCGACGCCCTCAAGCGCGAGTGGCAGGTCAGCACGGTGCAGGTGGATTACAACCTGCCCGCACGCTTCGAGCTGGAATATGTGGGCGAGGACAACGAGCGCCATCAGCCAATCATGATTCACCGCGCGCTCTACGGCAGCATGGAGCGCTTCGTCGCCGTGCTGATCGAGCACTACGCGGGGGCGTTCCCTGCCTGGCTGTCGCCGGTGCAGGCTGTGTTGATCCCCGTCGCCGACCGGCACCTGGACTATATGCGGCAGGTTGCCGCGCAGTTGCGGGCACAGGGTCTGCGCGTGCAGGTGGACGACTCCAACGACCGCATGAGCGCCAAGATTCGCACGGCCACGCTGCAAAAGGTGCCCTGGATGCTCATCGCCGGCGACCGCGATGTGGCCGGTGGCACGGTCAGCGTGCGACTGCGCACCGGCGAAGACCTGGGCGCGATGCCGCTGGCTAATTTCATCGAGCTGGCCCGCCGCATCGTGGACAGCAAGGCGCTGGCCCTGGCGTAGGGCAGAAAGTCTCTGTCTTTCAACCCGCCGCCCTTGTGCAGCCTCGCTTGCACGGGGCGGTTTGCGCTTCAGGCCCAGGGAACTGTTGCGCTGTGCAACCGCTCAATGCTTTCTTCTCCTCCGGCGCAAAAGGGCCGTCCGTGTTACAGTTGAGGGCGGTTTATCTGGCTGGCACCTCGAAAAGGAGAAAGGGTGTGGTGTTCTTCGATCTGTCGTTGGACGAACTGCGCGTCTACCAGCCTCCACGCGAAGAGCCAGAGGACTTCGACGCATTCTGGCAGAAGACCTTGCAGGAAGCGCGGCAACATCCTCTGGCGGCGCACTTCGCGCCGGTTGACTTCGGGCTGCGGCTGGTGGACACCTACGACGTGACCTTCGCCGGTTACGGCGGGCAGCCGGTCAAAGGGTGGTTCATGGTGCCGCGCGGGGCGACAGAGCCGCTGCCGTGTGTGGTGGAGTATATCGGCTACGGTGGCGGGCGCGGTTTTCCTCACGACTGGCTGCTGTGGCCCAACGCCGGTTTCGCCTATCTGGTGATGGACACGCGCGGTCAGGGAGGTGCGTGGCAACCGGGTGACACGCCCGATCTGCCCGACGGGAGCAGCCCGCATGCGCCCGGCTTCATGACCCTGGGCATCCTCGACCCGCACACCTACTACTATCGCCGCGTGTACACTGACGCCGTGCGCGCCATCGAAGCGGTGCGCAGCCATCCCGCTGTGGACGCGACGCGCATTGCGGCTACCGGCACCAGTCAGGGCGGCGGGCTGACCATCGCGGTCAGCGGGCTGGTGCCCGATCTGGCGGTGGCCATGCCCAATGTGCCCTTCCTGTGTCATTTCCGGCGGGCCATCGGCCTCACCGAAGAGCATCCCTACCAGGAGATCGTGCGCTTCCTGAGTGTGCACCGCGACAAGACCGACATCGTCTTCCGCACGCTGTCCTACTTCGACGGGATGCACTTTGCGGCACGCAGTCAGGCGCGCGCCCTGTACTCGACGGCGCTGATGGACATGATCTGCCCGCCCTCTACGGTATTCGCCGCCTATAATTACATCAACGCCCCCAAGGACATCCGCATCTATCCCTACAACAATCACGAAGGGGGCGGCAGCCATCACAAGCTGGAGCAGGTGCGTTTCCTGCAGGCATTGTGGGGCTGAGCGCTCATTCACACGCCGGAGAGCGCAGAGGTCGTGCAGATGAGCAGCGCAGTGATCTCAGGGGAGTCGCGCAAATCCTGCTGGTTGACCTCACCCCCTGGCCTCGCGCCCGGCGCGTCAGTGCCGGGTGGGGGTGAAGTCAATCGGGGCAGAGTGATGCCCTTCCCCAAGACTCTACTTCAGATCCCTGAGTCTTCTGCTTCGCTTTTCCTCAACACCTCCTCTGCGCTCTCCGCGCCTCCGGGTTACTTGACCTTTTCCGTCTTGAGCAGACGGAGGGAGCCGCATGAGTCGTCGCGCTGAAGGGGCAGCCCTGGCCGTCGTCGTGACGGTGTACCTGCTGCTGGCCATCCTGTACGCGGCCCGCACCCCCAACTGGCAGGCTCCCGACGAACCAGCACATTACAACTACGTGCGGCAGATCGCCGATGAGGGCCGTCTGCCGGTGATCGCGCCGGGTGACTGGCAACAGGAGTACCAGGAGCAACTGAAGGCGAGCAAGTTCGCGCCGGAGTTACTGGATCGCCTGGACACGATCCAGTACGAAGATCATCAACCGCCGCTCTACTACCTGCTGGCCGCGCCGGTCTACGCCCTGACCGGCGGCGATCTGTTGGCGCTGCGGCTGGTCTCCGTCGTGTGGGGCGCGGGTGTGGTGATCGCGGCCTGGGCGGCGCTGCGGGCAGCGTCGCCGGGGCAACCGGCCCTGGCCCTGGGCGGAGCGGGCTTCGTCGCTTTCCTGCCGCAGCATCTCAGCATCCTGGGCAGCGTCAACAACGACGCGCTGGCCGAACTGATCGCCGCGCTGACACTGTGGGCAGCGATCCTTTATCTGCGCGGGAGGCGGCGCGTCTCTCCGGCAACGCTGGGCGTTTTGGTCGGACTCGCGCTGATCACCAAGACGACGATCTATTTCCTGGGCGGCATCGTGTTGCTGGCCGTCCTGTTGCGCGGGCGAC
>DAOTZZ010000292.1:0-16001 GCA_034433965.1 Anaerolineae bacterium
GGCGCGGCCTATCTGGTCGGGCAGGGGGCGCAACGCCGCGAGACTCCGCTGGGGTTCGGGGTGACGATTCTGCTGGCGGTGTTGCTGATGGTCGGCGGGTGGATGCTGATCAGCGAGTTGCCGCGGACGCTGGAACTGGGTGGGCGCGAGACACAGGAAGCCATGGACGCGCTCTGGCGCACGGCGATGTATTCGCTGGGCACCGTGCCGGTGCAACTGGTGCTGGGCCTGTTCCTGGCCTATCTGCTATTTTCCGAGGTGAAGCTGGGCAAGTCGCTCTATCGCGTCATCTACTTCATGCCCTACATCGCCCCTAGCGTGGCGACCTCGACGGTGTTCCTGGTGATCTTCCGCATGGACGCCACCAGCCTGGCCAACCGCGCCCTGGGGTTGTTCGGCATTGGGCCGCTGACCTGGCTCAAAGAGCCGCAGGGCATCTTTCGCATTTTCTATGAGCAGGTGTTGGGCGGGAATCCGCTGAGCATTCCGGATAGCTTGGCTGGTCCTAGCCTGGCCCTGACTTCGGTGATCCTCTACAACATCTGGGTGTTCTCCGGCTATAACGCGGTGGTGTTCCTGGCCGGGCTGGGCGCGATTCCGCGCGAACTGTACGAAGCAGCGGAAGTGGACGGAGCAGGGCGTTGGTCGCGCTTTCGCAACATCACTCTGCCGCTGCTCTCGCCCACGACGTTCTTCCTGTCCATGCTTTCGGTGATCGGCACCTTCAAGGCGTTTTCTCACATCTACGTCTTGCGCGGGCAGGCGACGGGCAAGGAAGTGGACACCATGAGCGTGCATATCTTCCAGACACTCTACGCGGCCAATGACCCCGGTTATGCGGCGGCGTTGGCCTTCAGCCTGTTTGGGGTCGTTCTGGTGCTGACGCTCGTGCAGAATCGGCTGGCGAGGGAGCAGGTGTTCTATGGCTAGCACGACACAGGCGGGGACGCGGGCGGTTGTCCCTGCGGAGGCGGTAGCTGCCCCGCCATTCCGGCGACCAGGGCTGCGGCTGAATCCCTTCCGGATTCTGGTATACGTGATCCTGACCCTGGGGGCGATTCTCTTCGTCACGCCGTTCTTGTGGATGGTGACCACGTCGCTGCAGAAGCAGGGTGACATCGTGCGGGGCCGCTTGTTGCCCACGCAGCAGTTCATCTCGATCACCCCCATTGAAGAAGCGGACCTGCAGCGTACCATGCAGGATTTCCTGGATTCCGGACACCTGCCACCATATCTGCGCGACGTGCGGGCGCAGATCGAAGACAGTCAGCTCAAGCGCAGTCTGACGCTGGACGAGTACCTGCGCACTCAGCGCATCGGCTATGCTTCCTTCAGTCTGGACCTCGACCTGCCGCTATTGAACAGACTGTTCACTGTGCATCAGCACTACGTGATCGTGGGCGGGGCGGCCCACTACGTGGAGGCGTGGAACGAGTCCAACTTTTCGAAGTATTTCTTCAACAGCGTCAAGGTGGCCATCCTGACTATCGTCGGGCAGACGATCACCTCGATCCTGGCTGCCTACGCCTTTGCTCGTATTGAATTCCCTGGCAGCAACCTGCTGTTCAGCGTCTTTCTGGCGACCATCTTCATCCCCACGATGGTGGTGCTCATCCCCAACCGCAATATGGTCAACAACATAGACAGGTTTTTCAGCGAAGAGTTTCCGGCCAGGCAGGACGAATGGGGCATCACCGAGGCGCGACGGGCCATTGCCGAGCCAATTCACGATGCGCTCGAAGCAGTGGGGCTGGACGATGTGCTGGGGCTGGGCAGTCTGTTCACGGTCAGCGGGCCAATCCGGTGGCGGTGGATGGATAGCTGGCCGGCACTGGTGGTGCCGTTCCTGGCCAGCACTTTCAGCATCTTCCTGTTACGGCAGTTCTTCCTGCAAATCCCCGAAGACCTGTGGGATGCCGCCCGCATTGACGGGGCGGGACATCTACGCTTTCTGTGGATGGTAGTGGTGCCCATCTCCAGGGCGGCCATCGTCACCACGATCATCTTCACCTTCATCGGCACGTGGAACGCGCTGGAATGGCCGCTGCTGGTCACTTTCAGCGACAAGTGGCGACCGATCTCCTACGGCCTGTACGCTTTCACTACCGAGGCGGGGGCGAACGTCAACCTGCTGATGGCCGGTTCGGTCATCACGCTGATACCGGTGCTGTTGCTCTACCTGGTGGCACAGCGACAGTTCACCGAAGGTATTGCCACGACCGGCCTGAAGGGCTGAGCGGAGTCGCGCGTCAGCGCCAGGGGTTGGGCTGACGGATGAAGCGCGCTTCGATCCCGGCGCTGCGAAACCACCCAGGCAACAGATCGCGCAGCACGACCATTTCGCTGGCGTAGTGCGAGGAGCCGAGCAGATTCATGGGCAGGGCGGGCACCAGGGCGCGCAGAGTCTCGCGTTGGCGGGCAGCGTAGTCATATTGTCCGCGCGGCCACCACTGGCCGGTCACGTAGGTGTCGCAGCCCAGCTCGCGCGCGGCCTGTAAATACTCGGGTTGATCACCGCCGCCGGGGATGATGGCGACGTGTTCCACTGCCTGCCCGTTGAAACGAACCTGGTTGTAACGCAGGTGAGGGAGATCGGTCACTTCGGCCAGCCGTTCAGCGAACTGCTCGAAGGTGGTATCGCCGGTGCGTCCGTGTACTCCCTCATAACCTGCCAATGAGGGCGCGAAAGGTTCCCAGTCGCGCAGTTTGAGCGCCTTGGCGAGAGCGATGCCCGTGCTGATCTCCGGATGAGCGTCGAGGGGGGCGTGACAGCAGTAGTAGCTGATGTGATGCTCGCGCAGGTCTTCGACTTGAGCGTCGCTGATGCCCAGGAAACCGCGCCCGCCCTCTTCGAAATCTGCTGGATGATGGGCGAAGATCAGCGCGCCGTGTGCACCGCGTTCCACTTCCAGCGCCAGGATCGTGTCGAGCACCGCCTGACCGGGAAAGACCACCAGGTACACCCGGTCAATCTCGGCGGTGCAGTCCAGCATCAGGCCATTCCAGGGGCCAGCGACGAACTCCGGTCGGGCAAAGCGCTGATAGAGCGCCAGGTCTGCGGGCGAGAGAATCTCCGCCCAGTGGGCGCTTTCGTCAAACGCTTCGACCTGGAAGAAGGCGTCCAGTTTGCTGACAAGATCACTCTGGTTCATGGTCGTCCCCCTCTAGCTGAGCAAACTGTCTGGCTTCGTGCTCGATCAGCGCCACGACGGCGGCGATGGTCGGATCGGGCGGCGTCTGGTCGTCCAGGGCCAGCATCCGCGCGCTCAACACTTCCCACTGGGGCCAGGCTACATCCACGCGCGCCAGGCAACCCTGTGCCACATCGCCCAGGACAGGAGCGCTGCCGGGAGTTGGCGGCATGGGTGAGGCCCGATCTACCTTCAGCACCGGCGGGGTAGGGATCGCAGTGGGCTGACCCGGCGCAACGGTGAAGGTCACTCCGCCCCTGGTCAGCGGGCGGGGCCGGTTCCAGATGATGATGGGCATGAGCATCTGATCCACCAGCAGTCGCAGAGATGCTGGTGGAATGGGCGCGGCTTCCGGCCCGCCGATGATGGCCGCATCGTAACCCATGCTATCCAACACCAATAGCGGAGCGCGCCCCAGCGTCGCCCGGCAGACCCAGGCGTCCGCGGCGCAGGTATCGCCCAGGTCGAGCAGCACGACTGGTCCCTCCGCCTGCTGCCGCTGCTGACGGATGAGCGTGAACAGGCGTGGTAGAAGGCTCAGTTCGCCTGCGATATGGGCGGTAGCCAGAAAGGTGATGATGGCCGGGTGACCCGCCGGTGTCTGGTCGCCCCCCTCGTGACTGTCCGGCATTGTCCTCATTCAACCCGGTTTCGCTCGCCCTACTCGCCCGACCAGCGCGGCTGACGCTTTTCCAGAAAAGCGGCCATGCCTTCTTTCTGGTCCCTGGTGGCGAACAGGGCATAGAACAGATTGCGCTCGTAGGCCAGGCCAGCGCTCAATGGCGTCTCCAAGGCCATGTTGACGGCTTCCTTGGCCAGTCGCACAGCCAACGGTGCGCGGGCGGCGATCTGCGCTGCGAGCGCTATCGCTTCGTCCAGATAGCTTTCCACCGGCGCGACGCGGTTGACCAGGCCAAAACGCTCGGCTTCGGCGGAGGTCAGGCGACGATCGTTGAGGCACATTTCCATGGCGAGCGCTTTGCCGACAGTGCGGGCCAGGCGTTGCGTGCCCCCAGCGCCGGGGATGACACCCAGATTGATCTCCGGTTGACCGAAGACAGCGGTCTCTGAGGCCACGATCATATCGCAGGCCAGGGCCAGCTCGCACCCGCCGCCGAGCGCGTAGCCGCTGACCGCGGCGATCAGCGGCTTGCGCAGTGTGCGCAGCCGCTCCCAGCGAGCGATGAATGCTTTTCGCATCAGTTCGACGGACGTGGCTTGCGCCATCTCCTTGATGTCCGCGCCCGCTGCAAACACTTTCGGCGTGCCAGTGATCACCATGCAGCCGATTGTTTCGTCGGCATCGAAGGCTTCGAGCGCGCTCATCAACTCGTGCATCAGCGGGCCGGTCAGGGCGTTGAAGGTGCGCGGCTCATTGAGGCGCACCAATCCCACGCCTGCCGCCGGGGTCTCTACCAGAATATGCTCGTAATTCGTCATAGGCAGCCTCTCAAAACCTTGCTGACAGGCGGCAAGTCAGGCTTGTGCCGCGGACAAGCGGTATTCTACAGGATGACGGGCGCACTTACAAAACGGCGACAGGGGGCGTCTGGTCACAGCAGGGTACTGCCTCCATCTACCACCAGCATCTGCCCGGTGATGACTCTCGCTGCCGGTGAGCACAGAAACAGCGCTGCCGCTGCGATGTCGTCTGGCGAGACCTGATGTGTTCCTGGGGTTTCAGCAGATGTTCCTGCGCAGACAGCATTGACACGCACCCCGTGTCCAAGCAGTTCCCGCGCGGCCTGGCGGGTTAACCCCAACAGTCCGGCCTGACTGGTCGCCAGGGGAGCCGCCTCTGAGGCGGTGAGCAGCGGCCCGACCGGGGTGAGTACGTTGACGATCGCCCCGCCGCCCTCGTCGGCCATCACTCGCGCGGCCAGTTGGGTGCAGAAGAACGCTCCTGTCAGGCTGATCTCGAGGGCGCGCCGCCAGTCGTATTCGTCCAACGCGAGCAATGCGGCGCGTTTGTCGGCGGTGGTGGCGTTGACGACGATGTGCAGCCCGTCGAAGGCATCGCGGGTGGCTTCGATGAGCGCGGCGACCTGGAAGCGGTTGGACACATCGCCCGTCCAGCCCAGCGCCCGCCTGCCCTCGCCTTCGATCAGGTGTATCGTTTCGTCCAGACGATCCGGATTCACGTCTACGGCACAAACTGCCGCGCCAGAGCGCGCCAGGGCCAGGGCAATAGCCCGCCCGATCTCGCGTGCTGCGCCGGTGACGACGGCGACCTGTCCGCTCAAGTCAATCTGAAATGAACCCATGCGCTGCTCCTGCGCAAACAAACAGGAGCAGCGCGGGGCTGCCCCTGTTGTCTGTTTCCTTTGCCGGGCAACCGATCAGGCGATGGTCACCGACGGATCGAGATACACGTCCTGAATGGCGTTGAGGATTTCGATGCCCTCGCTCATGGGACGCTGGAATGCCTTGCGCCCGCTGATCAGGCCCATGCCGCCCGCGCGCTTGTTGATGACGGCGGTGCGCACGGCCTGCACCAGGTCGTCCTTGCCCGACGGCCCGCCGCTGTTGATCAGGCCAACGCGGCCCATGTAGCCGTTGGCAACCTGGTAGCGGCACATGTCGATCGGGTGATCGCTGCACAGTTCGGTGTACATCTTTTCGTCGTACTTGCCGAAGCCAATCGCCTTGAAGCCGCCGTTGTTCTCCGGCAGTTTCTGCTTGACGATGTCCGCCTCGATGGTCACGCCCAGATGATTGGCCTGGCCGGTCAGGTCAGCAGCGACGTGATAGTCCACGCCATCTTTCTTGAAAGCGTTGTTGCGGGTGTAGCACCACAGGATGGTGGCCATGCCCATGTCGTGCGCGATCTTGAACGCCTCGCTGACCTCGACGATCTGGCGGCTGGATTCCGGCGAACCGAAGTAGATGGTAGCGCCCACTGCGACCGCGCCCATGTCGAAAGCCTGTTTGATCTGGGCGAAGAAGATCTGGTCGTACTTGGTGGGGTAGGTCAGCAGTTCGTTGTGATTGAACTTGAGGATGAAGGGGATCTTGTGCGCATACTTGCGCGCGACAGCGCCCAACACGCCCAGTGTTGAAGCGACCGCGTTGCAGCCCCCTTCGATGGCCAGCTCGACGATCTTCTCCGGATCGAAGTAGATTGGGTTGCGGGCGAACGACGCGCCAGCAGTGTGCTCGATGCCCTGGTCAACCGGCAGGATGGAGAGATAGCCCGTGCCTGCCAAGCGGCCATGGTTGAACATCTGCTGCAGACTGCGCAAGACCGGCGTGGGGCGGTCGGACTGCACGAAGATGCGGTCTACCCAGTCTGGGCCGGGGATGTACAGCATTTCCTTGGGGATGGTCTTGCAGACATGGCCGAGCAAATATTCGGCCTCGGCTCCCAGCAGTGATTCGATTTTCCCTGCGGCAACAGTGGTCATGGTCTGACTCTCTTTCTATACTCACGAGGTGCGCTTGTTGACATCACCCCTCAATGATCAGCGATAGTGGCCTGGAAGGGTATAGTCATTCGTCATAGTTCACAGGGTCAAGTGGCATACGATGCCTGACCGGAGCGATCATAACACGCCAGGCGCGGGATGCAAGCGTTTTTTTCCGGGCGAAAGGAAGGCTATGGTTCCGTCTTTCCTCCTGTTGCCCGTGTCGGCGGGCACCTATGCCCTGTGGTTCTGGCTGACCGCGCCTCTCACGCTGTCTGTGGGGTGCCTGGGACAGGTACGGCTGCGGCCAGGACTGATGGTCTATGTGGGGAGCGCGCGTGGTCCTGGTGGGCTGCGAGCACGGGTGGGGCGTCATTTGCAAGCGGATGGGAGTCCGCACTGGCACATAGATGCGCTGACGGCGCAGGTGCCGGTGACCGCTGTATGGTATACGCAGGCAGCGCAACGGCTGGAGTGTGTCTGGGCGGCGCAATTGCTGGCTGTGCCAGGGACAACGATCCCTGTCGCCCGGTTCGGCTCGTCGGACTGCGCGTGCCCGGCGCATTTGCTGGCGTTTGCCGTGAACGCGCTGCCGGTGGCCTGGCAGAGGCTGAACCGTCCTGCCGTGCTCACTCTTTGGGCGTTGCCTGAAAGCGCGGGCGTTTCCCCAGCATCAGGCAGGTATGAGCATAGAGCAGCGGCAGAGTCACGCACAGGGCAGTGATGGTGGGCAGCAGCAACAATCCCGCCAGTTCGGGCAGCACTGCCTGGCGGCCCGAAGAGGATGGCGCAGGCCGTGAGCGCCGGTCACCCCACCAAAAGATCACCGACACCGCAGCGACTATCAGCAAAGAAACCTGCAACAGGATAAAGGGAGCGCTGCCGATCTGGGCAAGCCACCACGCGGGGGCAAGCAACATCGGTAGTTGTGTGCTCACCCCCAGCCACACCGCGCCTGCTCCCGCCAGCAAGTGATCGTGGGCTACGCGCAGCACCAGCCGCCATCCCTGTACTCCTCGCGTGTGAACAGCGCCTGTCATAGCGTGGCCGATCTCCTCGGCACCCCAGGCGTGACGGATCGTCTGCCGACAGCGGGCCAGCATCGTCCGCAGCGCCGAGTCTGCACTGACAATGTGCACCAGGAATGGCAGGTAGACTGGTTGCAGGCGCAGCCTGCCCCGTTGCGTACGGAACGATCGCAGGTACATGTGCCATTCGTCGGCAATGGCGTCGGTCGCCCAGCCGCCAGAGGCGTCGAGCAGATGTAGACTGAGCGAATAGGACGACATCGGCAGCGCCTGCCACCACGGGGCGGCCAGATAGGCCAGTTCCCAGGCCGAAGCCTGCGCGTGCAGGGGACGCATAAGCCAGTGCGCCGTCCAGATATTGCCCTGATAGCGGATCGGAGCCTGCCAGAAAGTGGTATGACGCTCGTCGTCGGTGGCGAAGAGCGTCGTCAGGCAGTCGAAATAGGCGGGATGCCAGAGCGTGTCGGCATCCATCACCGTCACCACGATGTGATTGGGCGAATATCCTTCCTGTTCCAGCAGTGTCTGACGGACATGGCGCGTGGCCCAGGCCAGATTCGCCGACTTGCCGCGTACTTCTGCCGGCAAATCGGTGGGATGATGGGTTGCCAGCACGCGCCGGAAACGGGTGGCGTAGCGTTGCTGCAGGCGGGCGGCACGGTCGGCGGTAGACGGATCGTTCCCTTCCATCGCCAGCACCACTGTCATGGCGCGTGCGGCGTCCGGCCAGGCGGCCAGGCGATCCAGCGAGCGGCTCAGCAGGGCGTCGCTCTCGTTGAGGCTGGGCAGGATGACCAGATGATGCACGTCCTGCCAGGCCAGGCTGCGCGCCTTCTTGCGGCGGTCGTATTCGGCACGCCAGTTGCAGTGCTCCCATTGCCTGACCAGGCGCAAGCCGCGCACCCAGGCCAGCGCTGCTAACCCGAAGCGCAGAGCCAGATAGGTAGAAAGCAGGGCGGCGCTCCAAAGCAATGCCGCTTGTGCCACCAACGCACCCCACACAGCCGCGCAGGTGGCCAGCCAGGCCAGCGCTCCAGGGATGCTATTGGCAGCGTGGATCATCCAGGGTGAGAGCCACGTATTGCCTGCCGGCGTAGCCGCGCTACGCCGGAATGAGCGCGGCAGACTGCGCAGATGATTCATGGGTGAACGTCATTTTTGCGAAGCATGACAATCCTGTACAATGATGACAGATACCCCGTAGGAGTTGGATGGACACTCCCTGTTATGGTCACCAAAATCCTGATTGTCGAAGACGATGTCGAGATGAACCGGCTGCTGGAAATTGACCTGAAGCGGCGCGGGTTTGAGGTGTACACCTGCGACAACGGGCTGGAAGGTTTGCGCAGGTTTCATGAAGTGCGCCCCCATCTGGTGGTGCTGGATGTCGAGTTGCCGGGCATGGACGGCCTGACCGTATGTCAGCGCATCCGCGAGCTGTCGAACGTGCCGATTCTGATCATCACCGCACACGCTGTCAGCGAAGAAGAAATGGCGGAAGGGCTGAACCTCGGCGCGGACGAGTACCTGCTCAAGCCCCTGCGTCACCTGGAATTTCACGCGCGCGTCAATGCCCTGTTGCGCCGTGCCCGTTTCTCCGAAACGCCGGACGAGGATGCGGTAGGCTACGCCGACGACTATCTGGTGGTAGACGTCAGGAGCCGACGAGTCACTGTGAAAGGGCGCGAAATCCGCCTGACGCCCACCGAGTTTCGCCTGCTGGCCGTGTTCGTGCGTCATCGTGGGCAGGTGCTGACCTTCGAAGAGTTGCTGGAGCAGGTGTGGGGGCATGGTTACCGCACCGAACACCATTACCCCCGCATCTACGTCTCGCACCTGCGCCGCAAGATCGAACCCGATCCCCGCACGCCCACCTACATCCAGAACGAATATGGGGTGGGCTACCGTTTTGTCGGCAAGTGACAAGTGATCGGGTACAGTCCGCTACCGCCTTTCAGCAACCTGACCACGTGCCGCCCACAGCCTATTTCTTGATTCCCTTCAAGCCGCGCGCTGCGGCGTGCTCGATCAGGCCCGTCTTGTAGTTGTACACCGTCTTGCGTTTTTCGGCGTGTGCTTCCAGTGCCAGGCGGATCAGCTCATCCACCACCTGGGCAGGAGTCATGCCTTCTTCCTGCCACAGATAGAAAGCCAGCGAGCCGGGCATGGTGTTGATCTCGTTGAGGAAGATTTCGCCCGTCTCCTCCCGTACCAGGAAATCCACGCGGGCGGTACCACGCCCATCTACGGCGCGGAAGGCGCGGATGGCTGTCTCGCGAATGCGCGCTGCCAGCTCTTCGGAGATGGGGGCTGGAATGCGCCGCTCAGCGCCCTTCATTCCCGCGGCCCCCTCACCGCGCATGTATTTTTCTTCGTAGGTCAGGAATTCCTGCCAGGTGATCGGCTGTTCCAGCACCGACGCGCGGATGTCGTGATTGCCCATCAGCGCGCAGTTGATCTCGATCGCGCCCTCGACGGCTGCCTCGACCAGGATGCGCCGGTCGAAGTTGGCGGCGATGTTGACGTAGGTGCGCAATTCCGCGGCGTCTTTCGCCCGCGCCACGCCAATGCTCGATCCCAGCGACGCGGGCTTGACGAAGACCGGGAAACCCAGTTCGGACTCAATCCGGCTGACAATGGCATCGGCGGTGCTCACCCATTCCTGACGGGTGAAAGCCATATGCCTGACTACTGGAATCCCCAGGCCAGTCAAGACGGTCTTGAGCACGGCCTTGTCGCGCGTGACGGCAGAGGCCAGGACGCCCGCGCCCACGTAGGGGATGTCGGCCAGTTCGAGCAAGCCCTGTAACGTGCCGTCTTCGCCATGCGACCCGTGCACTACCGGAAAGACCACGTCAAGCGGCTGCAGACGGCTGCGCGCGAATAGACCGCTGACTGGCGACAGAATCAGGCCACGATGCTGCGTGCTCGGTGAGATGATGGCGTCCTTGATCCCCATCATCTCGGAAATGTTGTCTACCTTGAAGGTAGTCAGGTCACGCAGTCCGGGGCCGGTGACCCACCGCCCGTCGCGGGTGATGTAGATGGGGATGACGTGATACTTCTGCGGACTGAGCGCCTGCATTACCTGCTGGGCCGTGACGATGGACACGTCGTGTTCGACCGACCGGCTGCCGAAGATCACGGCCACTGTCTTTTGGGAAGTCTGCTGGCTCATGGCTGCCTAATCCTTTACTGAAGCCTCCCTGTCCGAATGGTATCACACATAGGTGTCGGGCAGGTCGTTGAGGAACAATACGGCATCACCGCTGCGCAGTTCGCGCTGGAACCAGGCGATGGCTTCTTCGCGTGTATCGAAGATGAATAAGTGCGCCGGGTCAAAACCGGCTTCGAGCACCCCCGCCTGAATGGGGCGCGTCTGTTCGGTGCCTACCAGCACGATGTCGGTGCATACCCTGGCTGCCAGGCGACCCAGGGCGCGGTTTTCCTGTTCGTGCAGAGGGCCAAGCTCCACCATGCCAGGCGTGATCAGCACCCGCCGTCCGTCTTGATAGAGCGCCAACACCTCCAGCACGTTGCGCGCACCGATCGGGTTGGCGCTGTAGGCATCGTCAATGACGGTGATACCGCCGGGCAGAACTCGGCGGTGCAGGCGATGTTCGGCGGGTTCCAGCGTGGCGACGCGCATGGCAATTTCGCGCAGGGGCATGCCCAGGTGACGGGCGACGGCGGTCGCCAGCAGGATGTTGGTGACGTTGTGCCTGCCGATCAGTTGTGTGGCAAAGGGTTCGCACTCGCCGAACAGGGTATCTACCACCTCGAAAGTCAGGCCGTCTACTGTCTGCTCGATATTGCGGGCCAGGAAACGAAGCTGCGTGGCATGTTCGGCGTTCTCCCAGCTTACGGCAATACGCGTGGCCGGATAGCCGCGCTCGTACATGGCGCGCACGTAGTGATTGTCCCAGTTGAACACCCCCACGCCATCGGGCGGCAGTGCTTCGATAATCTCGTACTTGGCGCGTGCCGTTGCTTCCAGGCTGCCGAAACGCTCCAGATGCTGCGGCCCGACGGCAGTGACGATACTGATCTGCGGCTGAGTGAGACGGCAGATGCGGCGGATTTCGCCTTCGATGTAGGCCCCCATCTCCACGATGAAATAGTCCACGGCGTCGCTATGCTTGAGGTCATTGTTGATCGAAAGGCAGACGCCCATCAGGGTGTTGTAGCTCTTGGGTGTAGCCAGCACGCGATAGCGCCCGCTCAGAATATGCTTCAGGTAATGTTTGGTGCTCGTCTTGCCGAAGCTGCCGGTGATGCCGATCACGACCGGCTTCTTCTGGCGCAACACCCGCCGGGCCTGGTGCAGGAACATCAGGCGGAAACTGGCCTCGACCGGGGCCATGAGCACGTTGGCGACGGGCAAAGCCAGCGGGCACAGATGAAAGACCACCAACCCCGCACCGCTGATGACGACGAACTTGGTGCGGTCGCTGGCGCTGACAGCGGTGTTCAGCGTGACGGCTGCGCCCAGCGCGACGATGATCGCCAGAGCGAAGGCGGTGATCAGCAGACGCGCGGCTCGCTGAGTGAGCCGGAAACGCTTCTTCACTTCTTTGGGGCGTTCTGGCCAGGTGCCCAGCACTGCTGTCACGCTCCAGATCACCAGGTAGACAGTCTCCGAGTTCTGGCCAAACCAGCCGAGCACAAAAGAAGTGAGGGCGGCCACGCCCACAAAGACCAGCGCCCGCCACATCACATAGCGTTGCGGACGGGCCAGCAGCCAGCGTAGAAAGCGGCGGCTGTTGTATTCCTCGATCTGGAAGTAGCGGGCCAGTTGCCAGATGCGCACCAGAATCCCCGCCAGCCACAGGAAGATCAGACTCTCGACCATCAGTCAGGCTTATCCTTCAGAAAATGTTCCACGATGCGCAGATACTCGCTCAACCGTTCCAGGTAGGAGAAATGTCCGGCTCCAGCGAAGACAATCAGCCCTGCGTCGGGCATCACCTGCTCCAGTTTGCGCCCCTGCCACAAGGGAGTATCCATGTCCCGGTCGCCCCAGATCAGCACGGTGGGCGCTCGCACCTGCGCGGCGTAGGGGGTGAGGTCTTCGCTGATGATGCGCAGGAAAGTCTCGCGCAGAGGCCCGGCGTTCAGGTAATCCTGTGATGCATAACGCCGGTTGTAGATCGCCTGCAGGCGAGCGCGCAACGAAGCCAGCCCCAGCAGGTCAAGACTGTATCTGACCAGGCGCGCTGCGTTGGTGCGTACTTGCTGCTGGAACGACAGTGGCGTGCGCAGGCCAGCGCTATTGGCCAGCACCATCCGGCTCACTCGCTCAGGGTGCTGTGCCGCCAACACCAACCCGATTCGCCCGCCGAACGAGTGGCCCAGCAGGGCCACGCGTGACAGGTTATTGGCGTCCAGGTAAGCCAGCACAAAGCGCGCGTAGTCGGCCACGCTCCAGGGTTCGGGGGGAGCTTCGGTTTGCCCAAAGCCGGGCAGGTCAATCAGATGTACGGTGTAACCCGCGCTGCTGAGTCGCTCGGCAACGGGCCAGAAGCTGCGGATGCTCCCGCCCCAACCATGGAGCGCCAACACAGGGCGGCCCTGGCCGGTCACACAAACACCGGTGCGCAGACCGGCGATGGTTTGCAGCGTGATGGGCGGTTCGCTCACGGTTGCACAACCTCGATCTGCGCACCCAGTTGGACGAGCTTGTCCAGTACGTTTTCAAACGTCCGCCCGATCAACTGAGCGTTGTCCAAAATCACACTACTGGTGGAACACAGCGCCGCGCCGAGCAGCGCCAATCCAGTGCGCACGTCGGGTGTGTCCAGATACTCCCCGCGCAACTCGCTTGGCCCCACGATCAGCGCGCGGTGTGGGTCGCACAGCACGATCTGCGCGCCCATGGCGGTGAGTTTGTCCACGAACAGCAGCCGGTTGTCGAAAAGTTTCTCGTGGATCAGGGTGGTACCGCGCGTCTGCGTGGCGATCACTGCAGCCATGGCGATCAGGTCAGAAGGGAAGCCAGGCCAGGGCGCGGTTTCGATGGGCACGTCCAGTTCTTCTTCGCTCTCGGACGCGATCAACGTGTCGTGGACCGGCAGGATCAGGGAATCGCCATTCAGAAAGAGACGTACTCCCAGCCGTGCGAAGACACGCACAATGCCATGCAGGTGTTCGGGGATGACGCCTGCAATGGTCAGCGCGCCATGGGTGATCGCGCCAATGGCCGCCAGACTGGCTGCCTCGATATGGTCGGGCGCAATGGTCAGTGACCCGCCACTTGGTTCGGCGATGCCATGGATGTGCAGCACATTCGAGCCGATGCCTTCGATGTGTGCACCCATCACCTGCAGGAAACGCAGCATGTCCTGAACGTGCGGTTCGGAGGCCGCGTTGAGGATGGTAGTCTGCTGGCCCAGCGTTGCCGCCAGCATTGCTACCAGCGCGGTGGCGGTGACGCTCGTCTGCAGCAGAGTGAGCGTGCGCTGTTCCCAGGGAGCGGCTTCCAATTCAATCACGCCGCTCGAAGCACGCACCGTCACCCCCAGGTCGCGCAGGGCCGTCAGGTGAGTGTGCAGACGGCTGAGCGGGTAGGGGACTTCCATACGGGCATGACGGCGGCGGGCCAGGATCGGAGCCAGCAGCAACACCGTCCCCACCTGATCGGCCAGGTCGCGTTCCAGCGAGCGAGTCAGCAGGGTAGGGGTGACCAGGTGCAGATCGTTACCGTTTCGCTGCACCGTCGCGCCCAGCCTTTCCGCAGAGGCGATCATGGCTGATGTGCTGAGTGTGTCCGGCACGTTGTGCAGCGTCACCGGTTGATCGGTGAGCATGGACGCGGCAATCAAAGCCAGCGCCGCATTACTGTTGCCTGAAGGTCGCGCGGTGCCCCGCAAAGGGTGACCGCCGTGAACGATGATGCGCATCCGCAGTTGCTCCTCGCAGCAGGCGTGACGAACCTGCTCCGGCACGCCATTATACCAGTTCGGCGGGACGCTCCAAGCCCTGACCCGACGGTGACGGCCTTCCGCCGAAAAGTTGTAGGGAACAAGCAGCCGCGCTATGCTCATATACTAGATTGGTGATATAAAGAACAAGCTTTTCTATTTTAAGCGAATTCCAGTCTGACGTATACTCAGTACCCACGCGGCGAAGCTGAGGGCATGGCCTGTCGGGATATATTCGGGTTCGGAGGCAGAATTCATCACGGAGAGCAGAGGTCATAGAGAAAGACAAGTTCTTGATGGTTTTCTCCTCTGCTCTCTCTGCGTCTCGGCGGGTCAAGATCGCTGCCCCAAAACCCGAATGCGCCCGTCTGTCGTACGCGGATTGTAGCAAACAGTTGATTCAAGTTGATCCGGATTGCCTTTGTGTCGGCGTGCACGCCAATGTTGTCTCAATTTTTGCTAATATGGCAGTTTTCCTTTCTTTTGGGATTGGTTGTATAGTGGGGTGTGAATCGTCCCGGCGCTCTGTTCCCGGACGGACGCACGGGGCGGCTTAGCGCGGGGCAGACACCCGTTTTGCAGGAGGTGAGGGATGGCAGACAGATGTATAGCAGAAGGGAGGCCACATGCGTAGACTAGCCAGTCTGTCATTACGGCAGCGGCTGATTTTGAGCGTGGCGGTGCTCGGCGCGGGCGTGTTGATGGTTGCCCTGCTGGCCATTGTGATCGCGCAGACCAGCGCCGCCGACGAACAGCCGCTTGCCTTCAGCCATAAGACGCACGCACAGAACGGCATTCAATGCCAGTTTTGTCACACGGGCGTGGCCAAGGGGCCGGTAGCGGGGATTCCTAGTGTGGAGAAATGCATGGGGTGTCACACCTACATTGCCACCGACAGCCCCGAAATTCAGAAGCTACAGGGTTACTGGGAACGCCAGGAACCCATCCCCTGGAAGCGCGTCAACGTTCAGCCGAGCTATGTCTATTTCAACCATTCGTCTCACATTGCAGCAGGGGTCAGTTGCGGCTCATGTCACGGTGCCGTGGCGGAGATGACTGTGGTGGAGCCGGTGGTCAATATGAACATGGGCTTCTGCCTGGATTGTCACGCCGAGCAGGAGAACAAAGACGCCTTGTGGGATTGCACAGTCTGCCATCGTTAGGAGCGAGCTATGACGAATTTCACACGCCGCGATTTTCTCAAGGTTGGCGCGGCAGGCACGGCGACCGCGATCCTGGCGGGCTGTACGCAAGAGTCAGAACGCTGGGTGACACTGGAACCGTATGTCCGCGCGCCGGAAGAACAACTGGCCGGTATCCCTAGCTGGTACGCCTCGACCTGCCGCATGTGCCCGGCTGGTTGTGGCATTATCGTGCGCATCATGAATGGTCGTGCCGTCAAAATCGAGGGTAACCCGGAGCATCCGGTCAATCGAGGCAAACTGTGCGCGCGGGGAC
>DAOTZZ010000293.1:0-27027 GCA_034433965.1 Anaerolineae bacterium
CACCAGAGACTGGCTCAGACAGCCTATTTTACCGTCTGAGCTTGTTTCCAATATATGAGGGGGCCGGGGGGTGAGGTTTTCAAACGATCTCCGAAGCCTGCCCAAAAAAGCGAATGCACCCAATGTATCCCTCTTGCGCCTGGTTTCGGAAAGACTAGAATTATGGTGACGCTGATCTTGTCCGGGCACGGTCTGCGGTGGCCCGCGTGCAGGAGGTCCCCATGTCTACCTCAACTTGGATGGTGGTGGAAGACGAACCCGACCTGTACGCGACCCTGTTGGCGTTGTTCGGGGCATGGAGCATTGACGGCGTCGCTTTCACCAACGGCACGGACGCGGTCAAGTGGATAGACGATGTAGACGCCGGCACCGCCGACACCAACATCCCCGAACTGGCGATCCTGGACATCCGGCTGCCGGGCGTCGAAGGGCCGGACATCGGCGCGCGGCTGCGCCAGAGTCCGGTGTTGAAGGAAATCGCCATCGTGCTGGTCACGGCCTTTCACCTGTCGCCGCAGCAGGAGAAAGAGGTGATCGCCAAAGCGCAGGCCGACGATCTGATCTACAAACCGCTGCCCGCCCCGCCCGAATTCCGCGCCATCCTGCAGAAAGCCATTGCCAAGCGCCGCGCCACCCCCTCGCCGCTCACCGAGACCCCGCTTCCGGTGGAAAAACGCGAACCAGAGCCGGGCGAGGGCGAGAAACCAGTCAACCAGGAAGCCGACCATGCCGCCCATGACACTCCCTGACCTGGTGCGCCGCCGTTTCGTGCATCACACCGTCCGACGGGGCATGTCCGCCGCCGAGGTGGTGCACGCCATCGGCCTGCCGCCGGTCGTGCTGTGTCACCTGATCGCCGGGCAGAAGCTGTCCACCATCCCGCTGAGCGCCTATGGGCGCATCGCAGCGTGGCTGCAGATGCCGTTGCGCAACGTGCTGGCCCTGGCGGGAGTCACGCCCTCCCTGGCCGACTTGATGCGCCTGGGCATGGAGTGGCGCGGGCTGCGGGCGAACAGCGCCCACGACCAGGAGCAGGCGGCGGAGGCGGCGGGCGTCAGCGTGGCGGTGTTCCGGCGCGCCCTGCACGGCTACGCCGATTTCCGCCCGTCGGCGCGCACCTGCGACCGGCTGGCGGCCTGGCTGGGCTGGACAGGGTTGAACTCCGAGGACATCGCCGCGGCTGCCGGTGTCGTGATGTGCTATCGCCCGGACGGGCGACGAGTGACCGTTGCGCGGGACATGGCGCAGGCGCTCGCGCCCTATCCGTGCGCCTGTGGACGGCCCGGCTGCGTGGTGCCCGCCCATGTGCCCGCCGGACCCCGTCGCAAATGGCGTAGCGACGCCTGTCGCATGTGGGCCAGGCGGCACGGGCAGGGCGCACAGCCGGTTGCCCTCCCCCACCCCACCCCGATCGTCCGTTTTATCGTGATAAACGAACGCGCCGTCCCTGTGCGATTCTGACCCCCTTCCGACACCGCGATCGCCCAGTAAACGGGGTAGGGGCGCTGTATTGAATCGCGGATTGCGAATTGCGGATTGCGGACTGATCAATACACCATCCGCGGCCTCGTTTGGATCGGCGAAATACTGCCCCGCATCCGGGCCGGAGTCTTAGCCCGATCAGAGCCGTTTGTAACGCCCCCCTGCCCTGCCGCAAGTTCTGGCGAAGGCCCACGACAGCCGCTCAGCGCAACGGACGAGCACGATACGGCCTGCTCACCGGGCACGCCCTGGGCAATTCGCAATCCGCAATCCGCAATTCGCAATACCTATGTTGCCCCAGGGCAACATAGCGCCCCTTCGACCCGCAGCATCTTCTTGCCGCAAGTTCTGGCGAAGGCCCACGACAGCCGCTCAGCGCAACGGACGAGCACGATACGGCCTGCTCACCGGGCACGCCCTGGGCAATTCGCAATCCGCAATTCGCAATTCGCAATGCCTATGTTGCCCCGGGGCAACATAAATCGCCGGCCTGGACCGGCGATTGTCACAAAACGGCGAGCGCAGGCGGGCTTACTTCTGCACGCGCTGCTCGACGATCTCCAGCAGGCGGCGCAGCGCCGCGATCTGCTGACGCACCTCGTCCGGCTTCTGCCGCTTGACCCATTGATCGGCCACCAGCGACAGATCAGCCTGCGTCACCTGGCGGGCCAGCGTCGGCCAGCGACTGGCCACCCGTTCGGAGACGGTCGCCCGTTCCTCGTCAGCGGGCGGCGCGGCTCCCCGCAGGATGGCGGGCAGTTGCCCCGACTCGACCAACTGACGTACCCGCTCGGCGGAAAGATTGCGCGTCACAATCAGGCGCACCAACTGCACCTGCAACGCTTCGTCGTCCACCTTCAGCACGTAGCGCAGCCGCTTTTCCTCCAGCCGGTAGCGGTCGGCCAGCTCCCACACGGAGTCCGGCAGGCGCAGCAACGCCTGAATGCGGCTGAACTGCGCGCGCTGAATGCCCCCCAGGGCGGCGCGCAGCGCGTCACCCTCGCCGCGCGGCACGCGATATTCCAGCGCCTGACGGTACCAGTCGTTGGGGATGGGACGGGAATAGTCCGGCCTGATGCCGTACAGGTCGAGCAGCAGGCGGGCCAATTGCCGCGCCAGGGCGATTGCCGAAAGCTCCTCGCGGCTGGTGTTCTCCGCCGCCTGTCGCCAGGGGCTGGCTGCGGGCACCACGATGCACTGAATCTGGTCGAAGCCGTTGGACAGCCACATATTCAGCCAGTGATGCGCCCAGTAGCGGCGTTCGCCCGTCTCGATGCGGAAGTAGCTGCCGTTGTCCATCTCCACCACGGTGATGGGGCTGACCTGTCCGCCGTGACGGATGGTGGCCGCCGTGGCCACGATCGAGCGCAGCAACTCTTCTTCTGGCCCTGGCGTGCCAGGGGGATCGGTCTCGAAGGTCTCGGCGTTGCGGTCGTCGGGGTTGCGCTCCAGCAGGGCGCGCCAGTCCGGGCGCGGACGACCAAGCCGCGCGGCCTCTTCGGCCACCAGCGCCTCCCAGCGTTCGAGCGCCTGCCGCGCGTTGAGGTGACCAGCCAGAAACTCGCTGCGGATCGGTTCGGGCAACACCCGGCGGGGCTGTGCCGGGTCGGGGCGAATGCGATCCAGGACGATATTCACCACGCGCACCCCGCGTCCGGAGATGTCCGGCGCGGTCTCGGCGATGCCTTCCAGGCTGCCCATTTCTTCGAGCAAGGCGCGCGTCCCCTGCGAGCGGCGCTTGGTCATAGGTCACGCTCCAGCCGGTTTGAGAACCCGTTCGACCAGCTCGCGCACGAAGGCCATATAGGCCCGCGCGGCGCTGGATTGATCGTCGTACATGAAGATAGACTCGCACGCATCGTGCGCGTAGGACACCGCCACATTGATGGGAATGGGCGTGCTGAACAGGCGCGGGCCGTAGAAGGTATGCGAGGAGTAGAGTTCCAGGTTCTCGCGTTCCAACGTGACCCGCTGATCGTACTTCACCGGCAAGATGCCGGTCAGGCGGACGGGGATTTCCCAGGTATCCTGCACCTCTTTGATCTTCTCGACGATGGCCTGCAGGCCGATCGTCTCCAGGAAGCGCATCTCCACCGGGATGACGATGTCGGTGGCGGCGACCATGGCCATGGTCGTCAGGCGCGAGAACGACGGCATGGTGTCAATCACCACCCAGTCGTAGCGATCGGCCACGCTGCGCAGCGCATGGCGCAGGCGCACGGCGAAACCGTGATCCTCGGCCAGCCGCGCGTTGACCCCATCCAGGCTCGGCGAACCCGGCACCACATGCAGGTCTTCGTCCCAGGTAGAGGGCACGATCAGACGCTGTAACGTCGAACCGGCCCGGTCGGGGCGCGCCAGCAACACTTCGCCCAGGCTTTCGGAGCGCCCCCAGTCGCGCCGACCGGTGGTCAACAGGGTGGCGTGCGCCTGCGAGTCCGTATCTATGAGCAGCACCCGCGAAGGCAGATGATTGTGGCGCAACAACAGCACCAGTCCGTGCGCCAGGCTCACCGCAGTGGTGGTTTTGCCCACGCCGCCCTTGTTGTTGGTCAGGCAAATGCTGCGCATCAAGCCATCTCCTGTGCCAGGCAGAGAGCAGCAATCCTTACGGGTACGGGTCCGGTCTTTCCCTGTCCGTTGCGGGGTGTTCCCCAGTCCCTTCCGTCACACGACGGAACGAGACGCGCCAGCGCCGAGTGAGGAGGAAGAAAAGCCATGCCCTCCTGCGACCCCCTGCCTGTGCAGGGGCGAGTTTCACCCCCGCCCCTACACCCATGCCAGGCACCTGCATTACCGCGCTCGCCAGCTCTGTTTGCCCCGCCCCCTGGCCGCGCTCCGTTTGGCCTTGCGGTAAGGTCAATCAGTGCTGGACAGTTCGTTTCTTCCATAGCTGTTCCCTGCGATCATCCCTTGCAAAGGCCCACTATTAGTAACAATCTATTTCATAAATTTCTGATGTTCGGTCATCAGAATAGCGCTAAGAGTCGGAGTCTGGTTCGATGCCCGCCAGGTACCAGGCCGCCCCCAGTTCCAGCAGACGGTGCACATGGATCGGGCGGCGCAGGCTCAACCCAAAGCGCAGGCTGACTTCCAGCAGCGCATCCCACAGCGGCTGATCAATGTAGAGCGTGGTACGCAGCAACTCGCTGGTCTGAAAATCCAGGTCGCGCAGGGGGGTGAGCACCGGACGATCGATCAGTTCGCGCAGGCCCAGGATGCCAGTCAGGGAAACAGCCCCAGCGGGCAGGCGCAGATCGTCGCCCAACAGGGTGTGCAGGTCGGCCACCATCTGCAACGCGGCCTCGTTGTACAGGTCGGAGGCGCTCACGGCGTGATCGGACTGCTGCGAACGACGCTGAGCGAGCGCCTTCATGCGCTGATGCAGGTGCGCGGCGAAATGCCCCGTCGTCGCCACACGATGTTTGGGAGGACGACCAGGGCGGCCCGCCGGCAAGCCCAGTTGCCGGCCTTTGACCATCTCCATCAGGCGGCGAAAGCTGCCATCGTGTCCGGCCACCTTGTCACTCCCCATCTCGCCATTGCAGGCGACCGCTCACTCGATCTCGTCCCGCAGGCGGGCGGCTTCCAGCGCAGCAGCGGTGATGCGATCCATGCCGAACTCGACAATATACCACAACGCGGCCCCGGCCAGCTTCACGGCCTTGCGCGGGTAGCCCTTAGACAAATCATACAACAGGTCGAGCGCGTCGGGCATGAAAAGCGGGACTTTGCAGCCCGCCCGGTTCAGGCGGAAGTTGATCAACTCAGCGGTCTCAGCGGGGGTGAACGGTTCCAGGGTAGAGCGGGCGGCCACGCGGTCGTTGAGGTCGGGCGCGTTGTGCAGGTTCAGCCGCAGCTCTTCCTTGCCGATCAGCACCACCTGAATCGGCACCATCCCGCCCGCGTTGAAGTTGAACAACTCGCGGATGATGTCGAGCTGCCGCCGCACCAATACCTGCGCCTCGTCAATCATCACGATGCAGTTCTGCCCCGAAGCGAAGATGTCCAGCACCATCGAGCGCAGGTCTTCCATCAAACCGTCGTTGGTGCGCTTGCCGGTCTTGCCGCCCAGTTCCTGGATGATGCGCCGCTGCAACTCGCGCGTGCCAGGGTGCGGCGGATCGGGGATATAGGCCACCACGGACGGTTCGCGCACGTCGCCGGCGGTGTACGAATTGTAGATGTAGCGGGCCAGCATGGTCTTGCCCGTGCCATAGTCGCCAATAATCACGCTCAGCCCCTGGCGCTGATCAATGGCGAAGGTCGTTTTGGCCAGCGTGCGCGCCGTCACACCAGCGACGTAGAGATAATCCGGATTCGGTGACAGCGAAAAGGGGAAGGTATACATGCCGAACATGCGCTGCAAATCTTCCAGGCGGCGCTGAGTCACCGACGGATCGGGCGTATAGGAAGGGCTTGCCAGTCTGGGCTTGAGTTTAGAGGCCATCGCTCACCTCCTGGTTGACAAAACTATACCACATCTTTTCCATGCTGGCGGCAAGTTTGTCGCCAGACGGCAAAAGACTGCCCTCCAGAACGCGCTCCCCTGTAACACGAACCAGGAAAAAATGCAAAAAATGACCAATTGGCACAGACTGATTGACTCCGATGACAAATGGTGCTATTATGGCAATCACAGCGTGGCGAAAGAGACCTGTTCCCCGGTCGTGTGAGGCGCTGCGGCGTAGCATCCCCTGTTCACCCCGACCGGGCACGTTTCGGCGATTGAGATGCGCTCGCCGCCTTCTTTCCCTGGCGAAGGCGGTCTGTCCGGGCTTCAGCAGCGCGAGCGGGGCGCTGCGCACACAAACGGCAAGAAAAAGACCTGTTGGCGAGCCAGTTTTCAGCCGGACTGAGCGTATCTTTGCCGTAGAGGGGCTTCCCCTCAGCACCTCGACAGGGAGTGAGACTCATGCCGAAGGCTACGCCGACGGACGGGGACAGCGTGCTGGCGCTGTCCAAAGTCTACACCACCCCATACAGCGCCGTGGTCCGCGACGACGTTGTGATGGGAGTCTCCCGCTACTTCCTGGAACGCTGGCTCCCCGCCCTGGGGCCAGACGTGGCCACCGTCATCAACACGCTGCGACAGCTCGATTTCCGCTGCAAAGGAGAGGTGATCACCATCAGTGGCGAGGCGCTGGCCCGCGAAGCGGCCATGTCGCGCCGTCACCTCTACGATTGCCTGGCCGCCCCCGGCCTGGCCGCCTTCGTGCGCGTCGAGGCGGGCGAACGTCGTCAGGCCCCCGATGGCACCATCGCGCAGCTTCCCAACCGCTACCATGTGCGCATGGACGATCCGCTGACCCCGGTGGATGCAGAACATTTGTTCTCTCTGTTGCCAACCCTGGCCCCTGCGCCACTCGACGCCGCCCGCCAGGCGTTGGCACTCGATCCGCGTCAGCTCTGGGCCGCCGACCCGCTGGCCCCCGCGCCACATTTCGTCCCCTCCCGCCCCTGGACAGCGCTGGACGTGTTGCGGCGGGCTTTCCCGGACTGGCGCAGCAAAGGGCGCTCGCAGGAGATGGCCCGCCTGGCCGAGGCCTTGCACCGCCATATCACCCTGGTGCGCGACGACGGGCGCGCCAGCAAGGTCATCGTGCCGCAGTACTTCCGCCGCCGCTGGTGGGCGCGTCTGGGGCACGAGCTGGCCTGGGTCTATCTATGGCTGCGCGGCATGGTCTACGACAACCCCGCCGAAGGTCAGCGCCGCGATACTTGCTGGGTGGAGTCGCTCGCGACGCTGCTGACGTTGATCGGTCGCCCGCGCGAATGGTGGCGGCGCAACGTCGAGCACGCCCGCCGCAGCGGTGAGGGCTGGTCACTCAGCGACTTCTTCGAGCAGATAGACGCCCGCAAGGGGCGCGATCCGGCCCATCCGCAATGGGTCGCCCGTCAGTTCCGCGTCGCGCTCGAAATCCCCATCGCCCCCGAAGACCGCGCTCAATACACCCTGCTGCTACGAAACTGGCCTGCGCAGGGCTTCCCCGTCACGCCGGTTGCCGCAGCGGAAGCATCACCCGCGGGGTCTGCCACATCTGCGCACACCGGTTCCCCGGCGGTCTGCCACACTGATGCACACCGGCAAACAGAGGGTGTGCCACAACCAGACACACCGGCAGTGGCAGGGTCTGCCACATCTGCGCACACCGGCGATCAGGGGGTCTGCCACACTCGTGCACAGGGGTCTGCCACGCCCGTGCACAGAGATTCTGAGTCCTCAAGCAAAGCACCAAAAAGCAAACCCCAAGCACTGGCCAGCAGCAGCAAGCACCCGTCGGGGGCGCAACCGCAAAACCGAACGAATGGCCGCGACAAACGCTCGACGCCCGCTGCTGCTGCTACCTCTAACGGAAAAGCAGAAGAACTCGAGTCTTCTGCTATAACGAACAGCGCAGCGCCACAACATCTGGAAGACTATCTGCGCGACGCCTGGGAAACACGACCGGAAACGCCGCTGTGTGATGTCGCACCACCGGCGGTCTGGCTGCGCGACACCTGGCCGACACCCGTACAGCCGCACAGCCCGGCCTGGCAGGGTATGCAAAGCCAGAGCATCAGCCCGCGCGATCTGCTCGCGCTGATTCTGGCCGTATGGGCCGACAAGAGCGTCGAACACCCGCCGCGCTATCTAAGCTGGTTAGTGCAGCGCTGGCAGAGTATGCCGGACACGCCGCCGGTGAGTCACTGGGAACGCTGGCAGCGGCTGGCGCAACTTCCGCTGCGCGACTGGTCGCGCGAGGGGCGGTCGGAATGGCGGCGATTGGCCACCCGCACCCCCGATCTGCTGCCCTTTGGCCTGGAGCGCGTCTTCGCCATCAGGCCAGCGAGCGCGGGGCAGGGGGCTAAGCGGGCAGCCGTCGCCGAGGACAGGCGCGTGGCCGAGGACGACGACGGCCTGAGCACCATCCCCATCAACTGCACCTTCACCATCCACAACATCTGGTATCTGGTGGAGGGGCAACTGGCCACACAGCTTCCCCGCTCCACCTACGATGCCTGTGTCAGGGGGGCGCAGCCTGTCTCCTATATCAGGGGAGTGTTAACAGTGCGAGCGCGTGATGCGCGCGCCCGCGACATGCTGGCGCAGCAGTACGGCGCTCAGATCACGCAACTGACGTCCACGCTGGCCCGTCAGCCGATCGCGGTGCGGTTCATCGCGGACGAAAGCGCTGAGGAGAGTCTGACCGGGAGCGAACCCTCCGCGCGGAGCGTGTGAGCAGGGCTGGGCGGTAGGGGCAAGACTGCCAACCCGACCGTGTATAACACCGGGGAGAACGAAAGGGCGGGTTTCGAAACCCGCCCTGCCTGTTCACAGGGGCGTACACAGCGACATATCCTTATGCCATTCTCTCGCCCGGCGACGCCGTTGCGTGGGACAGAGGGGGGCGGTGCGAAGCTATCCGGTTGACAGCCCGCCGCAGACTCACTACGATCCGTGCATCGCGCAGCGCCAGACGCTGGCGTGCAAAAAGTGCCCGCAAGATCGCGTTATTTGCCGGAGAAAACCCCATGTTGGTCAAAGATTGCATGACGCATCCCCCCCTGACCATCCTGCCGGAGACCACGCACCGGCAGGCCGCCGAACTCATGCGCGAGCACAAGGTGCATCATCTGCCGGTGGTGGATAGGAACGGCAGGCTGGTGGGCATCGTCGTGGAGGAAGACTTGCTGGCGGCGCAACCTTCCCCCGCCACCACCCTGAGCATCTACGAGATTCACGGCCTGCTCTCCAAACTGCAGGTGCGGGAGATCATGAGTCGCCCCGTGCACACGACCACGCCCAACTGCCCGCTGGAAGAAGCCGCCCGTCTGATGCTGGACGAGGATATCGGTTGCCTGCCCGTCGTCGAAAACGATCAGGTGGTGGGCATCATCACCGACAGCGACATCTTCCGGGCGCTGGTGACCATGCTCGGCGGCGGGCAGAGCGGCGCGCGCTTCACCGTGCGGGTTGCCGACAGGCCGGGCATTCTGGCCCGCCTGGCACAGATCGTGGCTGACGCCGGAGGCAACATTGTCAGCGTGAGTAGCTGGCACGATCCGGAGGGGGCCGCTTACATCACCATCAAAGAGCAGGGCGCGGATTTCGTTCGCCTGAAGCCGGGCCTGGAGGCGCTCGACGCCGAGCTGACAGACTTGCAGGAAAAGCCGACCTGCCCGCGCCAGACCTACGGCTAGAGCATGTCATGCCCTTTTTCTCCCTCAACCCCAACCCCGCGCTGCGGGAGAAGGGGTGTCGCTCGTAGCGGCGCTGTTCTGCTGCGCCAGCGGGTGACAGCGCAGGCCGTTCCCCTCGCCCCGCGACGCAGTCGCGTGGAAGAGGGGCGCAGGGGTGAGGGAAAAACACCGGGCACAAGTTCATAACAGCCTCTAGAGCGCTTTATACACTTTTCTTCCTCATCCCCTGTCCCCTTCTCTCCCGCAAGCGGGGAGCAAGCGAGGAGAAGGGAAGCACCTGTGCGAGAGCGGGCAAATCCCCTCGTCCCGCGACGCAGTCGCGAGGGTGAGGGGAAAAGACTGCGCAAAAGTTCATGACAGCCCCTGGTACTCTCTCTGCGCCCTCGGCGTCTCTTGCCGCGCCGGTGAGGAACGCCTTCACCTGCACGCCCCTCAGAGTTTGCCCCGCCCCCGCCGCCGGATTAGACTTACTGCCAGTCTGACCGCCGGAGAGAGATCATGCTGGATCAGCGCACACGGGTTGTCCGGCGCGCATTGCGCCTGGCTGGAGCAGTCATGCTGCGCCTGTTGACGCGCACGCGCATCAGCGGACGCGAATATCTGGACACGCCCGGCCCGGTCATCTACGCCGCCAACCATACCTCGACCTTCGATGCCCTGCTGCTGTTCGTGCTGTTGCCACCGGATACGGTCTTCGTCGGCCCCGGCGACTTCGAACTGCTGTGGCCGGCCAACTGGATCGTGCGCCATGCCGGTCTGATCCTCATGAAGCGCGGCGCAGTCGACCGCGAAGGGCTGAAGCAGATGCTCAGTCACCTGGAAGCGGGCGGGCGGTTGGGCATCTTCCCCGAAGGCGGCACCTGGGAAAAACCCCTTGACGCCGTCAAGTCCGGCGCGGCCTATCTGTCGCAGGCCGCACAGGCACCGATCGTGCCAATGGCCTTCGGCAACACCTACCAGGTCTGGCGGCGCATCTTCCGGTTGCGCTTCCCCCGCCTGACGGTGACCATCGGCCCGCCGCTACCGCCCGTCCCGCCAACCGCCGACCGCCGTCAGCGTCAGGCCGAACTGGACGCAGCATCGCTGGCGCTGATGCGCACCATCTACGCCATGCTGCCGCCGGAGACGCAGGCGCACTACGACCGGCAGGCACGCCTGCGGTTCCGGGGCGAGCTGCTCTTCCGGCCCGACTCGCTGTACGTGCCACCCGATGTGTCGCTCGATGCACTGGCCGAACTGGTCGCCAAGCCCAACCTGTTCAGCCCGCTGCGCTATAATGCACGGTTGCCGGTGCGCCCGTTGGTGCGGCAGGGCCGTTTCGTGCGCCCGCGCGCCATGAAGCGGGCCGTAGATGCCCTCGCCGAAGCGTTCACCGCTGGCAACTTCGCCGGATACCTGGAATATCGCCTGGGCGAGGCCAAAGCCGCCGAGATTCGCGCGGCACTGGCGGTGATCAGCGCGGCTATGGACGACGCTGAGACCGCCGGTGCGCGTGTGGCTTTCCGCGTACAGGTACACGAGCTTCCCTCTGATGATGGGCGCACGGTGTGAGCCATCATGATCCTCAGCCTGATCATTGCGGTCCTCATCCCCCTGGCTTTTCTGCTCGGTATCTGGGCGCTGGAGATTTACGCGCAGAGCCGGTTGCGCACGGTCGCCCTGGCGATGGCCTGGGGCATCGGGGCCTTCGGGCTGGCGAGCATCTTCCACAACGCGCTGCTCCATTACAACGTCCTCAACTTCGAGCAGGTGGCACTGCTCAGCGCGCCGGTGACCGAGGAAGCGCTCAAGGCGCTGCTAATCGTCGGGCTGGCATCGCGGCTGGCGCTGGCCTACGCCGTAGACGGCACGGCCTACGGGTTTGCCATCGGCACGGGCTTCGCCATGGCCGAGAACATAGATTACGTCTTCAGCCACCCCGACCGCGCTCTATCCATCGCCCTGACCCGGTCGCTGTCGGTCAGCCTGATACACGCCACCACGACCGGTCTGGTGGGCACGGCAGCGGGCAGCAGCCAGTACCTGAGTCACCGCGCGCAACTATGGCGGGTGGGGCTCAGCCTGACGCTGGCCATGCTCGTGCACGCTATCTTCAACAAACTGGTACTCGACCTGGAGGGCGTGCCGCTGCTGGTGGTCGCTCTGGCGATGGGACTGGCGGGCATCGGCCTGATCGTGCTGCTCATTCAACGCTCGCTGAAGCAGGAACAGCGCTCCCTGGCGGCGGAACTGGCGCAGGTGACCAGCGCGGGCGAACTGGCCGCAGCCGCCAATCCCCAGCAGGTAGCACAATTGCTGGCCCGCTACCGGGGCACGATTGACCGCGAACGCGCCGAGCTGATCCGCCAGTATGTGGTGTTGCAAGCGCGGCGGGGGATGTTGCTGCGCAGTGCGGCGCTCAATCAGCGCCCGGATGTGGCCGCCTATCTGGACGGCGAGATCATGCGGACCGAGCAGCAACTCAACGCGCTGCGCAGCTCGATGGGCCTGTATACCTGGGTGTGGCTGCGCACGGTGTTGCCCAGCGAGGACAGCCGCGTCTGGCAGCAGATCAGTCAGCGGCTGGGAGCGGACACGCCCATGCTGGCCCTGATCCTGCATCTGGACGAGCGCCGCGCCCAGACCCCGCGCCAGGAAATGGAGGCCCGCAAGACGTTGTTGCGCATGAACCCGCTCTTCCATGACCTGCAAGAGAGCGAACTGGAAGACGTAGCGCTGCTGCTCAACCGGCACACCTTCCGGGGCGGGCAGGTGGTGATCGAGCCAGGGGTGCCCAGCGACCGGCTCTATCTGGTGGCGGCGGGTAGCCTGGTATGGAGCGCCGTGGACGATGAGGGAGTCGAGACGATCCTCTCGGCCTACGCCCGCGGCGACGTGTTTGGCAAGTTGGGCGTGCTCGACGACGAGCCGGACATCACCCGCGTGCAATGCCTGGAGGATGTGACTGTGTACACGCTGTCGCGCGCCGACTTCGCCGCGCTGGTCTATGCCAAGCCGCAGGTCGGCCTGGCCATGATGCGCGAACTGGCCAACGAGATTCGCAACCTGACCCTGCTGGCCATGTGGTTCCGCCGCACCAGCGAGGGCGGGGCAGAATACGCCCCGCAGCAGGGGTCAGCCTGAGCCGCGCCGCCCGAACGCGCGTCAGCCGTCAGGCAAACGGCGTTTCCCCTTCTGTATACTGGCATAGAATGTGTGCAGCAACCCAGGGAGGAGAGTCCCGGTGAAAAAGCTGACCCTGGTCTTGATAGTGTGGATAGCGACGCTGTGCGCAGGGATATTCCCCGCCCAGGCCCAGCATGGCTTCGGCCCCACCATCTTCACGTTCGAGTGCGACGTGTCTACCGTGACCCTACCCGACCTGGAGTCCGGCACCTTGACGGCAACGCTATCGTGGCACATTGCCCATGTGCGCGAAGGGATGCGCGTGGCCCTGCACACCTATCAGGGGCACGCCTGGCAGCCGGTTGAGACGCCCGATCCCCTGCCGCCCGTCGGCAGCCTGAGCGTGCCGCTGACCGCACCGATGAACTTCGGCCCGCCGACCTTGCGCCTGAGCGTGCTCGATCGAGGCGGGGCGACGCTCGACGAGCGCACCCTGGTCATCCCCTACGACCCCGACTGGCTGGCCGCACTGCAACCGGCCATTGTCTCCTTCAGCACGCCGACGCAAAGCCTGCCCGCGGCTGTGCTGGCAACGGGGCAGGCGCGCGTTGAGGTGAGCTGGGAAGTGCGCGATCGGCCTCCTCTGACGGCGCTTGTCTTCAATCAGGTCTTTGCCGATGGGCGAGTGCAGAACATCGAACTGCCGCGCGACCATCTGTGGGTGCCCTCGCAGGGGACAGGGCCGGTGGCCCCGCTGCTGCCCCCGGCGGGGACCGAAGTCCGTCTGCGCCTGTCGCTGGTGCACGTGATCAGCGCGGAGGTGCTCGATCAACGGGAGATCGTCCTGCCGGTCATTGGCACGGCCATACCGCCAACGCCCGGCCCGACGCCCGAACCGACGCCCACCCTGCCACCATCGTTGCCCAACCCCGGTGACCTGGCGATCCAGACGGAGTGTCCTGTCGGCCAGGCACACTCTATGCGCGGCTGGGTGGACGGACCGGGCATTCCCTCGCCGGACGGGCAACGCCTGGTCTACAGCGCCAACCCGCTCAACGACGCCCGCCTGATCATTGCCAACGCCGACGGCTCTGGGCAGATCGTTATCCCCGCTCCTGACCGGACACGGCCCTTGAGCATCCGCCCGCGCTGGTCGCCGGACGGGGAGCGCATCGCCTTCGCCAGCCTGTCCCAGACGCCCGACGGCGGTGGCACGATCTACGCCATCCGCGCCGATGGCACCGACCTGCGCCGTGTGGCGACCTATAGCGGCTTCTACGACGATCTGGCGTGGTCAGCGGACGGCACGCTGCTCTATTTCAGCAGCGCAGACGCCGAGTCTCCCAGCGGCTATCGCGTCTATGCGGTGCGCCCGGACGGACTGAGCACGCCGACAGCCTATGCGGAGGGATGTGGGATCATTCAGCGCGCCGCGCCGTGAGGGTTGACAGGAAGCAGCGGGTAATAGTCACTGGCTGAAACGGCTCGAATGTCACTCGCCCCAGTCCTCGACCAGTAGTCCTGCTACTCGACCGAACTCGCGCGTGTTGTGCGTGACGACGATCAAGCCATTCGCCAGTGCGATGGCCGCGATTTGCAGGTCGTAGGGGCCGATAGGCGTCCCTGCGGCCTCAAGGGTGGCTCGAATTTGGGCGTAGGTCTCGGCGGCGCGATCATCGAAAGGTAGCGATACGAACTGATCGAGGAACCGGTGCTGACGTTGCAGTGTGACGACAGGCTGCCGACTTTTCTGTGCACCATAGAAATTTGCGCCATTCCCCACCGGGCTTTAGCCCGGTGGGGAATGGCGCTTACCTCCCTTCTCATGTTGTGGCAGAATTAGAGTATGATTCGCACCTACAAGTACCGGCTGTATCCCACCAACGCGCATCAGAAGGCGCTCGACTTCCTGCTGTGGCAGGGTCGGCTGCTCTACAATGCCGCGCTGGAGCAGCGCATCACCCTCTACCGCGAGACGGGCCAGGGCGTGACCTACCCGCAGCAGTGGGCGTACTTCCGAGACCAGCGCCGCGCCAACCCTGACACACTCGGCCAACTGAACGCCACCAGCGTGCAGCAGATGTTGCGCCGCCTGGACAAGGCGTTCAGCGCGTTCTTTCGCCGCCTGAAGGCAGGTGAGAAGCCAGGGTTTCCGCGTTTCAAGGGCCACCACCGTTTCAACAGCCTGGAGTACCGCTACGGAGACGGCTGCAAACTGCGTACGGATGAGCGTGGGCGTAAGCTATTCTACGTCCAGAACGTGGGCGAGATCAAGGTCAAGTACCACCGCCCGCTGCCCGACGGGGCGGTCATCAAGCATGTCATCCTCAAGCGTCGCTTGCGCAAGTGGTACGTCTGCCTGATGCTCGAAGCGCCTGACCTGCCCTTGTCCGAACACAACCGTCCGGCAGTGGGTATTGATATGGGCTTGCATCACCTGCTGGCGTTTTCCGATGGCGCGACGGTCGAAAACCCGCGCTGGCTGCGCAACAGCCTTGCCCAACTGCGCGTCGCCCAACGGCGCATGGCGCGGCGCAGGAAGGGCAGTCGCGGCTGGCGCGAAGCCGCCTACCAGGTCGCCCGTCTGCACGAGCGCATTGCCAACCAGCGCCGCGACTTCTGGCACAAGCTCACCCGCCAACTGGTGAGCACCTACGGGCTGATTGCCCTGGAAGACCTTACGCTCGCTTTTCTGACCGGCAACGGCCACCTGGCCCTCAGCGCCCATGACGCGGGGCTGGCGGAGTTCCAACACCTGCTGGCGTACAAGGCTGAGAGCGCCGGTACGCGAGTGGTGACCGTGACCCCCGCCTACACCTCGCAGGTGTGCTCGGCCTGTGGTGCGGTTGTCGAGAAAGACCTGGGCGTTCGTGTACATCGTTGTCCTCACTGCGGCTACACGGCTGACCGCGACGTGAATGCCGCACGGAACATCTTGGTACTCGCGGTCAAGTCGGCCCGGACGGGGCCGCCAGGCGCTAACGTGGCCCGGTGGGGCGTGCGTAGCCTGGGAAGCTCCCCGCTTTAGCGGGGAGAGTCGTCACAGAACAGTTCTGCTTTGACCACCGAGCATACGGCGATTTCATCTGGCGGTAGACTTGCCAGCCTGTCAATGATCGTCTGAGAACGACGATTCAAGTGCTCAATACACAGGTTGGTGTCGAGCAGGTATCTCATACGATGTCTTCTCGTACGTCCGGTTGAAGCGGCTGGTTGCGCTCAATCGGATCGTCGGCCAGACTGCCTGCCGTCGCTTCGAGAAACGCACGCCATTCTTCCTGCGACAGTTTGGGCCGCACCCGGATCGTGATGTCGCAATCTACATGAGCACCCACAAGCATTTCCAGCCGGAGAATGCCGTCTTCACCAACCTGTTTGGAGAGTTGGATCGTTTCCATGGTGTGTCCTTGCTTGCCGACCTTCTATTATTTTAGCGCGAATGGGCTGCGTGAGTCGGTGGCAAGCATGAACTCGTGTCAGACAGCCACTCCCTATTCCTCACTCTACACTCTTTCAAAGATACCCGCCGCGCCCTGTCCACCGCCGATGCACATGGTGACCATGCCATAGCGCCCGCCGCGCCGCCGCAACTCATGCAGCAACTGCACGGTCAGCTTAGCACCGGTGCAGCCGAGCGGGTGTCCCAGCGCGATCGCCCCGCCGTTGACGTTGACCAGGCCCGGATTCAGGTCGAGCGTGCGCATCACCGCCAGCGATTGCGCAGCAAATGCCTCGTTCAGCTCGATCAGGTCGAGATCGGCCAGCGTCAGCCCTGTGCGCTGCAAGACGCGCGGCACCGCAGCGACCGGCCCGATGCCCATGATTTCCGGCGGGACGCCCGCCACATTGAAGCCCACGAAACGGGCGATGGGCGTCAGGCCCAGCCGTGCGGCCAGGCCCGCCTCCATGACGATCACGCCGGCTGCTCCGTCGCTCAGCGGACTGGAGTTGCCCGCCGTCACCGTGCCGTTCTGCTTGAAGACAGGCTTGAGTTTCGCCAGGGCGTCGAGGGTGGTATCGCGGCGCAGGTGTTCGTCGGTGTCGAAGGTGATGGTCTCCACGCGGCGCTGCCCGTCTACCAGCGTCACCTGCTCGAACTGCACCGGCACGATTTCTTCGGCAAACTTGCCCGCGTCCACCGCCGCGGCGGCCTTCATGTGACTGTGATAGGCGAACTCATCCTGGTCTTCGCGCGAGATGGCGTACTGCTCGGCGACGTGCTCCGCCGTCAGGCCCATGCCCATGTAAATCTGCGGCTGCTGCCGCACGGCATCCAGGTCGGGGCTGAGCCGGAAACCGGTCATGGGCACCAGCGACATCGTCTCGACGCCGCCCGCCAGGATGGCATCGGCTCCGTTGGCGATGATACGCTCGGCGGCGATGGCAATGGTCTGCAGGCCGCTGGAACAAAAGCGATTGACGGTTTGCGCGGGCACGTTCACCGGCAGGCCGGCGCTGAGCGCCACGATACGCGCCACGTTCAACCCCTGTGCGCCTTCGGGCATGGCGCAGCCGATGATCACGTCGTCGAGTTGCGCCGGGTCGAGTTTGTCCGCCGTCTGGCGCAGCAATTCGGCTATGACCGCCCGCAGCAGGGCTTCGGGACGGGTGCTGCGCGTTGTCCCTCTTTTCGCCCGGCCCACAGCGGTGCGGGCCATGGCGACGATGACCGCTTCTCTCATGGTTTTGTCTCCTCCATGACAGTTTCCGGCGGGGCGAGCACATCGAGCGCCACACTGAAGACGCTCCCTTGCCCTGGTTCGCTTTCGGCCCAGATTTCGCCCCCGTGCAGACGGACGATCTCGCGGGCGATGGTCAGTCCCAGGCCCGTCCCCATCACCGCGCCTTCGTGCGCGCGGAAGAACGGCTCGAAGACCTGATCCAGCAAGTCGGTATGGATGCCTACGCCGCTATCGCGCACGCGCACGACGGCGCGCGGCTGCTGGGCGCTATCAGTACACGCCATCTCTACCGCGATCTGCCCGCCCTCCGGCGTATAGTTGATGGCGTTGACGATCAGGTTGGTGAAGACCTGCGCCATGCGGTGAGGGTCTATATGGGCAGTCAGCGGCACAGTGGGCAGCGAGACGGACAGAGCGATCTGCTTGCGCTCGGCTTCGGCCTGCTGAATGGCGATCACCTCATGGAGCAGGTCTTGCAGCACCACCGGCTGACGATTGAGCGCGATCACACCGCGCTCGAAGCGCGACACGTCCAGCAGACTTTCGATCAGTTCGCTCATATTGGTCACGACCCGGTCGAGGATTTCCAGGTGCCTGGCCGCCTGCTCCGGCTGATGGCGCAGCAGGTACAGGCGCGTCTTCAGGTTGGCCAGCGGCGTGCGCAGTTCGTGCGAGGCGTTGGCAATGAAACGATCTTTCTGCTGCTGCAGCGCTTTTTGCTGACTGATGTCGCGGATGACCGTCACCGCGCCCACAATCTCCCCCGCTGTGTTGCGCACCTGCGAGACGATCAGCGCCGCGTCGAATTCATGGCCGTCTTTGTGTCGCAGGCGTAGCTCCCCCTCCCAGAGACCTTTCGTATCCACCGCGTCGTAGATACCCTGGATGACCGCGTCGAACTCGTCGCGCGTGTAGGAGCTGCTGCGCAGCAGTTCGAGATAGCCAGTGAATTCCTCCGCTGTGTAGCCTGTCAGAGCCATCAGAGCGCGGTTGACGTAGCGCGTGTGCAGTTTCTCATCGTAGATCACCCCCTCGCCGATGGAGTCCAGGATGGCCTGCAACTGCGCGTGGCGCTGTTCCAGTTCTTCGGTACGCTCCTGCACACGCTGTTCGAGTTCGGCGGCGTGCTGCTGTACGGCAGCGAACTGGCGGGCGTTGCGCAACGCGATCCCCACCTGATCGGCGAAGGCCTGTAGCCGCTCGGCGTGTTGCTGGCTGAAAAAGCCGGGCGTGGCACTGTTGAGGATGATGAAGCCGATCACTTTCTGCTGGCTGAAGATGGGCGCGCTGGCGACCGAGCGTATCCAGTCGTATGGGGGCATCTTCACCCAACCTGGATATGCCTGTGTATCCTGGATGAGGTGTGGTTTGCCCGTCTCGACCATCTCGCGCAGGTTGGCGAACTCGCTCACCGGCATACGCACCTGCGCCATCCACGCCGCCTGCTGCGCGTCTTCGAGCGGCGGGCTGGTGCCCACCACCCGCGCCACGCCTTCTTCATCGAGCAGCAGGATATTGGCCAGATCGAAGGAAGCCACCCCCTCGACATTGGTCAACACCCGGTCGAGCACGGTGCTCAGTTCGAGCGAGCTGTTGACTGCCGCCGCCGTGTCGGCCAGCGCCTCGGCGAAGGCGCGCTGTTCGCGTTCGGCAGCGACCAGGCGGGCGTTGCGCAGTGCAATCGCCGCCTGGTCGGCGATTGCCTGCAGCCGATCGGCGTGCGCCTGCGTGAAGAAACCAGGTGTAGCGCTATCGAGGTTGATCACACCGACCATCTCACCGTCCACCATGATCGGCGCACCAATGGAAGAGCGTATCCAGGCCACTTCTTCGTGATGCACCCAATCAGGGGACGTCAGCGTGTCCGCAATGCAGAGCGGACGCCCTGTCTCCCTCATCCTGGCAAACTTGCCCAGTTCCCTGGCTGGATAGCGCAGGCTGTTGACGAACTCGGTCAGGCCGCGCTCGGCAAAGCCCCTGTGCCGGACGATGCGCACCTGATCATCGTCAATGAGCATGATGCTGGCCGTATCGTGCGGCAACACCCCCTGGATGCTCTCCAACACGCGGTCGAGCACCAGATCGGGGTCCAGCGTCTGGCTGATCAGGGCCGCGGTGCTGGCCAGGGCCTCGGCGAAGGCGCGCTGCTCGCGCTCGGCCTCTTCTGCTACACGGCGGGCCGTGATGTCGCTCACCACGCCATAGATGTGCACGTGTCCTGTGTCCGGGTCGCGATGACGGTGCACACGGTCGCGCACCCAGACGTATTCCCCGTCGGCACGGCGCAGTCGGTATTCCAGTTCTTCCTGTTCGGAGAACAGCCCGGACGCGCTGGCAATCAGCCGAGAGCGGTCATCAGGGTGGATCAGGCTCAGCCAGAAGCCCCAATCTTCGTTGAACTGACTGAACGGGTAGCCGGTGAGTTCAGCGATTTGTGGCGAGAGTATCTGATGCCAGAGCGGACGTCCAGTTGCATCATACTCGACTACGTAGAGCAGGTCGCTGATCGAGACAATCACCTGGTAAAGCTGCGCCTGGCTGGCAGCCAGTGACTGGTGTGCCGTCTCGATGGAGCGCAACATGCCATTGAGACCAGCGGCCAGCGTCGCCAGCTCGTCGCGCCCGTCCACTGGCGCGCGTAAGGATACATCGCGCGTCTCAGCCACTGTCTGCACCAACCGCGTCAGGCGCAGCACCCGCGCAACGATAGCGCGATCCACAATCACGGCGCTGACGCCAGCCAGCGCCAGCCCACCCACGAAGAAGGCAGCCAGCAGGTAGCTCACTGTGTCGCGCCCGTGCGCGCTGATCGGGCGCGGCATTTCCACACGCAGCACGAACACAGGCCGGCCTTGCAAATCGTTGAGCAGGGCATAGCCAGCGTAGAAATCGTCGCTGACCGGCTGAATCGAGGTAGTGCCAGAGCCGGTCAAACGCTCATAGGCTTGCAGGAAGTCTTCGGGCAGGCCCGGCTCGGCAAAGTGCCGGATTTGCAGGCGAATGGTGCCCAGGCTGGCCAGCGCGCCGATCTCTTTTGCCGCCACGAAGCGCCCCATCACCAACACCCCGTGCGCCGGTCCCTCGCCAGTGCTGGGCGTGATGGCACTGGCTACCAGCAGCAGCGGCCCTTCGGGCAACACGGTCAGGCCCTGGCGCTTCTCCCCAGCCGCCAACTGAGCCAGTTCTGCCGCGGAGGTATGCGGGCTGAAGTAGCGCTCCGCCTGGGCAGCGGACAGTTCCCCGCCCGTTGCTGCACCCGGCGGCAAAGTCCTGGCATAGACCACCTGACCAGCCACGTTGATCAGCACGATCACGTGCACATTGAGGCGGGTGAAGGTCGAGTCTTCCAGAGCAGTTTCCTTGTAGGACGGCAACAGTCCCTGCACAAACAGGTCGGTGTCATCCCATTCGGCCCAATCGGCAGTGGTAGCGGCGAGCGCCTGCAGATTGTTGGTCAGCGCGTTGACCACGCGGACCGTATTGCGGCGGGCTTCGTCGGCCTCCAGATCGGCGAAGCTGTTCAGCAGAATACCCCGCGCCAGCCCAGAGACCAGCACCAGTTCGCCGAGCAGGGTCAGCAGAATCACCGCCAGTGCCCTGGTGCGCAGCGACCGCCACGACCAGCGGCGGCGCGCGACCTGCCCTCTTTGCACAAAGGTGTTGCCATCCGGCACCGATGATTGCGACGACATAGCTCCCCCTATGTGTCTGTGCTCGACCCGCTCACTGCCATTCGCACATTCAGTTGCGCAGCGGTTTGTTGTGTTGCAGCATGTGCGCGATGCGCTCCAGCGTCTTGGGTTCGTGACACAGGGCGACGAACGCCTCGCGCTCCAGGTCAAGGATGTACTGTTCGGGCACCCAACCCGGCTCCGACAGATCGCCGCCGCACAGCACATAGGCGATATGGTTGGCGATCAGCGCGTCGTGATCGGTGGCATAGCCGCCATCCTGCAGGGTGAAGACGGCCAGGCGTAGCGCGGCCAACGCATCGCGCCCCGCCGCCCAGATCGACTCCGGCGGAGCAGGGCGGTGTCCGCTGGCCGCCAGGTGCAGCACCTCGCGTTTGGCCTCGGCCAGTAGATGATCGCGATTGAGCAGGATGCGGTCGGCGGGCGACAGAAAGCCCATGTCGTGGGCCTGCCGGGCACTCTCGGACACTTTGGCCAGCGCGATCTGCTCGAAGATGGCTTGCAGATGCGGCAGCGGGTCGGCGTTGGGCGTGCGCATGACGGGGTTGAGTCGGCGGCGCAACATTTCTTTGCAACCGCTGCCGGCGGGCAGCAGTCCCACCCCTATCTCGACCAGGCCCGCGTACAGTTCGGCGTGCGCCACCACGCGCTGCCCGGCCATCAGAAACTCGGCTCCGCCGCCCAAGGCCATGCCGAAGGGCGCGGTGACCACCGGGCGCGGCGCGCGGCGCATGGTCTGGAACAGGTTCTGCAGTTCGCGCACCACGGCGTCAATCCGGTCATACTCGCCGTTTTGGGCCAGCATCAGGATCAGGAAGATGTTGGCTCCGGTGCTGAAGTGTTCGCCGTCGTTGCCCACCACCAGCCCTTCGAAGCTGCCGCTTTCCAGGTATTCCAGGGCGCGCCAGCCCATGGCGATGATGTCGTCGTCAATGGCGTTGGCCTTGGTGTGGAATTCGAGCAACAGCACGCCGTCGCCCAGGTCGAGCAGCGACGCGCCCGCCCGCCCTTCCAGGCGACGCCCTTCGGCGCGCAGCGTGGCGATGGCAATGGAGCGCGGGTCGCGGGCCAGGGGGACGTAGTCACCCTGGGCGTGGTCGTAGACGTGCGTGGGCACGCCGCCCGCGTTGCGCCTGTAGAAAGTAGGGTGTCCGCTCGCCACCATCTCTTTTACCCACTCGGCTACCGGGTAGCCATCTGCTTCCAGGCGCGGGATGGTCTCGGCCACGCCCAGCGCATCCCAGATTTCGAACGGCCCCAGGGCATGGTTGAAGCCCCACTTGTTGGCGTTGTCTATGGCGGGGATGTCATCGGCGATCTCGCCCAGGCGACGCGCCGCATAGGTGAGGGTGAAGGCGTGCAGGTGCCACAGGAACTGTCCGGCGCGATCGTCGGCATTGACCAGCGCCTTGATCCGCGCGCCCACGTCTTCAATGTTGCGATATTCGCCCACGCTGGCGAAACGCACTTTCTGCGGCGGCTCGTATTCGAGCGTTTCCAGGTTCAACGCCCAGAATTCGCGCTCGCCGTCGGGCGTATCCACCCGCCTGTAAAAGCCCTGCCCCGCCTTGTTGCCCAGCAGACCGGCGTCGAGCATGCGCTGCATCAGGGCCAGGGTGCGGGGGTGCACCAGCACTTCGCGCGCCTCGTCGTTGGGGATGGCCGGATACAGGTTGCGGTTGACGTGCACCATGATGTCCGTGCCGATCAGGTCGAACAGGCGGAAGGTAGCCGTCTTGGGCCGCCCGATCAGCGGGCCGGTGAGGGCGTCCACTTCGGCGACCGTGTAGCCATGATCCAGCGCGTAGTTGACGGCGAACGTCCCCGCCAGACTGAGCAGGCGGTTGGCGATGAAGTTGGGCGTGTCCTTGCACGGCACGATGCCCTTGCCCAGCACGTTCGCGCCGAAGTCGGCCATGGCGCGCAGCACGTCGGGGTCGGTGCGCGGGTGCGGGATGATCTCCAGCAGCTTGAGATAGCGCGGCGGGTTGAAGAAATGCGTGCCCAGGAAATGCCGCTGGAACTCGGCGGTACGCCCTTCGGCGATGTCGGCGATGCGCAGTCCGCTGGTGTTGGTGCTGACAATGGCGGTGGGGTGGCGCACGGCCTCCAGGCGGGCCATCAAGTCGCGCTTGATGGTCAGGTCTTCAACGATGGCCTCGACGATCCAGTCGGCGTCGCGCAACAGGTCGAGATGGTCTTCCAGGTTGCCGGGGGTGATCAGGGCGAGATCATCGGGGTGAAAAAGCTGGGCCGGGCGACTTCTGGACAGGGCAGCGAGATTGTTCAGGACAATCGCATTGCGTTGAGCGGGTGGATCACCGGGAGCAGTCCCTTTGGCCGGAATATCCAGCAGGATCACCGGCACACCCACCCCCGCCAGCAATGCCGCGATGCCGCTGCCCATCGTTCCAGAGCCGATGACGGCAGCCTTGCGCAGTAGGTAGGCCATGACACCCTCCTCTCTGGCCAGCGGCCCACCGGGAACGGGGTGTGTACGGGCACACCGTCAGCGCCGGAGCGCAGGCCGAGGGGAGAGCAGCCGCCAAAGCACAGACGGCGCGGCCCACACCGATCGGCCACGCCCACGCTGATTGCGCCCTGTACCCTGATTATGGCATAGGCTGGTGTGAGGACAAGAAAAAGAAAGGGCAAAACAAAAACGGGCCACACCTGTGCCCCGTTCTTGCCGTGTCAAGGCGGCGTGCGCTAACCCTGGCGCTGCTTGTGCTTCGGGTTAGCCGAGCACATCACATACAGGCGACCATTGCGGCGCACGAAATAGCACTTGTCACATATCTTGCGCACCGAAGCACGTACTTTCATCGCCATAACCTCCCCTGGTCGGGCTTGCAGCGACCATTATAAACGGTTTCGCGCCAAAATCCAGGCCGATTTCGCCGCGGGGAAGCGACAGATAGTCTCAGGATAGAAAAGTCCCCCCTGCCGGAACTTTCCGGGCAGGGGGAACTCGAACGAAGCGTCGCGTTACGGCACCAGCACCACCGTGCCCGCGTTGGGAATGTTGGCGCAGGTGTAGCCGCCCGCGCTGGTCGCCGGCAACAGACTGACCGTGCGCGGGGCCTGCGTGGCATCCAGGAACAGGAAGCGACCGCTACCCTGCAGGCAGACGTTCACCGGATTGTTGAAGGCCGCCACGCCCAAACCGCCCGACATGCCGAAGATGTCCACCGCGTGAATGACGCCCAGCGCCAGTACGTCGAGATTGCCGAGCGCCGCCGCGCCCTGGTTCATGGCCACGAACTCACCGTCCTGGGCGATCACGCGGCAGTAAACCCAGCCATTGGTCACCGTGCCCACTGGCACGTCCGCGCGCACGATGGGGTTGGTCGCGCCGGTCAGGTCAGCGCACAGCGGAGCCTGCGACCGTCGGATGTCTTCGGCAGTGATGAGCGGCGCAGCGGACTTGGGCGTAGCTGTCTTGGTGGGCGTGCCAGGGGCCAGGGTGGCCGTGGGGGTCAGTGTGCCGGTGGGTGTCTCGGTCGGCGTCGGTGTATCGCTCGGTGTAGGAGTTTCGGTGGGTGTGTCAGTCGGCGTGGGCGTCTCGGTCGGCGTCAGCGTGCCGGTAGGTGTATCGGTCGGCGTCGGCGTATTGGTGGGAGTGTCGGTGGGTGTTGGTGTGTCAGTGGGTGTTGGCGTATCGGTAGGTGTCGCGGTGTCGGTCGGCGTCAGGGTCATGGTAGGGGTTGCCGTCGGGTCTTCGGTCTCAATGGTCAGGCTCCAGCCCGCAATCGACCCGCCAGAACCGTCGCGGTCGTCCATGATGTACAGACTCCACGTCCCGTTGCCATTGGTCCCGTCGAAGACAGAGAGCGTCGCGCCGTAGGGTGCGGCGGGCGCCGGAGCGAAGAAGCCCTCCGTGCCACCGCCCACATAGTTGGTAGGTTTATAGGAGCCGCTGGGGCAATCTACTGTGAGAGGGTCGTTGTCATCTGTGTCGGGCAGAGGGCCTGCGGCTTCGTCGTCGAAAGTCCAGTTGACCCCGCCAGGGTTCTCATTACCGCAAGCATCAGAAAGTACGATAACGGTGGCTCCCGTCGGCCCGACCAGCAGGATATCCATATCGTCTGGGCGGCTGTGTCTGACGCTGTGCAGGGTGACGTTCACGTCGAGGATGCTTCCTGTCAGGCCAGATACTGCGATGTTGGAAGGATAAAGGCTGGCCGAGCCGGCTCCTGGCCCTATGGTGATGGCGGTCATGTTGGAGAACACATTGGTAGCCGCACTCACGAGACGTTCGTTCCCGGCCATTCCCGCCAGAGCCAGGACCCACGCTACCAACACAACACTGACCACTATACTGACGCTAGCAATTCGATGACGATGGTTCATGAGACTTCCTCCAGAAAATGATTGATATGAGACTGGCGAGATAAGAACGGGAAAGACACGAAATCCCCTCTCCCCTAACCTGGCCGCCGACCTTGTACCTCCCGCGCGATCCCTTTGCGTGCAGAAAATCACTCAATCTATTTATATCACAGATCGCTAAAATAATACGAAAGGTATTGTTACGCTTTGGTTTGTATTTCGTTTGACTGGCGTGCGGGTGTCATAGCCCTTTCGTCTCGCCTGCCACATAGAGAGTGATCGGCTGCCTGTCTCAGGCCGTCCCTGCGGTATAATGGCTCTGGCGCATTATTTGGCGCTGCTGGTTCTGGAGCCAGTCATTGCACCTTTGAGGAGGTTGAATGATGGAATATCGCTTTTTGGGACGGACCGGGCTGAAAGTTTCCGAGCTATGCATGGGCACGCAAACCTTTGGCTGGGGAGCCGACGAGCCGACCGCGCACCGCATGGCCAGCATGTTCGTGGAAGCAGGCGGCAATTTCTTCGACACCTCGAACATCTACAACGAGGGGCAGTCGGAGACGATGCTCGGCAACTGGCTGAGCAAGCAGCCCGACCGTTCGCAGCTTGTGATTGCCACCAAGGTTTTCTTCCCGACGGGGAAAGGTCCCAACGACACCGGTCTGACGCGCAAGCATATTCTCACTCAGGTCGAGATCAGCCTGCGCCGCCTGAAAACCGACTATATTGATCTGTATCAGGCGCATTGCTGGGACGCCTCGACGCCGCTCGAAGAGACGCTGCGCGCCTTCGACGACCTGGTGCGCGCGGGCAAGGTGCGCTATATCGGCGCATCCAACTACACGCCTTCGCAACTGATGCGCGCGATCATGCTCAGCGAGATGCACGGCTGGGCGCGCTACGATTGCCTGCAGCCGGAGTACAGCCTGCTGGTGCGCAGCACCGAATGGGAACTGCTGCCCCTATGCCGCGAACAGGGCATCGGCCTGATCGCCTGGTCGCCGCTGGCGGGCGGCTGGCTTTCCGGCAAATATCGCCGCAATGCCCCGCCGCCGCCCGATAGTCGCGTGGGGCGCGCCGACCGCTGGGACGACCTGCCCGAACAGCGCGAGTCCGAGCGCACCTGGCGCATCATTGATGAACTGTGGAGGATCGCGGAGCAGCGCGGCGTGCCGCCCTCTCAGGTAGCGCTCAACTGGGTACGGCAGCAGCCGGGCGTCACCGCGCCCATCTTCGGTGCGCGCACGCCGGAACAGCTCGCCGAGAACCTGGGCTGCGTAAGCTGGTCGCTGACGCCGGAAGAAATCGCGCGGCTGAACGAGGTGAGCGACATCGGCATGCCGTCACCGTACAACTTCATTGCCCGTTACACGCGCAAGCGCGACGGGGCATAGTCTGTTTGAGGAGAGTATTTCCATGCTCAAGTCCAAACTGCTTCATCCGGAGATTCTGGGAGTGCTGGGCGGCAGCGGTCACGGAGGCAAGGTGCTGATCGCCGACGGCAACTATCCCTTCAACACGCGCGCCAACCCGTCGGCGCGGCGCGTGTA
>DAOTZZ010000294.1:0-2525 GCA_034433965.1 Anaerolineae bacterium
GCAGATTCTCCTCCAGGGCGGCGGGCGTGACCGCCCAGCTGTAGAGCGGGTGATCGCGCAGCGCAGCGATCAACGCTTCCTGCCAGGCGTGACGCTCATCGAGGAAAGCTTCGATGCGCCGCTTGTCGGCGGGCGGATCGTCCAGGTAGCGCAGGCGCAGGGCATAGAGCGCGGCGCAGTGCAGGCTGGTGAGCAGCGCAGCATAGCGGCTCTGAGCGAAGACCGACTCGATACTGGCCCGCCAGATGACGAAATGCTCGTCCAGGTCCATCTCGGTGAAGGTGCGCGGCTGTCCCTGCCCGTTGACACGCGGAGCGCGCTCAGCAGCATACCAGCCCGCGTCGTGAAAAGTGGCGGCGATCAGCAGATCGTCGCGCGGGGCGAGCGCCATATCCCCCGTCCCGACCCAGTGCGCGGCGAGCTTGCCCGCGATATAAGCGTGCGCAGCCTGATGGATCAACCATGTCACACCGGCTTCTGTGCGGCGGATCACAGGTCTTTCACCTCCCACGAAATGATCGGCACCATGCAGTCTGCGATGCGCTTCAAGTATAGCAGAACCGGGCGGGCGCGGATCGGCTCTTTCTGCGCGTCTGGCGAATGAGACCAGGGGTGAACGGCGGAGGTGCAGAGGGTGCAGAACGCAGAGTAACGCTGGCTCTTGCCTCTGTGTTCAAAAGGTCTCGTCGGTGCGTCTCATACCGGGAGTCGAATGCCCCCGCCCACATTATCGGCTGGCGGGGATGGTATGCTACAATCAGATGTCAACAGGTGGAGGAAAGCATGGCCTTTGGGGCGATTTCCAGAAAGGCTCTGGCAGTGCCCAGCAGACGCTCGCTGATCGCTCTTGTTACCATGCTGCTGCTGGAATTGAGCGCGGCGTGTTCGGTGCCTCAGTCTCCCGTGCCGCGCTCGCCATCCCGACCCTATGCGCCCGCCCCCAGCCCGACGCCTTGGCCCAGAGGCACGTCGCCCGCACTGATGACGCCCGCCGCGGTCGCCAGCGGGCCGATGGGCACGCTGACCGCGATCGCCGCGCTGTTCCCCACTGCCACGCCCGAACCGCCCTATGAGATCGTCAACCGGGGCAGGCCGCACTTCATCGAGTTCCACGCCTGGTGGTGAAGCACCTGTAACGCGATGCGCCCGTCCGTGCGACGGGTCGAGGAACAGTATCAGGACCGGGTGGACTTCCACATCCTCAGCGTGGATCGCGCTTCTTCACAGCCGCTGGTGCGGCAATATCAGGCTTATGCCATCCCGCTGATCATCCTGCTGGACGCCGACGGGCACCTGGTGCGCCGTCTGTCGGGCTATCAGACGGAAGAGCAACTTGTCGCCGCGCTCGAAGCGCTGCTGGCGGCATCGCCTTCTCCCGCGCAATGACTGGGCCTGTGCTCCCCCTGTGACTCTGCGGTGCGCTGGCCTTTGGAAGTCAGCCCCCGCAGCGGGTAAAATCTGCCGTGTGTTGTCTTGGGCCGTTTGCGACATTCAAGTGGAGTTCCCTTGGCCGACCAACCTTCTTTCTCCGGCTTCGTCTGCCCCCTGCCGCTGCGCGACTATCCGCAGATCGTGCTGGGGCACGGCAGCGGCGGGCGACTGACCGCCGACCTCATCCGCCACCTGTTCGTGCCGCTCTTCGACAATCCGGCACTATCTGCGCTCAATGATCAGGCGGTGCTGGAGATCAACGGAGCGCGGCTGGCCTTCACCACGGACTCGTTTGTGATCAGCCCGCTGTTCTTCCCCGGTGGTGATATCGGCAGCCTGGCCGTGCACGGCACGATCAACGATCTGGCCGTGAGCGGGGCGCTACCGCTGTATCTATCGGCGGGTTTCATTCTTGAAGAGGGCCTGCTCATGGACGACCTGGGGCGCATCGTCACCTCGATGGCTGACGCCTGTCGCGCGGCGGGCGTACAGTTGGTGACGGGCGATACCAAGGTAGTCAACAAAGGCAAGGGCGACGGAGTCTTCATCAACACGGCGGGGATCGGGTTGGTGCCGCCCGGCGTGCACATCGCCGCGGACCGCGCCCGCCCTGGCGATGTGATCCTGGTCAGTGGCACGATCGGCGATCACGGCATGGCCATCATGTCGGTGCGCGAGGGGCTGAGCTTCGAGACGGCGCTGGTCAGCGACAGCGCGCCGCTGCACACGCTGGTTGCCGTCATGCTGGAAGTGACACCGGATATTCATTGCCTGCGCGATGCCACCCGCGGCGGCGTAGCGGCGGTGCTCAACGAGTTGGCCGGGCAATCGCGGGTAGGCTTTGCCATCGAGGAGGCGGCGATCCCCGTGCAACCGGCGGTGATGGCCGCCTGTGAGATGTTGGGCATAGACCCGCTCTACGTCGCCAACGAGGGCAAGCTGCTGGCCGTGGTTGCGGCCGACATCGCCGACGCCCTGGTCGCGCGCATGCGAGAGAACCCTTACGGCCGCGACGCCCGCGTCATCGGCGAAGTGAAGGAGGAGCCCCCGGGGATCGTGACGATGGTGACCGGCTTCGGCGGGACGCGGATCGT
>DAOTZZ010000295.1:0-28364 GCA_034433965.1 Anaerolineae bacterium
CTACAAAGACGGGTGGCACGGTTTGCGCCTCAGTTTGCTGATGGCCTGGTACGAGCTGCAAAAGTACGTTGAGTTGCGCCGCCTGTATCGTTCTCCCTGAACCGGCTTTAGCCTGCCCGCCGTTTAGACACCAGCTCGGCCAGCACATGGAGCCCACCGCCCACGACGCTGTGTCCCCCTAGCAACACGGGGATCGGCGCATCTGCTGCCGCCTGAGTGAACGCCTGTACCCATTCGTCAACAATGGTGTCCACGAGGTATAGATCGGAGGAGAAACGTTCGCCTGCTGCAGGGTAATGCCCGGCTGCGGCCATCAGCATCCGCGAATCAATGATCGCTGCATCAACCATCCCGGCCAGTTCGTCGAAAAAGCTCTGTGGACCGAGCAAGTCCACCAGGCGGGCGAGCAGAGACCGGACTTCTCCCCGTGCCAGGCGTTCGCTGGCTACCATCCCCCGCTCTTCCGCGAAGACGCGCAGCCAGCATTGCGTCACCTCGTTCAGCGCTGCCCAGGCTTGCGGAGCGACACGCCCGATCAAGGCAACCCGGCTACCGTCGCGGGCCAGTATATCCAACAGCGCAGTCAGCGGTATCCGGTCGAGCAGAGCATCCTGACAACTGGCTTGCAGATGCGGCGGGCAGGCTGGATGTTCGCGCACGATGGCCAGATCAGCGGGTGTATCAAGATCAAAGGCCCAGGCAGGCCGCATATCCTGCGGACGGTTCACCTGGTAACCGCCCTCTTGCTGCAGTAGCCAGGCGAGACTGTTGTCGCGCCCAACCCTCTCCAGCACGGGGATGACCGCTTTGCTCACGGTGAAAGCAACCCAATCGCTGGAATGCAGATTGTTGGTGATCGCCAGCCGCGGCTCTGGCGTTGCGCGGAGAGCCGCTTCCAGGGCGGTGCGCATCTGGCCGATGACCGATGCGGGTAACAGCGGCGCGCTGGCAGCACCGAAATACATGACAGCGGTCATCTGGTACCGCTCTACGAGTCCGGCCAGCCGTCTGCCGAAATGAAACACTCCAACGTCCAGATCGAGAATGCAATCTGTCTGGGGCTGCGTGGGCTGCACGTCCGTTGCGGCCAGGACGATGGGAGCCAGTTCTTCCCGTGCCAGAGTCTCAATCAGGTCCACTGCGGCGGCCTGTGTGGCACGATGGAGCAACTGCTCTGCCCGCGATTTCCCCTGTGATCCAAGCATGATCACTGCCCCAATGTCAGACATGCCTGTACACCTTCGTGCGCTCGGAAGGAGACGTCAAAGACAAAGGGCCGGGATAGCCCGGCCCCGAAGAGTTACACTCGGCCATTACTCAATGCGCGGCTCAAGCACCCCGTAGTTCCCGTCTTCGCGGCGATATAACACCCCCAATTTGGCCGTTTCAGCGTTGAGGAAGACGAAGAAGTTGTGCCCCAGCAATTCCATCTGGTCAATGGCCTCTTCCTCGCTCATGGGGATCAGCGTGACAGTCTTGCGGCGCACAATGGCCGTCTTTTCTTCCTCCTCTTCCTCAACTTCTGCTCCAGGCACGGACTCCACGGTCTCCAGGGCCTGCTCGGTCTCGTAGAAGCGCCCTGTCCCACGGCGCTTGCGCTTGCCCTTGTAGCGTTCGATCTGACGATACATTTTATCGAGCGCCACGTCGAGAGCTGCGTAAATGTCCGGTTGCTTTTTCTCCTCCGCCCGCAGGATGACACCGCGCGTGTTGCGCAGGGTGAGCTGTGCAATGCATTGATCCATGCCTTGTTTGCGGCGTTCGATGGCCAGGTCAACGCGGACTTCCTGAATATTGGGTAAGTAGCGATCCAGTTTGCTCACTTTCTTTTCGACGTGTTCTTGCAGGCGCGGAGTTACATCAACATTGCGAGCATGAATCTTGAGTTCCATTGCCTACACTCCTTTCGTCAGCGGCGCTCACGGCAAGCCAGGCGTGCCAAACACGCCCATGCCCGCATCAGCAAAAACAGCGCTGGCCAGGGCCACGCCGTACACCGCCTGCGCGCCAGCAGCGCGAAGGGCGGCGGCACAGGCCCCCAGCGTTGCACCAGTCGTCAATACATCGTCTACCACAACCACACAGCGGCCTTCTACCTGGGCGGGCGTGACTGCAAACGCGCCCGCCACGTTCTCGCGGCGTTGCTGGGCGTTGAGATGCGTCTGTGTCTCGGTCTCGCGCACGCGCGATATTGCCTCCTCGCAGAACTCCCATTTCATACGCTCCGCCAGCGCTCTTGCCAGTAACGCCGACTGATTGTAGCCCCGCTCTTGCAGTCTCCGCCGATGCAAGGGAACAGGGCACACCATGTGCACCGACCAATCCACATTCTCCAGTGCCGCAACCATCAAGAGAGCGAGTGGTTCGGCCAGGCGCTTGACGCCGTCGTACTTCAGCGCGTGTACCGCCGACCGCGCTGGACCCTCGAAAGCGACCGCAACGCGCATATCATCCAGCCCCTCCACTGTGCGTGCCGGGGCCGTTTCGATTTGCGCCAGGCAGCGCGGACACAAAAAGCTCCCTACACGTTGGCAGTGTACGCACTGCGGCGGAAAGAGCAGATCCAGCGCAGTGACCGACACCTGATGTGCCAGGAGCTTAAGGGCATCGGCGGAGAACCGGCCTCGCCAGCCTGTGTCTCCGCGCTGCCGGTTTGCGTTGTCCAGATGTAGACGGGTCAAGTCAGTCTCATATGTTCGCTGATCAGAAAGACCCCAGGACACCCGACTCCAGCAGAATGACCACTGCTGGGCCGAGCAACACGATCCAGATTGATGGGAAGATCAGAAATACCATCGGGACGATCATCTTCACCGGCGCTTGCTGTGCTTTTTCCTGCGCGCGCTGACGACGCTTGACGCGCATCTGATCCGCCTGGATGCGCAGTACCTTGGCAATGCTTACGCCGAGTTGCTCGGCCTGGATCAGCGCGGCCACGAACGTCGTCACATCGGGTACATCCATGCGGTTCGACATATCGCGCAGGGCATCGCTTCGGCGTTTGCCCAATTGAATCTCCTGCAGCACGCGCCCGAAGGCGATGGCGATCTCGTTGTCCCACTTCTCGTAGACCTTGCCCATTGCTTGCTCGAAGCTCAACCCGGCTTCCACGCAAATGGTGAGCAAGTCCAGAGCATCGGGCAGCGCTCTGACGATCGCATCCTTGCGGCGACTGATCTGACTCTTGAGCTGGAGTAGCGGCAGGTAGTAGCCCAGCACTGCGCCACCAATGGTGCCCAGCGTGCCTTTGACAGCTCCCCAGTTGGTGAAGAAGAAGAACAGCACAAACGCGCCTACTCCCATGCCGATGGTCAGGGCGATGCGCTGCCCGAAGAATACGGCTGGTTCCATGCTCTGCGTCTTGCCGGCCAGTTCAATCTGGCGGCGTACACTCTCCATCTGGTTTTCGGGCGTGAACTTGGCCGCAAAGCGTGCCAGCGCCCTGTACATGGGAATGATGACACGTTCCCGTGTGCTCAAAGAGAGTTCGATCTCTTCAAGCGATGCGGGCACCTCCCGATCTCCGTACTGCGCCAGACGCTTTTCGAGCGGGTCGGCGTCAGTTCGGTCTGAATAACCTACCACAATCAGGCCGCCCAGCAGAAGTGCCGCAACGGCCAGCAGGATCAGGATAATCGGATCCATAGCCCACTCTCGCCCAATACTCAGCCTGCTGTCAGTACTTGATGTCCACAATCTTCTGAATGATCGCTGCGCCTGTGCCAATCAGACCCAGGCCACAACCCAGCATCGGCCAACCGCACATGCGGTTTTCTACCAGATTGGACATGTACCCAGGGCTAACCATGTACAGGAAGATCGTCAACGCCACTGGCAGGAGCGAGATGATCCAGCCGGTAATACGCCCCTGCGCCGTCAGCACGCGAATCTCGCCCTTGAGTTTGATACGCTCGCGGATCGTGTGCCCGATCGATTCCAGCACTTCAGCCAGGTTACCACCGACTTCGCGCTGAATGTTCACTGCGGTGTTGATCAGGTCAAGGTCGTCGCTGGGCATACGCGCCAGCAGATGATCCAGCGCGTTCTCCATGGGAATGCCGAGTTGGACTTCCATCACGACACGGCGAAACTCACTGGCGGTAGGTTCTGGAGACTCGCGCGAGATCGCTTCGAGGGCCTGCAGCACACCGTAACCGGAGCGCAGCGCGTTCACCCACAACGACAGCGTATCCGGCAACTGATTCTCGAACGTTCTCAGGCGCTTGGATTGCCGCCGGGCGACATAGAAGCGAGGAAGGAAGAAGCCAGCTACGGCAGCCACGCCGGCCCCGATGGGAGAAGTGAACATCGCCAGCCCGATCAGAAAGCCGCCTACTGACGTGATTACGTGCAGTGCCAGGTACTCGGCAACGGTCAGCTTGAGATCAGCGCGTGACAGTTGTGTGCGCCATTTCTGCGCGAATCCTCTGTCTGCCAGAATGGCATCCAGGCGGCGTGTAATCAGGGTGGCTTCGTGCGTGGGATCGGGCTTCTGTAGCTCCTCGAACTCGACCAGCAGACTGCCCGGCTCCGAAGTGTAGCGTCCCAGGCGCTCCTCGATCTGCTCTCGCCGCTCAGCCCGGATGCTGATCACGCCGGCGATCAGGATGATCACCGCCATGACTCCGGCTACGCCCGCTATCGCGATTTCCATCTGCTTTTGCCCTCCCCGCGCCCTTGCTGTTACTTCCTATTCTACCAGGGAAGTCTTCCTGGCCGATAGCTATCGCAGAATGGCCAGCATCCGCTCCGCGGGGCCTGCCCAATCCTTGCCTTGACTGCCAGCCATAAGGGTCAGCGTGCCCGGCCTAGTAACGCGAGACGCCAATCCCGAACACAGACGACGGCAGGTGAATACCTGCGGCCTCGATCTTGTCAATGAACTTGGGCCGCAAGCCGGTTGGACGAATGCGCCCGATCACCTTGCCTGCTTCCAGGCCAGTCTGTTCGAACTCAAACAGGTCGGACATGGTGATCACATCGCCTTCCATGCCCTGCACCTCGGTGATCTTGACGATCTTGCGCGACCCGTCGCGCAGACGATCCTGATGGATGATCAGGTCAATAGCCGAAGCAACCTGCTCGCGAATCGCGCGCACCGGCAGATCCATGCCTGCCATCAGACACATCACTTCCAGACGGGCCAGTGTGTCGCGGGGGCTGTTGGAGTGCAGCGTGGTCATCGAACCTTCGTGCCCAGTGTTCATGGCCTGCAGCATGTCCAGGGCCTCGCCCGCGCGGCACTCCCCCACCACAATGCGGTCGGGGCGCATACGTAGGGAGTTGACCACCAGGTCACGGATGCTCACCTCGCCGCGCCCTTCAATGTTGGGGGGGCGGCTTTCCAGTGGCACAACATGCTCCTGTCGTAGTTGAAGCTCTGCTGCGTTCTCGATGGTCACGATGCGCTCGTCGTTGGGAATGAAACCAGAGAGCACGTTGAGCAGCGTTGTCTTACCCGAACCAGTACCCCCCGACACGATGATATTGAGCTTGGCCACCACAGCGGCCCGCAGGAACTCGGCGATTTCGGGCGTCATCGAGCCGAAGCGGATCAGGTCCTCTACCGTGTAGGGACGCCGTGAAAACTTGCGGATGGTGATCGTCGGGCCACAGAGCGCGATCGGACGTATCACTGCGTTCACACGCGAACCGTCCGGCAGGCGCGCATCTACCGTTGGCGAACTCTCATCAATGCGACGACCCAAAGGAGCCACAATGCGGTCGAGCACCCGCAGCACATGATCTTCGTCTTCGAAGGTGACATTGGTGCGCAGGATGTTGCCGTTGCGCTCGATATACACATTCTTGGGTCCATTGACCATGATCTCGGTGATGGTGTCATCGGCCAGTAGCGGCTCCAGCGGGCCATAGCCCAGGATTTCGGCGACGATGGCCTCGTAGAGCACCTGTCTCTCCTGACGCCCCAGCACAATGCTCTCTTCGTTCAGGATGGTGGTGAACAGCTCCTCGATCGTCGCGCGCACCTCTGGCGAGCGTGGGTCAACGCTGGCATCCAGTTCCGACAACAGCTTATTCTGGATGCGCACTTTGAGGTCCTGATAGCCGCCGCCATCGGGCCGACGCGCCGCAACGGCTCCCGCCGCTGTAGGTACCTGCGCCTGGCGTACCTGTTCCAGCTTGGATGTCTGCGGCTTATCGCCCCCCTGACCACCCCGTTCTATTCTCCGCAACAGGGACATACTCACCTCCCAACTGCTTCCTTGCTCTACCGGCTGATTTCAGTAAACACCATCAATTTCCACTCAGTAAAGCTCGCAGGCCGCTCTTCGAGCGCGGTTCACTCTGCGGTTTGCTCTCTTCTGGCTTTTCCTGCTCCACCGACTTTCGCACCTGTTCGGCCAGTTCTATCAGCTCTCTGCCTGGGGACTGGGATTTCGCCTTGGCGACCAATGGAACGCCCTGGTTCACTGCAACCAGCATGGCTGCGTTGTCCAGCGGGATGGTTGACACCACTTTGAACTTGAGATGGCTTTCGATGGAACTGACAGGCACGGCCCCTCGCCCACGTTCTTTCTCGCTCAGCACACGGTTGAGCACAAAGAGGACTTTGTCCAGCATGCCGGCGTCCCGGAATATGTCGAGCATCTTGCGCACATTGCGGACACAGGGAATCGTCGGATTGGCAACCAGGATGATTCTCTCCGCCACGTCGAACAGCTTGTGAGTCATATCGTCGTACTGCGTCGGTGTGTCCACGATGACGAAATCGTAGGACTTGGACAACTGTTGCACCAGTTCTCGAACCGCGTCCGACGAAATGTCATATGCTGCTACAGGCAGCGGGGGGGCCGTCAGTACCTTCAAGCCGCTGGCATGAGTGACCAGGACGCTGTCAACCATCTCCTGATCGATGTCGTGCACGTTCTTGGTCAGATCGGCGATGCTGCGCTGCGCCTGCACGTTCAAGAATGTGTCCACATCTCCGAATTGCAGGTTGGCGTCTACCAGCAGCACGCGGGTATCGTGGCGCATCAATGCCGCAGCCACGTTGGTGGCGACTGTGGTGACTCCTGCCCCTGCCTGGGGACTGTAGACGACAATGATGTGCCCTGCCCCCGCGATGGGAGTCAGAACACTCGGCTTGCCCTCGCGCGTTACGGCTGTGCGCAGCGACGATATCTGGGCTTCTTGCTGGCGGATTGGCTCGTTGCGCTCGTATACGCGCCGGATGGTGGCGTATAGTTCCTCGCTGGATACAGGCTTGGTCAGGAAATCACGCGCGCCCGCCAGCATGGCCTGACGCATGTACCCCTGCTCGTTCTGCACCGACATGATCACCACGGCAGCCGTACGTACCGCCATCGTGATCTGTTTGGTGGCGGTGATGCCGTCCATGTCGGGCATGTTGATGTCCATCAACACTACGTCAGGTTTATATTGCGTAGCCAGTTCAATGGCTTCACGCCCTGTGCTGGCGCCATCTCCGCCGACCACTTCGATGTCCGGCTCGAAGGCGAGCAGTTTGCGGATGTTCTCGCGCGTATCTGGAATGTCGTCAACAATCAGCACCTTGATGACCTGACGCTCGCTGCTCATGTTTGTTACCTTGTCTACGCCACCGACTTGCCGTGTCTAGTGATCCACCCGCCGATGAGCACAAAGGGCATGCGGACGCTCGCGCGAGCGCGTGCCCTTTGTGCTATTTTAACGCGAAGTCAATGCTTTTGCTCAAAGTGCTATTCCCCTGTGGCAGCCTGACCGACAGTCTGTTGCAAGAAGCTGTGTAGCTGCCCAATGTCAAAGCGCCGCACACTGGTGATTGGTGGTTCAAGCGCGAATTCCAGTGCCACCGGCGGCTGTGCGTTATATGTGCGGATCATGTAGTCCAGCGATACAGGATCAGTTGCCACCACGCTGTTATCTCCAGCCGTGCGCAGGGCCAGGGTGATAGGAATCTGCGCGTCCACTGCCCAGGTGAGCACCAATGCATCCTGAGGTGTCACCGCCAGGGTGATGATCAGGGGCAGGTAAGGGGTGGCCGTCGGTTGCGGCGTTGCCTGTTGTGCTCCCCCTTCCCCAGGCGGTGGGACCGTTTCGATTACCTGCGGCGTGGGTGTAGCGCCCACTATGTCTCCACCTGGAGGAAAATAACCGACGTGCAGCACCCAGGCATTGGTCACTGTGCGTTGCGTGACCAGACGAGGTCGCTGGGAGGATTCGCTGGGGCTGAGCAATACCCCTTCCGGAGACAGGGTGCTGGCTTCCGGTCGGCCCTGTCGCGGAGCACCGATGCTCAATTCGCCTGTCTCCAGCCGTGTGATCAGGGAGACGTTGTTGGGCATGCGCGTCTGGAAGGTGGGATCCACGTCAATGTACAGGAAGGACAGGATCACATCCACAAAGTCACCTGGCTGGATGCCATAGGCCACCTGCCCTACACCTGTGGGATCCAAGGGGATTGACACAGCCACGCGCGGCTGATCGTCTTCAAAGGCGCGCATCAGAGCCGCCGCGTCCGATCCTGTCTGCGCAATCTGATAGAGATTGGGCACAATTTGCCTGGCCAGAATAGGCATTCCCCGTGGAATATCTGTGCGTGCGATCTGACCGATCACGTCCTCCAGCTCTTCTGCTGTGAAGTAGTTGCCAGGTTCGGGCAACGCATCCTGCGGCCAGAGCTGCACGCCGACACCGTCAGGTGGGATCACAATGCCACGTGGCAGGTCCTGAATCGCCACCACGATCTCCACCATGTCCAGGAAGCGTGGGCTGAGTTCCTCAGGCAGAGGAGTGGTCTCCGCCGCCACAGCCGGGGTTTCGGTTGTCCCCTCTTGTCCGGTCTCATCGCCACCGGACATCAACACGAACACGAGCACAATCACCAGGATGATGACCATGCTCAACAGGATCAGCACTCGACCTCGCATAAGGTTTTCCCTCCCGAACGGTCTGCACCGGGATAGACCAGGCCACGTGACAACCTGTCTCAATTGCTAATTAGTGTAGTCTGATGTCGAAAACGCGCAAACAGGCTCAAAGTCCCAAAACGCAGGAGGGCAGCGCTATAGAAAACGCTACCCTCCGTCCTGATGACCGAATGCTATCTTTCTGTCCGTCAGACTGCGGGCAGCATGACGACGAAACGATTGAGTTCGTCTTCCGCGCTATTGACTTCCAGCATTCCCCCTACCAGTTCGATCCGCTCCTTGAGGGTGCGCAGTCCAGAAATATCTCCCTGTTCACTGTGAGCCAGGGCCTCGGCAGGATCGAAATTGCGTCCATCGTGTTCAATAGTGGCCTTTAGCCAATCCGGGCCGACATCCACCACCACGTTGATCGTCTTGGCTCCCAGGTTATCGCGTGCATTGGCCATGATGGTCTGGATCGACCGGAACATCATCACCTCAATGTGACTTGGCAACCGCCGCTCATCGCCCAGCACGTTCAGCTGAGTCTGAATGCCTGTCTTCTCTTCGAAAGCCTCTGCATAGCGACGCATGGTAGGCACCAGGCCCAGATCGTCGAGCATCATCGGACGCAGATCGAAGATGAAATCGCGCACCTTCTGGAAGGTGCTGTTCGCCGCAGCTTTCAGGTTGTTGAGCTCCTCTTGAGCACGATCAGGATTGCGGTCGAACAACCGCTGACAGATCTCTGCCTGTAGAATGAAGTTGGTCAGCGACTGCGCCGGACCGTCGTGCATCTGACGTGCCAGGCGTTGCCGTTCCGCTTCTTGTGCCTCCACCACGTTGATAATCGCTCGTCGGGATAGCTGTTCAGCTTCACGGTCACTGCTCGCGGGTGCGGGTACGGGCACGCGGTATATAGCTGCTTCGGGGCCCAAGGCGCGTACCAGGTCAAGCAGCCGCCCCAGTAATTGTTCGAAGCGTTGCAGTTCGCTCAACGTGGCTTTGGCCTTCTCAAGCTGCCCCTGCAGTGTCAGCAAGCGCTTGTTGGCATCCATGGCGCTGTCGTAGGCCGCTTTGATGTCAGCGCGGGGGATGGTGTCGAAGTTCGTCTCCACGCGACTCAACTGCGCGTTGATGGCGACATTACGTTCGCGCATGCGTGTCACTTCGAGCTGCGTTTGCTCAATCAGGCGCTGATTTTCCTGGACTCGCTTGCGGATATTCTCGTATTCTGTTTCCAGTTCGCGCAGCACTTCGTTCTGAAGACCCTGAGCCATTGCTGTTTCCCTCACAGTCTGTTTGCCACTGCGCCTAGAGGCTGTTATGAACTTGTGCCCGGTGTTTTTCCCTCACCCCTGCGCCCCTCTCCCACGCGACTGCGTCGCGGGACGAGGGGAACGGCCTGCGCTGTCACCCGCTGGCGCAGCAGAACAGCGCCGCTACGAGCGACACCCCTTCTCCCGCAGCGCGGGGGTTGGGGTTGAGAGAGAAAAAGTGCATAACACGCTCTAGGGCTTCTTGTCTTGCGCGCGCACCCATCCGCGCTGCAATGCATAGACTGCTGCCTGTGTCCGGTCGCGTACGTCTAGCTTCTTGAGGATCGAGGTCATATGATTCTTCACGGTCTGGTGACTGATGCCCAGCGTCTGAGCGATCTCTTTGTTGCTTTTGCCGCGCGTCACGTATTCCAGGATTTCCATCTCGCGCGCGCTGAGCGGCACGAAGTGTTCGCCGGGATCTACCATGTAGGGACCGGTTGCTGCTTCTACGCTGGCATCGAGCCATTCCTTTAGCTCCGTCAGTGTGTAGACTTCGCCGTTGACGACGTAATGACCCTGCATAACCTGGCGCACGACATTTACCAGTGCTTCGGGCTCGATATCCTTGGGGCAGAACGCGGCTGCTCCTGCGCGCATGGCGTGTAGCACTTGTTCGAAGTCGTCGTAAGCGGTGAGCAACACGACAGCGGTGGGCACTTGCTCCGCCTTGAGCTGATGTGTCACCTGTAGCCCGTTCATGCCAGGCAGGTTGATGTCCAGGACTACCACATCGGGCACCAGGACGCGGCATAGGCGCAGCGCTTCTTCGCCACTGCTGGCTTCTGCCAGGAGTCTGATGTCGTCTTCCACAGTGAAGATGTTGCGCAGCCCTTGGCGGAAGACGGGGTGGTCGTCGACAATCACCAGCGTGATGCGTGGTGGAGGAGCATACGCGCTCTGGTCGTATGACATCGGGAAAGCTCACTCCCATATGCTGGGGCTGTGCCCAGGCGGCCCCTACCCTATGATCCTAGCATAGTTTATCGCGCGCAATCACACAATAGAACATGCGAGCAGTCTTGCCCTCAACTCTCACCAGTTGCACTCCTCTGGCCATACCATTCTGTAAACAGCCATGTTGCCTCCTCCTGCAGCGGGGGCATAGGGCGCATTGGTCACGAACACGACCTCGCCCAGTCGCGGATCATTTGGGGGAACTGGGCGCTGGTCGGGCATTGCCATCAGGTAGACGACTCCGCGCTTGCACATCAGGCGCATCAGCCCGTCCGCGTTGCGGAATAGTGGGATGACTTCTGGGCTGACTAGGCCGGCCAGATCGAAAATGGGCCTGGGTGCAAAGTAGCCTAGTGCCCCTATGTCGTGTACGGCCAGTAGCTCGTCTGTGGGCAGGTTGGCGTGAATCCACTTGGCGGTCGCGACCATTTCCGTGTTGATGATGCGCACGTCTTGTGCGTATTGGCGGGCGCCGATTGCCCAGAACCCTGCGGTGACTGCCAGGGCAGAGAGGGCTAGGCTGCGTGAGATCACTCGGCCTGCCGGTGTTCGTTTTGATTGCTGAATCAGTGCGAGGGTTCCGCCTACTCCGTAGAGCAGGAATGCGGGCAGTGTTGGTATGAGGTAGCGCCCGTGCTGGTAGTTGGCGGGGAGTTGCCAGGCGTAGGCGGCGATGTGTGCGATGGCCCAGGTAAGCGGTAGGGTCTTGGTGGGTCGCGGGGGGGGGTTACTGAGGAGTCTTGCTGTGGAGAGGGGGATGCTTGGGAGTAGTGGGGTGAGGTTGCTGGCTAGTAGGGGGATGACTATACGAAATAATCGCTCTGGCAACGACCACTGTTCACTAACTGGCGCGTACTCCGCTTGCTTGGCGGCTGCCGTATCTGGCAACAAAGTGCCGTTCACCTGCCAGTTCCAGGCCATTGCTGGGCCGCAGATCATGAGCCAGCCTATCAGCAATCCTGCCCCCCAGGGTGCGACCGTCCGCAAGCGTGTCCGCATGGCGCGCCCCCGAGCCAGCAGCAGGCTAAGACCAGCCAGGGCAACCAGAATCACCCCCTCTGGTCGGGTCAGCGTCAACGCCGCGCCGATCAGTCCGGCCCGCAAGCCGCGCAGGGCCATATCCCGCGCTGATGCCTCTTTGCTCAGGCGCTCGGCGTCTGTCCAGGTGACCCAGATCATTGCCAGAGCCAGCGCGGCGAAAAGCATCGTCTCCATTCCGGACGCTGCTGCCCACACATGATGCCAGGACAGTACCGTGAAAACACCTGTCCACAGGCGCGCGCCAGGCACCCCCGGCCATAGCTGGCCAGCCAGGCGAACATTGAGACTGCCAGCCAGCCATAGCGCCATGACTCCCAGGCCAAAAGTCCAAAAAAAGTGTGAAATCCCCAGGATATGGGCAGGTGTGAGCAGAAGTGTGAACAGAGGAGCCGTCGAAGCGCTGCTCACCTGGCCGGGCACAAATGCCCATTGGCCTGTACTGGCCAAGTTGCGAGCGTACGTCTGATGGATCCAGGCATCGTCCAGCGGATACCCTACCTCACTGAAGCTGGCAGCAACGCCCACGTACACCAGCACGCTGACTAGCGCCAACAGACCCAACAACAGATCGAGACGAGAAATCGTCAGACGGCGTTTCACGGAGCGTTGTCTCCCTGCTGTATGGCAAAGAGTAACCAGTCATCGTCCAGATCGGGTGTCTGCATCCCTTCGTGATGGAGCAGTCGTAGATAGGGCCGCGTCTCCTGCCCAAGGAAAAGTCCTGTAAATGGCCTCGTGCGGTCAACATCCAGGCGCAGATGCGTCACGCCGTAGCGCGCCGCGATTTCTGGCACCACGTCTGGGCTGGCATTGGGGACAACCACTCCAGCCAGGCCAGTGTGATAGTAAAGCGCGGGCGGATCGTTGATCATCACTACCGCGTCCGCAGGCACCATTCTGAGCAACTCCTTGTAATTCTCCGCATTGGTGTTCCAATTGCCCAGCCGGCTGTGCAGCAGGCCCTTCGAGAGACCGAAAACCAACACCACTGCCGCTGCAGAGAACACACGCCGAGCCTCCGTGTAGCGCCATCGTCGGCGGCGCGCCGCCCAGGCCACCGCTGCTTCCAGCCCTACCGGTGTCACGGCTGCCCAGAACGGCATCAACGCCGCCGCAGAGTGAAACAGACCGCCCCGATAACCGGGGAATGCGAACACAAAAGTCATGACCAGGTGCAAGAGTATCGCGTAGACAGCAACACAACGTACTGCCGTCTCCCCGCGCAACTGCCACGCCCCCAGCAGCGCCAGAGGCCCCAGCACCACCCAGGTCTCGACCGCTATCAGCGTGCCAAAGTTGTTCACCAGGGCCGTCCAGCGCGAACGCAGTATTGGCCCAATACCCCAGGCGATAAAGTCAGCGGGCGACGAACCGGGGGGATAGCGCACCAGATCATCGTAACTGCGCATCCAGATAGTATCCGTTCCTCCCAGCGGCAACGGTGTGCCCAGGACCGAGATGTTTCGCACAAACCACGGCGCCATGACCAGCAGGTAAGCCAGCACCGCGGCAACGGCAGACCGCGCCATCGCTCGCCAGCCGCCTGACCTGCCGTATGTCAGCGCCGCCCCCAAGGCCACGAGCAGCAACAATACTCCATCGGCGCGCGTCAGGTGAGCCAATCCACTCAATGCCCCTGTCAGCGCGTACCAGCGTGCCTGGCCTCTGTTTATTGCCCTGGCGACACTGAGGAGGGCGAGAGCGCCGATCAGCCCGTACAGCGCGAATGTATCAGTAGTGACCCAGAAGGGTACGTAGAAGCCGCTGAAGAGAAACAACAGCCCAGCCAGCCAGCCATGCCTGACCGCACCGCCCAGCCCTCGCCCTACTCCGAACGCCAGGAGCACAAGCCCTGTGTAGCATAGCACTGACGGGAGCTGTGCAGCGCGGAATGTCGTGCCGAAGACGGTCATGCTCAGAGCGGCCACCAGCGACTCCAATGGCATCCAGTAGGTGTGACTGGGGCCAGGCAGGTGATCCGGTGCGTTGAAATACGTCCACAGGTAAGGATCAGTCAACCCCTGTCCTTCGACCAGACGTCTGGCTGCGTTGTAGTAGTAGTAGGCATCCGTATACCCCGGCTGCGACAGCATGAGCGCTACCAGGACCGCCCAGGTCAGTGCCAGCAGGGTGATCAGCGCATACTGCGAGCGAAGAGGCATCACGCCGTGCCCTCCGGGACCAGCACAGAAGGCGTCTGCCACCACAGCCTGCGCGTCAGCCACAGCACCAGCAACATCCCCAAAGGTACTGGCAGATATACCGTCGGGTGTTCGAAACGCCCCTCAACAGTCAAGACGAAATGCGCCCAGGGCAGGATAAGCGACCCCACCAGGATCAGCGCGATCCATCGCCTGCCGCGCCTGCCCTGCTGAGCCAGTTGCTTCAGGTAAAACACCAGTGGAATGATGAAAACGACAAAGTGCGGGGTTGCCGTACGCACAGCGGACAGATGGGTGATAGTCAAAGTGAGCATCACCGTCCAGTCGAGCCACGCCATCCGCCTTTGCCACAGCACTCTATACCACGCCCAGCCCAGGAATGCCCACAGCAACGCGGTGACACCCCACTCTCCTACATCCCCCAACCCCAGATAGTAGTCCATGACAATCCAGACGGGAGCACCTATGGCGGTATACGACGGATAAAGGCGTACCTGCTCCACCCATTCCCCCAGCCAGGAAGGTAGCAGAGCAAAGCTCGCTCCCATCAGCGCCCCCCATGTCGCCAGGAAAGCGCCCATGAAGCGCCAGCGTTTGAGCGTCAGCCCCAGCAGAAGCAAAAACGGCACCAGCAAGAAACCCATCTGCGGCTTGACAGTAGAGAGAGCCAGCGCCACCCCTGCCAGGCGATCACGCCCGCGTGCCACCCCCCACAGCGTTAGTACCTGGCACAGATAGACCAGATGCCCTGGTTGTCCCAGAAACAGACCGCGCGCTGCATAGTAGTTGGCGATGCCCCAGAACAACAGCGCTGCCCAGAGCCATGGCCGAGGGCGCCAGCGATACAGATCGAACAGGAGCAGCAGCGCCGCGATCAGGCAGACTTCGAGAGCCACCATCCAGATGGCGGATGCCCATGCATAGGAGACAAAGACCAGGGGCAACAACAAGAAAACCATGTAGAAGGGATAAGCGAAGTAGCCGGGGTCCTCTTCTGGCGTAGCCATCCGACCGTAGATTCGCTGCTGGATGTTGGCGCTCGCCCGATCTCCGTAGGGATCCAGCCCATCTCGCCAATACGAACGCGCACCTTCCCAGCGCGACATGAAGTCGTTGTGCCCAGGATATGGTGTGGTGAGCACCTGGTGTGTCACCACCACATTTGCACCCAGCACCAGCAGCACCAACGCCGCCAGAATGCCCACTCGCATTCGGCTGCTAGCCCAGGGGGGTGTTCGTGTTGCCACCACCGCTGCGCCATCCTTCACTCGCACACGACCTGTCTGGCCGTTTCGTCTGGCTCGACGAACTGATAGACCAGCAGATCATGAAACGCTATTGTGCCTTGCAACGTGTAGTGCTGTCGCAGCCAGCCCAGCGAATCATAGCGGACATAATCGGGCTGCCCGGCGATCAACCCGCCCATCTCCTCCTCCAGACGATCGAAGGCAACGTACCACACTCGCGGCGCGCCCCGCGCTGCCTCCGCCACACAGGTATCGGCCAATGCGTTTAACACCCGTTGCGTTGGCAAAGCCAGTGTATCCGAGCCGGAGCCGGGAATATCGCGCACATAGCGTTGCGCCACGTCACGACCATAATATAGCATAGGCAGTGCGGTGATCTTGTTGCCGTGTACCACTACATCACCTTCGGCCAGATGTGCGCGCAAATAGGCCACCGCCCGGTCGAACGGCGGATTGGGAAACCTGTCCCACGTATAGTGCGTGACCAGACCGAATACGATCACCGCCCCCCAACCCGCACCGAGCACCACTCTGATCGCGAACGGAAGGCGCGAGCGCACAAACAGCCACGCCAGGGCAACGTAGAACATCACCGCCGAGGGCAGGAGCGCACGCGGCAGAAAGACCGGTTGTAGCAGGTAGGACGCTGCCCACATGAAGGCCATTGGTGCCAGCGCCAGCCACATTGCCCAGTCGAGAGCCAGGCGCTCCTCAGAAGCGAGTGGAAGCGAACGACGTGCCCGCCGCCATTCCAGCCCGGCAAAAACCGTCAGCACTGCCGCCAGTAGAAAAGTCGGTAGCCACCACGTCGCCGCAAAGTCGAGGTTGACCGAGACGAATGAGCGCAGAGTCAGCCACAGGTGGAGCACGTTGGGGCGTTCCACCCAATACTGGCGCAGCTTGCCCATCTGCGCCGGCAGATGTACCAGCCACGGCACATAGATCAGCAGCGCTATCAGCCCTGCCCCTGCCATCCCGATCGAGCGTCGCCTGTCACGTCGCAGCAGTGGCAACAGGCCGAGCGCCAGCAGGTAGAAGGCCGCCAGTTGCTGCACGTACATACTCACGCCCGCCAGAGCGCCGAACATCAGCCACCAGCCTGCGCGATCGCGGTGCCATGCGTGCCAGCAGGCCCAGGTGCTGGCCGTCAGCGTCAGCCCGAGCAGAGCATACATGCGCGTTTCCTGCGAATACTGCACGTGAAAAGGAGCAACCGCAACGATCACACCGGCAGCGCGGGCTGTCCCTTCACCAAACCAATCGTGCGCGAGTCTGTAGACAAGCCCTACCGTCAGCAGTCCGAGCAAGACGCTCAGGAAACGCACCGCCACCACCGACTGCCCCGCGGCGCGCATCCAGCCGTGCAACAGGCTGTAGTAGAGTAGCGGATGCACGTCAGCGGCAGAGCCTTCAGCAACGGTGAGCGTGCCCTGGCGCATGGCGCTCAGCCCTTTCTCCGCGAACAACACGGCAAAGGCTTCGTCATACCACAGCGTGCGCCCACCCAGGTTGACCAGGCGCAGACCGAAAGCCAGCCACAGCATCAGCAACAGATAGGCCGATGTGTGCAACCGTAGAGTGCGTTTAGACCGTCTCACCGCCAAGCCGCTTTCCTAAGGCTACCACGACGCCAGCCAGTATGCTGGTCCGCGCCAGCACCAGCAACCCAAAGGTTGGGCGTAGCGTGCTGCTGATAGTTCCCCCTGTGTCTGCCGTACGCATGAACAGCGTCGGATACTCGATGAATGCTCCGAAGGCCAGCGCCACGCACACCATCGCACCCACGCGGTGTGGAAAGTTGAGCAAGATCAGCGGAGACAGCACAACCAGCCATTGCGGACTCCAGCCCTGCGCCCACAGATAGAACAACACGACCGTCCCTGCGAAAAAGGCAACGACTGTCTGTTCGTCCTGGCGACGTCCACGCTGCCAGAACCAGATTCCCGGCACAGCCAGGAGTGCAGTGCGTGCCCAAACAGGCACGACCGCTTTCTCTGCCGCTCTGAAGGCAGTACCAGCGTCGGTTCTCTCCTCCGGTGCGACAAACAACCCCGTCTTCCAGTTTCCCTCGAGCAGCGCCCATACGGTCTGATAGGATGCTTTATGGAACTGAGCCGCCAGTGACGCATAGGCCATCCTACCACCCCATCCCCATAACAGCCCTGCCACCAGGGCCAGCGCGGCAACGACCAGCGCGGTAAAGCGCCACGCCCGGCGCACCGGCCAGAAGCGCCATACGGTGAGCAGGATCAGCAGGGGTACGTATTTAGTCAGGACACCTGCCACCGTGATTAGCGCAGACGCCCCAAGATGATTGTTCAGCAGCCACCATAGCGCCAACAACAGCATCAGCGCTACCAGCGGCTCGAAAGTCCACCAGGGGGTGATCGCCGGCGCTGCCAGCAAGGCATACATCCAGGCCGGCGCCATCCCTGTCTGCAAACCGTGCAATCGTTCCCCCAACCGGCGCAACATGGTCAGGATGCCCAGATCGCAGCCCGTCATCGTCAGTCCCGCCAGCATTGCCCAGGCCGGGTAGTCCATACCTTTTCCCAGACCAGCGATCACGTACAGCCCGCGGTAGAACAGCCAGACAACCGGCGGAAACTCGAACCAGTAGTCCCGATACGGGAGCAAACCCTGGTCGGCCAACGTCACTAGCCGGTAATAGTACGGTAGATCGCCGAACGCGCTCAGCCCACGCTCAACAGGCGTTGCTGCGCCCTGCTCTCCGCCAACCGTCACCAGCGTTGGTTGATAGACGATCGCCAGTGTGAGGCGCAATCCCAGGAAGAACAGGATCAGTAACCGGAAGTCGAAGAAGATGGCTGGCTGTGCAGAACGATCTTCCTGATCGGCCACACCTATCCCCCTGCCTGACGTACAAACAAGGCCGAACGCCCCTCATCGAACTGTAACTCTTGCCAGCGGCTGGGCAACAAACGCAACGCTCCCGCCAATACACTATCCGCTTCGATGGCCACAAGACCGATCTCAAACTCGTCGAGCATTTGTTGCCATCCATCACGTAGCAGGACGATCTCCAGGTACTTTTCCAGCAGATCATCTCCATAGAGGTCGGTTCGCCCGTCCACGAAGACGGGCATCTTGGGCGCAGCGAAGATCAGGTACCCGCCCCAGTTGTAGTTGTTGAAGAGCCTGCCTGCAGGAGACGCCTGTTGCAGGTAATTGGCCAGCTGCACCGGGAAGAATTCTTCCTGCGCCTGGCGGATCGTCCGTTCGCTGAGCGTCGTCACAACTTTGGCAAGTGCCCCCATGCTCACCAACACCAGCAGCGTCCAGTTGGCAAGCAGCATCCCCCCACTCACTGTTCGGCGCGGTCGCAACTGCCAGCCGTGTTCGGCCAGCCAGACATCTACCTGCCGCGAGAGTACTGGCGTAGCGACCACCGCGAACAGGGCAATGTTGCGTCCAGCCATCAGCGCCATAGCTGCAGTACCTGCGACAAGCACCAGGTCGGCCCAGTCAATCCGCTCTTTGCTCGTCGCGAAGACGGCCAGCAGCGCCAGCAACATTGCCAGAAACGGCCATGTCTGCGGCAAATGAAAATCTGGAGCGGCCCACTCCTGGATGAAGTCCTGCAAAGCCCCAATACTCACCGTCTCGAATGGATAGGCCAGCATACGGATGCCGTAGGGATTGACGGCCACGGCAGCGACCGATGCGGCGGTCACCACGGTCAGCTTTCTCAGTCGTGCCCCACGCATCACTTCTGATCGTCGGTCGCCAGCCAGATTGTCCAGTGTTTCTCCGGCCAGTGTGCCCAGCAAGAGAATGAACGCCATGGCAAATCCGCCATGCAGATTGACCCAGGCCACCATCAAGACGGGAACCAACCACAGCCGATCTATCTGCCGACGCCTGTAGAGGTGCAAGAGATACAAGATGGCCGCGGCGAGCACGAAGGAGAACATCTGCGGGCGCGGTGCCCAGAAGACCGCCGCTGTTGCTGCTCCTAGCACGATGGAGAAGGCGCGCACATAGACGTTGCCGGCGCACATGGCATACACCAAGCCCATGCCCGCTGTAGCCAACGCCGCCGTGACCAGAGATAGGCCGATGTTGCCAGTCGCCCCTGGTCGAGTGCCTCCGCCGAATAGTTCATAGACGCCGTACAGAATGATCTGCGCGCCCCAGCTATGGTTGATCCAGGCTTCACCATGCCGTGTGTGGGAAAAGAGATCGTGGCGCAAGATGGTGTGCTCTTCCACCATGACCTGCCCGCTACGCAGATGCCACCATGTATCGGTATCGGCAGGCACGCGCACCGCCATGGTGAACACGAGCACAAACAATATCAATTCCATCAAACGCTGCATGGTGAGTTGACGGTAGACGCCCATGATCGCCGCCTTAGCCTCAAGAACATGGTATGTGCCAGCGCCGTGCTCTATCCTAGCACGATCGGCGCCATCGCACCGCGGACGAGAGAGCTTCTCCCCCCGCTGCCTTCTGCCTGTGTCGGGGTTGCGTGCTATACTGAAGTCTGCCATCCGCCCCCCGCGACAAGATCGGCGCTGAGGAGGTGACCAATGTCCCGTCTACCTGCGTATATAGCTCTTGATGAAGCTGGTCATCTGACTCTCTATCAGGGCGATGGGACCGAGCCGCAGAGAGTCATTTTATGGCAAGGGCCTCAGGTGAGCGACCATCGCGAGTTAGCCCGACTGGTTGAGGAGCTGACAACGTGGGCGGAATCCGAGGGTTTTGAGATCGTTGTCCCCGCCTATGATCTGTCGGTAACCGACGATGACCTGTCCACCCTGACGCTGGACGAAGACGAATAGGCCTGTCCCGCGCGCCCTTCCCCCTGCCAGAGCTTCGTCCCCATCCGCGTGAGGCCAGGGCTGGCGGTCACGGCCTGGCTTCACTTGCGCTGCTGTTGCCAGAGATGAGAGAAAAGGAATGGCACCGTCTGGAGAGCGTCTGACCCTGTTTCGGCAGTTTACCCACTATCTGTTCTACCGTGGCGATACGCCGGTTTTTGCCGTGCTGCGCGTGGCCGACTTCCGCAACCTGTGGCTGGGGCAGATGATCTCCTTCCTGGGCGACGCCATGGCCTATAACACCATGACTCTGGCGGTCATCCGCATGGCAAACGAAGCTGACGTCAGCGCGGGGCGTGTGCTCAGCCTGATCTTCGTCCTCTCCGCCCTGCCCTCGCTGCTGTTGGGCATGGTCGCTGGCACACTGGTGGACCGGGCCAATCGCAAGCAGGTGATGATCGCTGCCGACATCATCCGGGGTGTGCTGGCGCTCGGCTTTCTGTTGGTGCGCGACCTTGACCAGGTCTGGATCTACGTGCTCGTCTCAGTGTTGTTGAGCACGGTAAGCACATTCTTCTTTCCGGCGCGTACTGCTCTTCTACCCCTTATCCTGAGCAGGGAGCAGTTGCTGGCCGCCAATGGTCTGGCACAACTCACTCACACGCTGTCTTTTGTGGTGGGCGCGGCAGCCGCGGGCGTGCTGGTCGGCACAGCCAATGCCACCGCGCCCGGCTTCCTGGTAGACAGCCTGTCTTTCTTCGTTTCCGCCTACTTCATCGCCCGCATCGGTATTTCGGGCAAGGTCGTCAGCGCGTCTTCACTGGCGCTTGCACCCAACGCTGCAGGCTTCACCGGTCACCTGAGGGCCGGGCTGCGCAGCCTGGCAACGATGATGAGCGAACTGCTCGTGGGCTTGCGTTACGTCCTCACCGATCAGGTCATGCGCGGCGTGCTCATCAGCTTCCTGGCGTTGATGCTGGGGCTTGGTGCCGCGAACGTGACCTTCGTGCCGCTCCTGATCAACGAGCTGGGGATGCGCGAGGAAGGATTAGGGCTGATCCGCTTTTCGCAGACGATTGGTATCATGTTGGGCAGTGCTGTCGTCACCACCTCTCTGGCGACACGTTACCAGGCGCGCGACCTGATCGGTCTGAGCATGGTGACCTTTGGCATCATGACCATGGTCGTCTCTGTGGTGCAGAACTACGCGCTGATGGTTGGCGTATTGTTCCTGGTCGGGCTGACCATTGCTCCACCCCAAATTGTGGCCTCCACGCTGATGCAGCGACATGTGCCAAGCGCCAAACTGGGCAGGGCCAGCGGTGCTCAGGGCACCATCGTGAACGTGGCCAACATCGCGTCCATGGGCGCTGCTGGCCTGCTGATGGACGAGATCGGGGCGCGTACCGTCTTCACCATCGCCGGCGTCCTTATCTTTGCAGCGGGGATTGTGTCGTGGTGGGTTCTGCGCAATGTGCATGACGATCCGCCCGCCCCAGTCGGGAGCACAGCGATCTCCTGACCGAGACGGGCGTCACAAACCGTTGTCTACACTACGCCGGGGAGCGATAACGCTCCATAATGGTTGGGATCAGGTAGTCATGAAAAGCGCGCTCCGCGTCGTAGTCCGGCGCCCATCCCCAGTCGCGCCGGGCCGCACTGTCGTCTACCGCGCTGGGCCAGCTATCCACAATAGATTGCCGCGCATCGGAAGGTTGGAAGGTGATTTGTGCGCCTGGGAATGCCGCCCGCACCATGTCAGCCAGTTCTCCGGCTGAGCGACTAAAGCTGGTCACGTTGTAGATCAACCGCGACAGGCGTTCGCGCGGCGCGTCCGCCAGCATGAGCAGCGCTTTGATAGCATCGGGCATAACCATGAAAGGAATGGTCGTGTCTTCGCGCACGAACGCCACATACGGTTTGCCCTGCGCTGCAGCGTGCAACATCTCTGGCGCATAGTCGCTGGTGCCACCCGTAGGGACCGTGACCGCGCTGATCAGGCCAGGGAAGCGCACGCACCGGAAGTCCACACCCACCGCACGCTGCGCCGAAAGCTGACGATAGTGCCGGGCGTAGTAGCGTCCCAGATGCTCGCAATACAGCTTGTTGCAGCCGTACATGGTGATCGGTTCAAGGTACTGGTCTTCGGTCACAGCCCCCGCCTGCTGCTTGATCGCCAGATTGGGTATCCCATAGGCGGCGATCGAACTGGCATACAGGAATTTGACGGGACGCCCGCGTGCCTCTCCCTGGTCAATAGCCATCTTCAGCAGGTTCACCGTCCCCTGCACGTTGACCCGGTGCGCGTTCTCCGGGTTGAATTCCGAGCTGGTGGAGAGCAAAGCGGCCAGATGAAAAATGGTATCTATCTCGTACTCGGTCGAAAGTGTCTCCAGCAGCTTGGTGTCGAGAATATCTCCTACCACGATCCGGCTGACGAATGGTCGCAGCGCATAATCAAGCTTCTTGATATCCAGTACAACGATGGGCAACCGTTCTTCCCGCTCACCCAACTGCTGGATCAGGCCATGGCCCACCTCGCCATTAGCGCCGGTGATCAGAATAATCTTCCTGCGGATCAAGGTTTTGTCCTTTCTTCTATCTCAAAACTGACCATTCAGGCCGGGCAAAGCCCGATGACAAATGTTATCTCTGTCTGCACAGTTCCGCTCGCTTTTCGGGCACACCGCCCCTTCAAGCAAAACCCTACAGCTCTTCGCCCTGAGCCACCACGAAAGCCACGGCGTGTTCCCGTGTATGACTCAAGCTGACCTGCCAGGTATGCAGGCCACAGGCAGAAGCCAGCCGCGCCGCCTCGCCGTACAGGCGCAGGTGTGGTCTCCCCGCCTCGTCCGACCATACCTCGATGTCCACCCAGCATACCGCGCCAATCCCTGTCCCCAGAGCTTTGGCTGTAGCCTCTTTCGCCGCAAATCGCGCGGCCAACCGTGCTGCGTTCTGCCCACATTGTTCGCGTTCTACTGGCGTGAAAAAGCGTGCAAAGAAGCGCTCCCCATGACGCTCCATGGCTTCCCGGATACGCTCCACTTCGATCAGGTCTACACCGATGCGCAACATGCCCTGCCCATCTCCAACATCGCCCCTGCAAGCACACTCAGCCTGATGCAGCAGACCGATCCGGCCCGGCGATCGCCAGCGCGAAGGCATCAGGATTCAGATAGTGCCGGGCTGCAGCCAGGACATCCTCTGCTGTCACCGCCCTGATCTCGTCCGCATAGCGCAGCAGATAGTCCAGCCCCAGTTGGTAGCGCTCGATGTTCAACAGAGCACCTGCCACGCCCTCATTCGACTCCAGTTGCAACGGCAGTCTGCCTATGTAATTGGACTTGCTGTTCTCCAGCTCTTCCTCGGTGACTGGTTCTTCCGTGATCCGGCGCAACTCTCCCCGTATGACGTTGACGGCTTGCTCGACATTGGCCGGATTGACCCCGGCGACAACGCGCCAGGGACCAGGTCCCAGGCCACCGTCAAGACGACTGTAGCTGTAATAGGCCATTCCCAATTGCTCGCGCACCCTGGCCCCAATGCGCCCGTACATGCCAAACACACCCAGGATGTGATTCGCCAAGTTGGCCGCCACCCAGTCAGCAGCCAGGCGGGCCGGCCCACTGACGCCCAGGACAATATCCGCCTGACTCTTTCCTGGCAGCACTGCCTCGCGCCGTTCAATGCCGGTCAGCACCGGCACAGGGGGGAGCGCTGGCGATTCTGGCTGTGCCAGGTTTTCCCAGTCTCCCAGATAGTCCTCAACGAGATGGAACGCCGTTTCTGCCTGCACTGCGCCCACAATGACCACAGCCATCCGACGCGGCCCATAGTGTCTCCCGTAAAACTGTATCAACTGCTCACGGCTGAAGGCAGAAATCGTCTCGACCCTGCCGTCTATCGGTCGGCTATAGGGATGCCCATCGCGATAGACAATCTCGCGAAAGAGCCGCGAAGCCACGTACTCGGTGTCCTGCTCATGAATCTTGAGCGCTGTCACCATCTGCCCGCGCAGACGCTCAACCTGCTCTGGGGGAAAAACCGGCTGCCGCAGCGCTTCGGCCAGTAAGCCCAGCAGTCCCGGCAGGTCTTCGGCCAGGCTTCGGCCCGCAAACCCCACTGAATGCCTCCCCGCGCTGAACTCCAGACTGGCCCCGCAGCTTTCCAGCCACTCGTGAATTTTCTGGAAGTCGCGTTGTCGAGTGCCGCGCAGCAGCATCTCTGCCACAAAGGAAGCCAGCCCTTCTTGTTCGGGAGGATCAAAGAGGCTACCTGCCTCCACCCACCCGCTGATCACGACTGACTTGCTGTCCCAGTTCTCTCGTATCAGCACAACAATCCCATTGGGCAGTACACGCCGGAATACGTCGTGTGGGCCGGGCAACGCCAGAGAGGTAGTCATCGCGCCTGACCTTCCTGAACAGCACCCTGTACCGGAATGAACCAGCCCACCGTGCGCTGTGAACGGCGCAGATACTGGCGCGCTGCCTGACGCACGTCCTCTAGCGTCACCGCAGCCAGATGGTCGAGGTAGTTCTCGTACCAGGTATAGCTGGACAGATTCTCCGTGAAGGCAAGCCAGAACGCCTGGCCGGTGACTCGTTCCGTGCCATAGGCGAACAGGGCACGGGCTTGCTTGCGGGCCTTGTCCAGTTCCGCCTCACCGATCTCGCCCGCCGCCACGCGCTCTATTTCGGCATCCAGCGCGGCCTGCACCTCTTCGGGTTGGCGACCATCTCGTACAGTAACCATGATGCTGAACAGGTACGGATCAACCGAAGGATACAGTCCGCCGCTCACGCTGCTCGCCAACTCAGTCTCCACAAGAGCCTTATATAATCGCGAGGTGCGGTTACCGATTCCATTGCCGCCCGGCGCACTCGCCCCCGCCAGCACGCTATCTACCAGCGCCAGCTTGAACCAATCCGGATCGGTGGCGGCAGGTGCGCGGTAGCCAACGAAAACATAGGCCGCGTTCCCCTCGCGCTCGACCCGCACGGTGCGCTCGCCATACTGCGGCGGCTCGGCCCGCGTCACAGGGGGCGGCTGCGGCCCTGGAGGAATGTGCCCAAAGTGACTCTCGACCAGCCTGAGCATCGTCTCCGTCTCAAAGTCGCCCACCGCCACCGCGACGGCATTGTTGGGATTGTAGTAGGTGCGATAGTGCTGATATAGGTCGTCGCGGGTAATCGTGTGGAGATCGGCCATGTCCCCGATGATCGGGTGATGGTAGGGGTGCACGCGGAAGGCCAACGCGCGCGTTTCTTCATACAGCCAGAAGGTCGGCGAATTCTCCGAACCCTGCCGCTCAGAAATGATGACGGTGCGTTCCTTCTCCACTTCCTGTGGATCGAAACGAGCATTGGTCATGCGGTCAGCCTCGATCGCCAGCGCCAGCTCGATATGCTCAGCGGGCATGGTCTCGAAGAAGGCTGTGTAATCATAGGAAGTCTGCGCGTTCCACACGCCGCCCACCCGCTCGATCAGGCTGTCAACCGTGCCCGCAGGAAAGCGGTCGGTGCCTTTGAACAACATGTGCTCGACCCAGTGCGAGATGCCCGTCTTGCCAGTGGTTTCGTTGCGGCTGCCGGCCCGGTAGAGCATCCACCAGCTAATCACGGGAGCCGTGTGAACTTCCTTCAGGAGCACGATCAGCCCGTTGTCCAGCACAAACCGGCTTACCTGGGGTTTCTTATCGGTCATCGGTTCTCCTTGGTGAGCGGACCAGATTACCGAGCATAAGTTTAGCAGGGATGCTCTGCTGGAGCACCCCTGCCTTTGTCTTGCTAAAAATCTGCCACCGCACGCTCAGCGCAAAGCCGCTCCATCGTAGCCGCGTCCGATGCCGCGGTACTGGAAGCCCAGCCGCCGCATCTCCACCGGATCGTACAGGTTGCGTCCGTCAATCAGTACCGGCGTGCGCATGGAGTCCTTGATGCGCTGCATGTCCAGTTGCATGAACTCGTTCCACGGCGTGACCACGATCAGGGCATCGGCCCCTTTGGCCAGTTCATAGGGACTCTGAGCCATGATCATGTAGGGCATGATCCCTCGTGCCACTTCCATGGCGACAGGATCATAACCGCGCACTTCAGCTCCGTGATTGTGCAGGTACTCGGCAATGGTGATCGACGGCGCTTCACGCATATCGTCGGTATTCTGCTTGAAGGCCAGGCCCAGCAAGCCGATGACACGCCCTTCCACCTTCCCCAGCAAATCATGCACCTTCAGGATGACGTGTTTGCGCTGATAGGCGTTGATGTCCATCACTGCCTGCAGCAACTGCGGGTGCTTGCCGTGTACCTGCGCCATATAGGCCAGCGCCTTCACATCCTTGGGGAAACACGAGCCACCATACCCCACCCCTGCTTCCAGGAAGTGATGGCCAATGCGCTTGTCGAAGCCCATGCCCCGCGCCACTTCCTTCACGTCTGCCCCCAGCGCCTCGCAGATATTGGCGATCTCATTGATGAAGCTGATGCGTGTCGCCAGGAACGCATTGGAGGCATACTTGATCATCTCCGCCGTGCGCAGGTCGGTGACCACGATAGGTGCGCGCAGAGGCAGGTGTAGTTGAGCCACTCGCTCGGCAGCTTCCTGATTCTCGGAGCCGAGCACCGTGCGGTCCGGATTGAGGAAATCGCTGATGGCCGATCCCTCGCGCAGGAACTCAGGGCAGCTCACTACCGCAAAATCAATGGGCGTCGGCTGATTTTCGCGGATGATGTCGGCCACCCAGTCCCCTGTCCCCACAGGCACCGTGGACTTGTTGACGATGATCAGGGGGTGGTCCATGGTCTTGGCGATCGTTTCGGCAGCCATACGCACGTACTTCAGATCCGCCTCGCCGTCTACGCCCTCCGGCGTCCCCACGGCAATGAAGACAAACTCCGCGTCTTTCAGAGCCTCCTCATAGGACGTAGTGAACGACAGGCGATTGGCCTTGACGTTACGCGCCACCAGTTCAGCCAATCCCGGTTCGTAGATTGGCATAATCCCTTTCTTGAGGCTTTCGATCTTGGCCTCGTTGATGTCCAGGGCCACGACTTTGTTCCCCAGATCGGCGAAGCACGCGCCGGTCACCAGGCCCACATAGCCCACTCCAATTACTGCGATGTTCTTCATGGTTCCTTCCTCGTGTGCATTCAGGGCGATTGTGATATATTTCACGAATAGAGTATACCGCAGAATCGTCCCACGGCCAGATGAGATTTCCTACGCTTTCCCCACGCTACCTCCTGCTATGACCCCACCGGCCAGGTCTCGCAGCACCAGACTGGCCACGTCTCGCCCCATCTCTACCGCATAATTGGTGCCACGATCCCAGGGATAGACCTGACTCATACTGGCGAAGTATAGTCCTGGAATCGGTGTACGCAGCTCCGGTAGCCTCTGCGAGTGGTTGACGAATGGCACCGGCTGCGCATAGGGCGTGCGGAAGACCCACCATTTGCGTATCCACGTGGCATCGAATGCGGCATTGAAACGAGGTAAGACGCGCTGGAAACGCGCCGCCAGGTCCTGTTCGTCCAGGTGCAGATACTCGTGATCTGGCACAACGTAATCACCGCAGTACACCAGATGGTCGCCGCCGTAGTGCCCGGCATCCATGTAGTTGGTGTGCTCGACCAGCGCCAGAAAGGGGAATTCCGAGTTGCGCTTGTCAGGCTGAGACGCGGGCAGACTCAACCAGTACGTGCCATCGCGCAGCAACTGATGCTTCAGTGCAAAAATAACCACCACGGCTCCCATGCTCTGCAAGCTGCGCAGCTTTTCAGCATACGCTCCTTCCAGGTGAGGGGTCAGGCGCAGCATCACCTGTGGAGACGACGTGCTGATCACCGCATCGAACTCCTCCACGCGCTCCTGTACGTGCACGCTCAGTTTTCCGTCTGCTTTCCGTTCAATCCGGCGTACAGGTGAATTCAGGTGAACCCGCCCGCCACGCTGCTGCACATGCTCCGCGAGCAATTCC
>DAOTZZ010000296.1:0-12250 GCA_034433965.1 Anaerolineae bacterium
AGGTGGCCGTGGAAGCCATCGTTGACGACCGCTTTCCGGAAAGCGCCCCGCATCATACGGCGCTGGCCGCTCTTCCCAACGATGTATTTCTCTACTACACCTTCAAGTGCCCGGTCAGCACGCCCCTGCCTCAGGTTGAGGGCTGGACGTGGCGCTCTATCAATGATCTGGTGCTCTCCCGCGCCCTGCTGGACATTGTCACTGCCCCTCCCGTGCAACACCACATGCCGCCAGCCTGAACGCCCACCTTTCGGAGCAAGTGAGCGATGAGCCGCATGATCGAGGTAGAGGGCCTCACCAAACGTTATGGGCGCTTTCTGGCCCTGGACAACATCGGCTTTGCTGTCAGTCAGGGCGAAATTGTGGGCTTCCTGGGGCCGAATGGAGCGGGCAAGACCACGACCATGCGCATTCTCACCGGCTACATGCCCCCCACCGCCGGGCGCGCGCGTGTCGCAGGCTTCGACGTGCTGGAGGATTCGCTCGCCGTGCGCCAGCATGTCGGCTATCTGCCGGAGACGGTGCGGCTCTACCGTGAGATGACCGTGCGCGGCTATCTGAAATTCCTCGGTCAGCTTCGCCAGGTCGAGCACCTGCGGACGCGCATAGACGAAGTGCTGGAACTGGTGGGGCTGCGCGAACGCGCCGGACGCCTCATCCGCAGCCTTTCCAAAGGAATGCAGCAGCGCCTGGGGCTGGCCCAGGCCATTCTGCACGATCCCCCTGTGCTCATTCTCGACGAGCCGACCATTGGCCTGGACCCGCACCAGGTGCAAGACCTCCGCCGTCTGATCCGCCAACTAGGCCAGACACACACCGTCCTGCTGAGCACTCATATCCTCTCCGAGGCCGAGCAACTCTGTGACCGGGTGATCATCATTGATCGCGGGCGCATTGTCGCCGAGAACACGCCCGACAACCTGCGCGACAGCCTGAGCCGCCGCAGTCGCCTTTATGTGCGGGTGGGCAAGGCGCGGCCCGACCTGGACGTGATGCGCGTGCTGTCCGGTGTGCGCGGCGTGACCGGCGTCGAACCGACCGCCGACGGATATCTGCTCAGTGCACAGCCCCACGACGATATACGCCCTGCTGTGGCTGCGGCCATTGTCGCTGCCGGCCTACCATTGCTGGAGATGCGCCCCTGGGCCGTGACACTGGAAGAAATCTTCCTGGAACTGACCGTCAGCCTGGACGCTCCGCGCGAGGGTCGCCATGCGTAACGTGTGCATCATCGCCAGGCGCGAACTGGCGCATTACTTCACCTCGCCGATTGCCTATCTGGTCGCCTTCGCCATTCTGGTACTCACTGGCTGGCAGTTCAACGTAGATCTGGCGCAGCGCGCGGGCCGGCTTCCGCCCGACGGCGCGGCTGTGTTGGGCGCGTTTGGCTTCTTCACTATCTTCTTCGCCCCATTGCTCACCATGCGTCTGTTCGCCGAAGAAGCGCGCGAAGGCACGCTGGAACTGCTGCTCACCCTGCCCGTGCGCGACGGAGACATCGTGCTGGGCAAGTTCGTAGGTGCCTGGCTGTACTACTCTGCAATATTGGCCCTCACGCTGGTCTATCAAGCCATCTGGCTTGCCATCACCACAGCCAAACCCTACACCATCAGTCCTGACCTGGACATCGGGCCGGTGATCACTGCCTACCTGGGCATCTGGCTCTTTGGCGGGGCGACGCTGGCCCTGGGGTTGCTCTTCTCCGCCCTGACCGAGAATCAGGTCATCGCGGGTTTTCTGAGCATGTCGGCCCTGTTCGTATTGTGGCTGGGCGACTACGCCGGGCACGTCGTCCAAAGCCGCCCGCTGGCCCAGGCCATCCGCGAACTGAGCCTGCAGGCACACTATGCCACTTCGTTTCTGGTCGGCGTGATCCGCTTCGAAGACGTGGTCTTCTTCATCGGGCTGATCGTGGTGGCGTTATTCGTCAGCACGCGCGTGCTCGAATCGCGGAGGTGGCGCTGATGGAACAGATCAGATCGCCCATACGTCAGGTCATTGCCAGTTGGGCCGGAGTAGTGGGCGCACTCTTGTTGATCATCGGGGGGCTGATCGCGCTAATCCTCAACGAAATCACCGCGGGCGTGTTCGTGTGCGTGCTGCTCGGCGCTGCGACGTTGGTTACCTGGATGACGGTCGCGCCCGACGAACTGCACGCCTGGCTGACCGGTCGGCAGACGCGCTACGGCACCACCAGCGTCCTGGTCACCATCGTCTTCGTGGGTGCGATCGCCTACGCCTATGTCCTGGCGGATCGCGCCAACCTCACCGCCGACCTGACGGCTGTTCAGCGCTATACGCTCAATCCACCCTCTTTGGAGACCATTGAACAACTGAAAGCCCGCGGCTTCCGGGTGCGCATCGTCGGCTTCTTCAGCCGTAGCAAGCTGCGCGAGGAAGAAGCCGCCGACCTGTTGTTGCGCCAGTACGTCTCCGCAGGGGACGGCGCGATTGAGGTGCAATACATTGATCCCGATGAACGCCCCGATCTCGCCGAGCGCTACGGCTACCAGACCGACTTCGACGGGCGGTTTCTGCTCACCTTGCTCGACGAGAACGGTGAGCCACGCCCCCGCGACACAGTCAGCGAAGGCGAAGTGCAGACGCGCTATTTCACCCTTTACCTGGGCAGCGCCAACGAGCGCGACATCACTACCGGCCTGAAGACAATTGTTTCGGCAGGCGCTTTCAAGGTGTATTTCACTGTCGGTCACGCCGAGCGCGATCTGACTCAGGCCAACGACGATGGCATCTCCCGCCTTTTTGTGAGCCTGGATGGCCAGGGGATCGCCGTGGCGACGCTCGACCTGGCCAAGGTGGAGAGCATCCCCAACGACGCGGACGCCGTCTTGATCGTCGGCCCGTGGCAGGATTTCACTCAACCTGAAGTAGATCGGCTGGCCGCGTATCTGGAAAAGGGTGGCAGAGTGGGAATCTTCGTAGACCCACCACAGGTGGAAGCGGCCATCAGCGGCGCGCCGGGCAACGATTTCCTGCGTACGGACGGCCCGCTGGCCGCTTACCTGTGGGACGAGTTCGGCGTGCGTGCGCTCGACGCTCTGGTGATCGAAACCAAGCCGGAACTGGTCAACGGCAGCGAATGGATACCGATTCTCAACTCTATCGCCCCGCACACTATCATGAACGACGTGCGAGACGAGCCGATCTACAGCCGCTTCGTGCGCCCGCTCGAAGTCGTCGAGATGCCCACCGAACGGCAGAACGCTTACGTGCGCGAACCGCTGTTGTTCACATCGGAGCTTTCCTACGCCGAGACCGCTCTGGACGATTTCCTGGCCGGGCGCATCGCCTACGATCCGCAGCAAGATAAGCCTGGCCCACTGCTGGTAGGCGTCACGGTGCGCCGTCAACTCGAATTTCAGAGCGAAGTGCAGCCCCGCCTGGTGATCCTGGGCGACTCCGATATCCTCAAGAACGAGTACGTCAAACAAATCCCCGGCAACGTCTTTTTGTGGACAGACGTGATTGACTGGCTCACTGGTTTTTCGCAGGCGGTCAGCTTCACACCGGTGAACGACCCTACTCTGCTCACCCTGACCATCTCCGCCGAGGAGCGCAACACCATCGCTGTCATCACTATGCTGCTGTTGCCCGGTGCGGTGCTGATTGCCGGCGGATTGGTTTGGTGGTATCGTCAGCATTAAGCTATAATAAGGGATTGCGCGCGTTACAGGGGAGGTCTACCGTGGTCTCCCAACGCATGGGATATGTGCTGCTAATCGTCCTGGCCGTCGCCATGCTGGTGCGCTTGATGCTCGACGATCCGGCGGCTCAGCAACAATCCCTGCGCGCTACTGCAACCGCTCTGCAGGAGAGCCAGGCGTTTCGGCTCTTCCCTTCCCTGCAAGACCCGACCCAGATTGACGGTCTGGAAGTGCTGGATGTCAGCACAAGGAGGGGTATTTTGCTGATGCGCCAGCAAGACGGGCTGTGGTATGCTCCGGAAATCGCTGGTGTCCAGCAGGCAGTGCGCGCAGACGCGATCTCTCAGATCGCGGTCGAAAATGCAGCGGGCGCGGCCATGGCCCTGGCAGCTATTGACCGATATGAGGCCACTGCAGACAACCTGGCGCGCTATGGGCTGGCCCCTACACCCGCTTATCGCATCCGGTTTCGGGTGCATGATCGCCAGGGGCGTGCCTACGAAGCGTTGATCGAGATCGGTAACGCAAATCCTGATAATGTGGCATACTATGGGTACGCCCATAATGAGGGTGACCAGCACATTTACCTGATTCGCAAGCAGACCGTGGACATGATTCTCGCTATCCTTGACGACCCTGTGTTCGTCGCTCCGGTGCTTGACGAATCGCCAGCGGAGACGGAAGCAGCATCGCCTGCACCCTGAGATGGCTCCCTACCCTGGGAGTCCATCACAGACACCCTACCGCTGGCGGTAGGGTATTTTTGTGCAAAGGGCAGACTACTGACAACATGACCTTGACCAAAGTGCAACATTCGTCTATCACGCCTGGATCGCCACTCTGGCAGGAACTGGTCGAACAGGGTGCACGCCAGGGATACATCACCTACGACGATATCCTGAAGCGCCTGCCCGCCCTGGAACACAACCTGGACCTGCTGGAAGAATTGCTCGATGCCCTCAGCGAAGCCGGCATCGAGGTCTTGCCGGATTCCCCGGCCAAGGCCGCGCCCGCGCTTCCCGCCGAAGAGGAAGGGGGCGAACCAGAGCATGAACTGCTCGACCCCAGCGCCCTGTACGAAGACCTGATCGAGGATGCCGGGTACCGCCAGGCACTGGAAACCGACGACGTAGTCGGACTATACTTGAAAGAAGCGGGGCGCGTCCCTCTATTGACAGCCGAGGAAGAGGTGGCGCTGGCCAAGCGTATGGAAGCCGGGCAGATCGCGGCTCAGCAACTGGCCGAGCTGGGTGACTCTCTCTCGCCTGAAGAACGCGCTGAGCTGGAGGCTATTGTTGCCGATGGGCAGGCGGCCCAGGAATATCTGGTGCGGGCCAACTCGCGCCTGGTGATCAGCGTGGCGAAAAAATACATCGGGCGCGGCGTGCACTTCCTCGACTTGATTCAGGAAGGCAACATCGGGCTGATTCGCGCCGTCCGCAAATTCGAGTATCGTCGTGGGCATAAGTTCAGTACCTATGCCACCTGGTGGATACGGCAGGCAGTCAGCCGCGCTGTGGCCGACCAGGGACGTACCATTCGCGTGCCGGTGCACATGGGCGACCAGATCAACCGGCTGCGGCGCATCTCGATGCAATTGACCCAGGAATTGGGGCGTGAGCCGACCGAAGAGGAACTGGCCGAAGCGATGGAAACCACGCCGGATAAGATCGCCAACCTCATCGAGATTTCGCGCCGCCCCATCAGCCTGGAGACGCCCATCGAGGAAGACGCCGATTCCGAATTCGGTGACTTCATCGAAGATCGCAACAGCCCGCAGCCCGCCGAAGTGGTCACGCAGAACCTGCTGCGCGAGCACCTTCAGCAGGCTTTGGCCCGTCTGCCAGAGCGCGAGGCCCATATCCTGCAACTGCGCTATGGCCTGCTCGACGGTGAGATGCACACGCTGGAAGAAGTAGGCCGCGAGATTGGCGTCACGCGCGAGCGCGTGCGACAGCTTGAGGCACAGGCGCTCAATCGCCTGCGCCATTCGTCCGCTCATCAGTTGCTGCGAGACTATCTCTGGGAGTCATAGGAGCGCCCGATGAGAACGCCTGCCCAACGGACACCCTTGCTGTGGCCCTTGCTGCTGATGGCCGTTGCCGTGGCCTTGTTGTTGAACAACTTCATGCTGCTCGATCTCGACCTGGCACCCTACTGGCCGGCCCTGCTGATCCTGCTCGGTGTGATCGTGCTGGTGCGCGGCGACATTGCCCCCAGTTGGGGCGCGCACACTTTCGGCATCACGCGGGGCAGCGTGGAGAGCGGAGCCATCGAGATCGAAAGCGGCGAGATCGACGTGCAGCTTCAGGCGCTGCGCAAACCGGGGCGGCTGGTAGCCGGGCAGTACACGGCCCGCTCACGCCCCAACCTGGCCGTGCGCAACAACCGCGCCCGGCTGACCATGCACCGCGGACAGACCTGGTGGCTCTCTTGGGCCGACTGGGATGTCGGCCTGGCTCAAGACCTGCCCTGGCAAATCCTCATGAGCAGCCATCTGGGACTGCTCGAAGCCGATCTGCGCGGCCTCACCGTCGAACGCGCGTACATTGCCTCTGGCCTGGGCGACGTGACCCTCACCTGTCCGGAACGATGCGCCGGTGACCTGGTGGCCCGCTCGACGCTCGGCGATGTGCGTGTCACCGTACCGCTGCGCAGCACTGCTCTTGTGCGCGTCCAGACCAGCCCCTTCGCGCGCGTGCGCATGGATCAGAAGCGTTTCGTCGAACTGCAACCCGGCCTCTATGCCACACGCAACTTCGCAGCACAAGGGAGCGCCGATGCCGACCGCCAGCCTGACCTGACCCTCACAGTCGGCACGACTTTCGGCACAATCATCTGCAACTGAGCGCTCAGGCGAGCACCCTCTACTGCGCCCCTGCTTTCGCTGCCGCTTTCTGGCGCTGCGCCCGCGGCACGACCGGAGGGCATTGCCAGGCTTCGGCAGGCGTCATCATCCGCAACGGCGCGAACTTGGGCAGAATGCCGCAGGCGAAGCAGTGCCCCCGGCAGTCTACGCGCGTCTCCCCCCGCTGCGACATCAGATAGTCTTCGGCCAGAAAACGCTTCTTCACGCCGGGGTCAATATGATCCCAGGGGAACATCTCGTCAAGCGGGCGCGGACGGTGCGTGTAGAAGCTCATCTCCAGCCCTGCTTCGGCGAAAGCCTGCACCCAGGCCGCGTGATGGTGATGTTCCTGCCAGCCGTCGAACTTCGTACCCAACTCCCAGGCCCGCTGAATGACCGCCCCCAAGCGCCGGTCCCCTCGACTCAGAAATGCCTCCAGCAAGGTTTCTTCCGGGCGATTCCAGCGCAGATGCAGACCAGCGCCGCGCATTCCCTGCTGGAGCAAAGCCTGCTTGGCCCGAATCTGCTCCAGCGCATCGAGCGGCACCCATTGGAACGGCGTGTGCGGCTTGGGGACGAAAGTGCTCACCCCCACGTTGACTTTGGCCTTGCCGCCGTGAATCTTGCGCCCCTCGGCCAACACCGCCTTGCTGAGGTTCACGATGGCCTGCACGTCCTCCAGCGTTTCGCTCGGATGCCCGATCATGAAGTAGAGTTTGATTGTCACCCAACCGCGCGCGTAGGCTTCCCGTGCCACAGCGAGCAACTGCTCGTCGGGCACCGACTTGTTGATGATGTCGCGCATGCGCTCGGTCGCCGCCTCTGGCGCAAAGGTGAATCCACTGCGGCGGTTGTCCTTCAGCGCGTCCATCAGATCAATGCTCACCGATTCAATGCGCAGGCTGGGCAGGCTGACACCCAGGTTGCGGTCACCGAAGCGCTCGCCAATAGCCTGCACCAGTTCCTGCACGTAGGCGTAGTCAGAGGACGACAGGCTCAGCAAGCCCAACTCATCGAAGCCTGTATAGCGCACGATTTCCTCGGCAGCCGCCAGCACCTCGTCCACCGGGCGGTCGCGCACTGGGCGCGTGACCATCCCCGCGTGACAGAAACGACAGCCGCGTGTGCAGCCGCGCATGATCTCGATGGGTGCGCGGTTGTGCACTGTGTCTACATGGGGTACCAGAAAGCGTGTGAAGGGCTTGGGCAGGACGGGCACAATGCGTTTGCGCACTACCGGCGGCGCTTCGGGAACGTTGGGCGTCACCGCTGCCACCGTACCGTCAGCATGATAACTCACGTCGTAGAAACGCGGCACGTACACCCCTTCGATACGGGCCAGCGCGCGCAACTGCTCCTGGCGCGAGCAACCGCGCATATCGCGCAGTGTCCGGCAAATGTCCAGGATCATCTCTTCGCCTTCGCCAATGGCAAAAGCGTCAATGAAATCCGCCATCGGCTCTGGATTGAAGCAGGCGTGCCCACCGGCGATGACCAGCGGGAAGCGCTCGTCGCGTTCAGCGGCGCGTACGGGCATTCCCGCCAGATCGAGCATATTCAGCACATTCGTGTAGAGCTGCTCATAGGGCAACGTGATCGCCAGTAAATCGAATTCCCGCACCGGGCGTTTGCTCTCCAACCCATAGAGGGGAATTCCCTCGCGCCGCATGGCTGCTTCCATGTCCGTCCAGGGGCTGTAGACCCGGTCGGCGAACATGTCCGGCTGATCGTTGACGATCCCGTAGAGGATCATCAAGCCCAGATTGGACATGCCCAGGTCATAGATATCGGGAAACGCCAGCGCTACCCGGAATGAGACGGCCTCCCAGTCTTTGACAACGCTGTTGAACTCACCACCGACGTAACGCGCCGGCTTTTGTACTGTGAGGAGCACCCGATCGAGGGCGCGTTCAATCTGCTCTGGTGCAGGCAATGGACTGCGTTGCATGGCTCAATGCTCGCCTTTCCCTGAGATGATTAGGTGGCCTTAGAGTATTGCATTCGCGGCTGCCGGTCAAGGGTAACCTGGCGTCTTGAAGCAGACATGAATAGCGGAACGCTATCCCTTCACAGCCCTGAATGCAGCCAACGCCCTTTCGCGGGCAAGGGAATGGTCAACGATTGGGGGAGGATAATCGGCGGGAGGATCGTCTAGTGTCCAGGGAGCATGAACGAATGGCGCCGGCACATCGCGTAGTTCTGGCACCCAGTACCGGATATAGTCCCCGTGCGGGTCGAATTTCTGGCTCTGCAACACCGGATGGAATATCCGGAAGTAAGGCTGCGCATCGGTACCGGTACCCGCGGCCCACTGCCAGCCGCCATTGTTGGCAGCCGTGTCCCCATCAATGAGCCACTGCATGAAGTACTGTTCGCCCGCGCGCCAGTGAATCAGCAGGTCTTTGGTGAGGAAGCTGGCGACGATCATCCGCGCTCTGTTGGGCATCCAACCGATCGCGCGCAGTTGGCGCATGGCCGCGTCTACTACCGGATACCCTGTCCGACCCTCCTGCCAGGCAGCCAGTTCGTCGGGCGCATCGCGCCACGGCACGCTATCGTATGCCGGGCGAAAATTGTTTCGCTGCACATACGGAAAATGATAGAGGATATGGTGGTAGAACTCGCGCCAGATCAGTTCGTTGACAAATATCTCCGCCGACTGCCGTGCTGCTGCATCGGGAGCATTCTGCAATGCTTCCTGTGCCGCCCAGTACACCTGTCGCGGCGATATCATGCCAATACGCAGATACGGCGAGAGATACGACGATCCGCTGGGCATTTCCGCCCCAAATGGATCAGCCACCAGTGCATTGCGCGTCTCACTATAGCGGTAAATGGGACCCTCTATGAAACGGTCCAACAGAGCGCGCGCAAAGCGCTCATCGGCGGGCGGCGCGGCGATGGTGGGCGCAAAACCAAGCGCGGCCAGTTCGGGTATGCCACTGGAAGCCACCTTGCTCGGGTGTATCCATTGCCCCACCGGCATGCTGTTTTCCGCCCTGGCTGGCGGTGGCAGAGCTCTCCAGCGTTTCATGAAGGGCGTGTAGACTACCAGCGGGGAACCGTCTTCCCTGAGCACTTCGCCCGGCGCTCGCAATAGCAGGTCCGGGTACGTGTACAAGGGGACTGGCAGCGTGCGCTTGAGCCTCTCGTCCCTACCCCGTGCATGGGGAGTGTAGTCCTCGTTAGCATAGATGGCCTGGGCGTATGTCTCGCGCACCAGGGCCAATAGTATCTGCTCCGGTTCACCAAAGCGCACCACGAGCGCGCTCCCCTGCGCTCTCAGTTGTTCGTCGAGCGCGCGCAACGCACGAAGCAGGAAAGCCACACGAGGTGCACCTGCGCGCGGGCTGCGCAGGATGGTAGGATCGAAAATGAACAGGGGTAACACTGGCCTGCCGGAGCGCAAAGCTGCCCGCAGAGCCGTATTGTCGCTCAAACGCAGGTCGCGGCGAAACCAGTGAACGACTGGCCAGGTGCTCATCACCGCGGCGCTCGCGTTGGTTGCGGCGCAAAGACTCGCTGAGCACGACGGTGCGGCAAGGCGTCCAGCACATCGCGCGCCACACGCATGGCTCCAGCAGTTACCCCTGCCGTAGACTGCCCTGGAAAGATCGAGTCGCCTACCAGTCGCAGGTTGCGAATGCCGGTGCGCGGACCTCGCGCACCCAGCAGAGACACGACCGGAAAGCCGCCCACCATGCCCAGATGGCGGTGTGTCCACGTCTGATACGTGACGGGTGTCCCTGGCATGACCAATGTTGCCGCCCGACGCACACCAGGCAAGACCGTCTCGATCGCGTCCAACAGGCATTCCGCATACTCCTGTTTGCGCGCCTCATAGGCCGTTGGATCGGACTGTAGCAGCTTCCACCAGGGAGCAATGGCCGTGTGAGTGGTGACCGTCATGGCGCGGAATCCCTCCGGCGCACGGGAGGCATCCCAGACAGGCGAAAGCGAAAGGAAGACGCTCCTGCCCTCACCGAGCGGCCCTTCCATTCCCGTGATGATTTGATGGTGATCGGGAAGGTCGGAGGGGACGGCGCGTCCATCAAGCCCCACATACAGGACAAAAGCACCCCACCCTATTGCCCGCCCGGCCACCTCACGGCGCAGAGCGGGCGGGCTGTCTTCCGCCAGCAACTGATCGAGTGACCACGGGGTGACATTGGCGATCACGAAATCGGCGGGCAGATACTCTTCGGAGCGACGCCGTGCCTCTATGTGCACACCGCCTGCAACACTGTCACTCACCGCAATGCGTGTCACTTTGTGCTTGTAGTACACCTCACCACCCAGATCGCGCAGTTTGTCCGCCAGTGCTTGCGCGATGCCGCCCATGCCTCCTTCGACATGGTACACCCCCTGCCGTGGCAAATCGAGCGCAATGGCACTGTAAAGGGCGTTGGCTTCCGAGGCCACCGTCTGAGCCGAGATCAGCAACTGCGCGTCAATCATGCGCCTGAAAAGCCGGTCGTCAGCCAGATCGTGAAGCGCCAGCCATTGAGCCGCCGAGCGAAAAGCGAACGGCAACAGGTCGAGCGCTTCCGGCAGGTGCCGCAGCCCAATTCCGCCCAGGCGCATTGCCTCACGCCAGTCCCCTGGAGGCCAGGGTAACGCTTCGGCAGCCAGCGCCCAGACCCGGTCGGCCAGGCGTGCCTGTTGTCCCCAGAATCTGGCAGTATGCGGGAAGTGCTCTAGCAGACTGCGGCGGTCACGGTGGAGAAGCACCTGCCTTTCCGGCAGATGTACCATCCACGCGGTTTCACTTGGGCGTACCGGCCAGCGTATGCCAAGCTGCTCCCCCACCAGCGCGTGAGGCCCCCCTGGTTGGAATCCCCCCGCCAGCGTTGCTCCGGCATCGAAGCGGAATCCTTTGTGATAGAATGTCCCCGCCGAACCACCGGGGTATGTGCCCGCCTCCAGCACTGTCACGCGGCATCCGGCCTGTGCCAGCAGAACAGCGGCGGTCAAACCGCCGATACCCGCGCCGATGACAACGACATGGCACTCGGCTTTCTTCTGTCCCATTCCACTTCACCTCACCGCGCGGCGGGTTCGCCAGTGCCGGTATGCGAACAGCGTACGCAATGCGGGGCGGCTGAAGACCAAACGTGTCCAGAAATACCGCGGCCCAGGGTGGTATACCAGGCTGACCCGGTCAAGCAATTCGGTGCCGTCTTCATGAGGGCGCATGATGTGTTCGTGCTCCCAGAAAGCCAGCGGTCCAACCACCTGACGATCCATAAAAGACATTGGTTCTGGCCCTGGCGCATGAGCGGCCACCCACCGGACCGATAGCGGCCCCAGTCGGAGCAGAAATTCCAGTTCCCCCCCGGTAAGAGAGCGACGATCATCGCGCACAATCTGTATACGCATCGGCGGCATGGTCAGGCGATGAAGGGCGTCTGCCGACTGATGAAATGACCACACACGCTCCAACGGAGCTGCTATCACCGAACGATGCTCGAACACGAGGCTGTGTGATTGGCCCATTGCTCTGTCCAGACGACATACAGAAGACAGCCAGATCGTATCAAAAGCGCTGGGCGGTGACGCTTAGAGAATGCTGAGAACACTGCGGCCACGAAACTTGCCCCAAAATGGGCGAGTGCACCGTTGACAGTAGGCGAAAACACGCTAGAATACGGGATGTTCCAGTTGGAACGATGCCGAGGTAGCTCAGTTGGTAGAGCACTTGACTGAAAATCAAGGAGTCCCCAGTTCAAGTCTGGGC
>DAOTZZ010000297.1:0-6874 GCA_034433965.1 Anaerolineae bacterium
CCAGGTCACTGTGACCGTCCCACCGCGTGGGATGGTCTCCGGTGTAACGGTGAACGACACCACTTCCACCGGTTCAGCACTGCGCGGTGGGACGGAAGGGGCAGATTGTCCGTTCGAACCAGCGGGCGCGCTCGACGATCCCTGGCCGGGCACCGCGGGGACTGCCGGAGCCGCAGCGGGGCTGCTGATCACAGGGATGGGCGGTAGAGGATAGGTGGCGAGCGTGTCCCCGTCGCGCAAATCTACCACGCGCAGCCGCAAGCGTACCGGTTGCCCCGCCGCGGTGAACACCGGTGCGACGACGCCCTCGCCCTGCGAAGCCACCCACAGCGTCAGGCGTGGTAGTTCGACGGAGATCGCCTCGCCCGTTTCCAGCACCTGCTCGAAGATCAGGTGCATATACGGCTGCCGCCCGCTCACCCGCCAGGTGACGGGCACACGCGCCGTCCGCGCGGCCAGCGATCCCGCATCCAGTTGAGTCACGCTCGTCTCGAAAAGGTCAATGCTCAGCGGCGGGGTGTCCTCTTCATGCTCATAGGGGACGATCAACACCCGCTGATCGAGCGTCTGTCCGGCAGCATCGGCGATGACCAGGCTGTATGTGGGCGGCCCGAAGGTCAGTGGATGCTCAATGGTGATGGTCACCTCTCCTGCACCCGGCAGCGGCTGAATCTCCGGAGGCAATTCCAGCGGCTCCCAGCGGTTGACACGAAATGTGTAGAGCACCAGCCTGTGTTCGGGGCGCAATCCCACCGTGCGCCAGCTCAGGCGGGCAGGCGTCAGGCCAGCTTCGGCAGCGGCCAGCGTGATCGCGGGCACGTCAATACCAAACTCGACAATGGTCGGCGGATAGACCGGCCCACTCTGTGCGCGCGCTGCAACGGCTTCCGCTGACAGGTCAGCCCCCAGCGCCTGACCGACAGGCAACAATGCCAGCGCCATCACCAGCGCCAGGCCCTTCGTCCAACACCTGTTCATCGCCGCGCTCTCCTTTCCGGTGCCCCTGAGCATCGCGTCTGCTCACGAGTATACTCCATCCCTCTCATCGGCGCGCACCCAACAAAAACAGCCGCCCCTGAGCCAGAGGCGGCTGTCGTGTCTGGAAAGGTCAGCGCGGGCTAGTTGAGCTTGCGATTGGGATCGCGCACGCCCAGTTCGCCCAGACGTTCCCAACCCTGCTCGCGCAGGACGGCGTGTGCCGCCGCCAGGCGCGCCACCGGCACGCGGAACGGCGAGCAACTGACGTAGTTGAGGTTGATGCGGTGGCAGAAGTCAATGCTGTCGGGATCGCCACCGTGCTCACCGCAGATGCCCACTTCCAGGTCGGGCCGCGTCTTGCGCCCGTCCTCGACGGCCATCTTCATCAGCTTGCCTACGCCGTCGCGGTCAATGGTCTGGAACGGGTTCTTGGGCAGGATGCCCTTCTCGACGTACTGCAGCAGGAAGTGACGCTCGGCGTCGTCGCGGCTGATGCCATAGGTCATCTGCGTCAGGTCGTTGGTGCCGAAGCTGAAGAACTGCGCCAGTTCGGCGATCTCGCCCGCGGTCAGCGCCGCGCGCGGAATCTCGATCATGGTGCCGAACTTGTAGTCCACCGTCACGCCCTTCTCGGCCATGACCTTCTGCGCTTCGTCTTCCAGAATCTTCTGCAGCAGCTTCAGCTCGTTGACGTGTGCCGTCAGCGGGATCATGACTTCAGGATGGACTTCGTAGCCGTCCTTGGTCGCATCGCACGCCGCCGAGATGATCGCGCGCACCTGCATCAGCGTGACGTCGGGCATCATGATGCCCAGACGGATGCCGCGCAGGCCCAGCATGGGGTTGAACTCGGCCAGTTCTTCCGCCTTGCGCAGGATGGCTTCCTTCTCGGAGACATCCTCGCCGCGTTCACGTCCCACAGCCACGTCCACCTTCAGTTCATCGCGCGCCGGCAGGAACTCGTGCAGCGGCGGGTCAATCAGGCGGATGATCACCGGCAGGCCGTCCATGGCGCGGAAGATGCCGTAGAAGTCGTCGTGCTGCAGCTCAGCGAGCTTGTCCAGCGCCTTCTGCTTAGCCTCCGGGTCAGCGGCCAGGATGTAATTCTGGAAGAGCTGCGTGCGGTCGCCCAGGAACATGTGCTCGGTGCGGCACAGGCCAATGCCCTGCGCACCATAGGCGCGAGCGCGAGCCGCCTGCTGCTCGTCGTCGGCGTTGGCCCACACCATCAGGCGACGGATTTCGTCGGCCCAGCCCAGAATCTTGAGCAGCTCGGTCTGCTCTTCCAGCCTGGGAGCGACGACAGGGATCTGCCCGATGTACACATTACCCTTCGCGCCGTCCAGCGAAATGAAATCGCCTTCCTTGACCACCTGGCCGTTGACGGTGAAGTACTTCTCTTCCAGGTTGATCTTGATGTCGGAACAACCGGCGACGCACGGCTTGCCCAACTGCCGCGCCACCACTGCCGCATGGCTGGTCGCGCCGCCTTCCGCCGTCAGGATACCCTTGGCCGCCAGCATACCGTGCACATCGCTCGGCTCGGTCAGCGGGCGCACCAGGATCACCGGCTCGCCTTCCTTGCTCTTGGCTTCGGCGGTGTCGGCGTCGAAGTAGACCTTACCCACTGCCGCGCCGGGCGACGCATTCAGGCCCTTGGCCACGGGCGGGATCGTCTTGAGCACCTTCTCGTCGAAGCGCGGGTGCAGCAATTGATCGATCATATCGGGAGCGATACGCGCCACCGCTTCGGCGGGCGTGATCAGCCCTTCGTCCACCATATCCACAGCGATCTTGACCGCCGCGGCTGCCGTGCGCTTGCCGCTACGAGTCTGCAGCATCCACAGCTTGCCGTGCTCGATGGTGAACTCGATGTCCTGGGTCTCGCGGTAGTGCTTTTCCAGGATGTCGGCCACGCGCATCAGTTCTTCCCAGGCTTCGGGGATTTCTTTGGCCAGGCCGGAGATCTCGGTCGGCGTGCGCGCGCCCGATACCACGTCCTCACCCTGGGCGTTGAGCAGGTATTCGCCGTAGAATTTCTTCTCGCCCGTAGCGGGGTTGCGGGTGAAGGCCACGCCCGTGCCGCTCTTGCCATCGGCGAAGTTGCCGTAGACCATGGTGACAATGTTGGCCGCCGTGCCCCAGGTATGCGGGTAGCCGTAGTGATTGCGGTAGTCCACCGCCCGCTTGCCGTTCCAGCTCTTGAACACGGCCTCGATGCCCAGTTCAAGCTGCTTGTAGGGGTCCATCGGGAACGGCTGCCCGGTGTGACGCTGCGCCAGTTCCATAAAGCGCTCGGCGCAACGCTGCCAGCCTTCGGCGGTCATTTCCGCGTCGGTCTTGGCCCCCACGCGCGCGCGCTCTTCTTCGATGATCTCCTCGAATTCCTCACCGGGCACGTCCAGCACCACCTTGCTGAACATCTGGATCAGGCGGCGGTACAGGTCCCAGGCGAAGCGCATATCGTTGAACTGCTTGCCCATCGTCTCGACTGCGCCCGGCGTCAGGCCCACATTGAGGATAGTATCCATCATGCCCGGCATGGACTCGCGCGCCCCAGAACGGATGGAGACGAGCAGCGGGTTGGCGTCGTTGCCGAACTCCTTGCCAGTCTTGCGGTTCAAGTCCTGCATGGCCGCCAGGACCTGTTCCCACATCCCTTCGGGGAACTTGCCCGTGTTCATGTACTCGACGCACGCTTCGGTGGTGACGGTGAAGCCGGGCGGAACGGGCAGGCCGATCCGGGTCATCTCGGCCAGGTTGCACCCCTTGCCACCCAGCAGGTTGCGCATGGTGGCGTCACCTTCTTCGAACGCATAGACCCACTTATGTGCCATTCAGACCTCTCCTAGACAGACTGCAAGACCACTGCGTTTCTGGTTCTGGTCGGGCGTAAGTACTCGCGGCGGTGAGCACCCATCGCGAGCACGTGCTATCCCCTTGCGCAGAGCAACTGGCTCGTGAGCAAACCTTGAGGATTTTGCCGCGCCGGCTCGCGTGAGGACAGTGAAGAAACGCACTGGATCGCGTGACGAGTGTTACAACTCTTCAAAAATACCCTGTCTGGCCCCTGTCGTCAACGGTCTTTCGCCTTTTTCATCTTTTGACTATACTGCTCAACCATGAGCGAGAATCAGTTCCTCACTCCGGACCCTGCGACCCTACCCGCCAGCGAGTTCACGCTGCCCTGCGGATACGACCTGGCCGCCGACCCCGGCCTGGCCCAACTGCGCCACTACCTGCCTGTGCTGGCGGTCATCGCCGCGCCCTTCGCCTCGATGAGCGGCACCGAAGACCCGCTCAGCCCGGCAGATCCAGCCCAAGAATGGCTGGCGCTGCTGCGCACCGTGCGTCAGGTCACAGCGCAGGCGAGAGTCAATAGCGCTCCCCTGGCCCTGGTGCGCCTGCTGCCGCCGACTTCCGAACGCCTGGGAACAGCGCTCGGCGCGCGCGGGCCGGATGCCTTCCGGGTCGTGCACCTGATCGCGCACGGCGAACGCGACATGCTCTACCTGGAAGACGAAGAGGGCCGCGAAGCCTATGCTGTGGCCGAGCACATCGTCCGGCGCTTCGCCAGCAGCGACGCCCGTCTGGTGCTGCTGGACGGCTGCTTCAGCCGTCGCCTGGCGCAAATGCTGCTCGACGAAACGCCCGTGCAGGCCGTCATCGGCACGGTGCGCCGCGCCAACGAAGACTGCACGGTGGCCTTCAACACCCGTCTGTACGCAGAACTGGCGGGCGGAGCCAGCGTGCGCGAAGCCTTCCGCGCCGCCGTCGCCGAGATACGAGACCTCCCCAACAGTCAGCCCGACCGCTACGAATTACTGCTCGCCGACGATCAGCCCGATCTTCGGCTACCGCTGCCCGAACCGGCCCAACGTGCCACGCGCCCCCTGGTCGCGGACGGGTTGCCGCGCACCTTCGAGTTGCCGCTGCCCACCGGTTTTGTGGGGCGGCGCGAATTGCTGAGCAGGCTGGCCGAGGACATGTTCACCCACAACCGCCGCCTGCTGCTCCTGACCGGCCCCACCGGTGTGGGCAGGCGTTCGCTGGCCATGGCCTTCGCCTACCGCTTCGGCTGGCGCTTCCCCGATGGCATCGTCTGGCTGCGCTGCGGCCCGGACACCACTGCCGCCGAAATCCAGAGCACCCTGGCTCAGCTTGCCGGTCTGCCGTCGCACGCAGCGCGGGCCGACGTACTGACGGCCTGGTCGGGGCGACGGCTGTTGCTGGTGCTGCAAGACGTTGACGCCCTGCCACCCGGAAGCGCGCGCGCCGAACTGACCACTCTGCTGGGCGAGTTGCTCGCTCCGGCCCATCACGGCGTGCTGCTGACCGCCCAGGAAGCCGACGAAGCGTTGTTGCCCGCCGGCCCTACCTTCACCGCCAAGGCCCGCCCGGTCGAGCCGCTGGCGGGCAAGGACGCGCGTACCCTGGCCATGCGCCGCGCCGTCCTGCGTCGGGTCGAGACGCTGGACGTAGACACCATAGACGACTTCCTGGAGCGCACACGGCAGTTGCCCTGGTTGATCATCCGCGGCGTAGAGATGGTGCGCCGCGAGGGGGTGGAGGCAACACTCAAGTACCTGAGCGCCTTCGACCAGGACGCAGCCGCCCTGCCCCGCGCCTATCTGCGCCGTCAACTCGAATGGCTGCTGGCCGACCGGCGCGAAGTCTTCCGGCTGCTCATCCGCGCCCAGGGACTGCCCGCCCCGCTCGACGAGCGGTTGGCGTTGGGACTGGCCGGTCGCGACGCTGCCGATCACCTGTCCGTCTTGCTCGACCACGACATTCTGCAGCGCGACGGGACATTGATCGCCATCCCCGCCGAGGTACGGGCCTTCGTGCGGGAACGCTTCCCCCTCGACGCGCCCAAGCAGGCGCACCTGGACCGTGTGATTGCGCAGTACTTCGCGCAAACCTGGCCCGACGAGACTCCCGCTCCCCTGCCCGCCGAGTGGCGGGCGCGCCTGAGCAATGTGCGCGCCCTGCTCGACCGCCAACTGAGCGGCCCTGTGTTGCTTGCCCCGGTGGAGCTGTCCCGTCTGCTGGTCGCGACGGCACCCGCTTTTCTGGCCGCCGGGCTGGCCGAAGCCTTGCTGAGCTATGCCACGGCGCTGCGGAGTCGCCTGCCAGAAGGTGACGACCTGGCCCGCCTGCAGATGATGATGGGCACGGCCCTGGCTGCCCTTCCCGGCAGACAGGACGAGGCAGGCTGGCTCTTCCAGGTGACGCTGACACTGGAACACCTCAGCCGCGCTGCCCTGGCCGAAGCCAGCCTGGCCTACGGGCGGCACCTGCTCAGCGTTGGTCAGAGTGGGACGGCGACCGACGTGCTGGCGCGCGCCTTCCGCGCGGCGATGGCGCAGCCGGAAGGTGCCAACGTGCGCGTGGCCGCCATGCTCGCTCACGAGTGGGGGCATGCCCTGGCCGCGCGAGATCAGCACGCGGACGCGCTCAAGCGCTTCGAAGGCGCGCTGGCCGGATACGCCCGTACCAGGCAGGTAGCGCTTTCCGCGACTGCTCAGCGCGACCTGGGCCTGTCGCTGCTGGCCCTGGGCGACAGCGCCCGCGCCGAGGATGTCTTCCGGCGCGCTCTGGCAACGGCGGACTTCATCGCGCGGCGCGACCTGGCCGCCGAACTGCGTCGTCACCTGGCAGGCGTGTATCTGGCGCGCGCCGGGCAATTTCAGCGCGAGGAGCGCGTTGCCGAAGCCGCCGCCGAGATGGGCGAGGCTGTGCGTCACCTGAGCGCGGCCATTGCCGATGCCCTGACCACCCCCGACCGTCTCCTGCTGGCGCATATCCTGCACGATCTGGCGCGCGCTCAGGCGCAGGCAGGCATGGTGGACGACGGGGCGGCCAATGCCGCGCGCGCCCATGCCCTTTTCACCGC
>DAOTZZ010000298.1:0-4556 GCA_034433965.1 Anaerolineae bacterium
ACGCGCTGAACGCCTTGTCCAGGCGGCGCAACATCTGCTGCACGCTGGTGGCGTTCAGTTGACCCAAAGTGTCCGGATTGGCGTGGCGTTGGTCTCGGAAGTGCGCCCACTACTGCGAATAGGTCACGCTCTGGCCCGTCTCGCGGTAGGCGGTGATGCGCTGCTCCAGCGCAGCGTTATAGAGCAGCCGACCTTGCCACAGCAGAAAGTCGAGCGCCTTCTGGTGCGCGTTGGTGGGATACAGCCGGTACTTGTAGGTGCGAATCATACTCTAATTCTCCCACAACAGGAGAAAGGAGGCAAGCGCCATTCCCTACCGGGTTAAAACCCGGTGTTCCCTGGCGCAATTTCTATGGAGTCGATGGATATCGGGACTGTCCGCCAGGTCAAGATCGATCAGGAGATGCGCTCGTCGTACCTGGATTACGCCATGAGCGTGATCGTGGCGCGTGCTTTGCCGGATGCGCGCGACGGCCTCAAGCCGGTGCACCGCCGCATCCTCTACGCCATGTACGACATGGGCATCCGCGCCAATTCTGCCTACAAGAAGTCGGCGCGTATTGTCGGTGAGGTGCTGGGTAAGTATCACCCGCACGGCGATCAGGCGGTTTATGACGCAATGGTGCGCATGGCGCAGGACTTCTCCATGCGCTATCCGCTCATTGATGGGCAGGGCAACTTCGGCAGCATTGACGGCGATAGCGCCGCCGCCATGCGCTACACTGAGGCGCGGCTGGCTCCCATCGCCGAAGAACTGCTCGAAGACATTGGCATGAACACTGTGGATTTCATGCCCAATTTCGACGGATCGCTGCAGGAACCGCAGGTCTTGCCCGCCAAGCTGCCCAATCTGCTGATCAACGGCACCAGCGGCATCGCGGTCGGCATGGCGACCAACATCCCGCCGCACAATTTGCGCGAAGTCGCTGCGGCGATCTCCTTCATAATCGAGCGCATGATCGCCTATGAGGGCGAGCCGGACGACGTCGTCCCGCAGATCACCGTAGACGAGCTGATGCAGTACATCAAAGGGCCGGACTTCCCCACCGGCGCGCTGATCGTGGGCGGCGGCGAGCTGAAGGAAGCCTATGCCACTGGCAAGGGGCGTATCGTCATGCGCGCCCGCGCCGAGATTCAGGAGATGCGCGGAGACCGGTATCGCATCGTCATCACTGAGATTCCCTATCAGGTCAACAAGTCGTCCATCCTGGAGCGCATCGCTGCGCTGGTGCGCGACGGGCGGCTGGAGATGATCAGCGACCTGCGCGACGAATCCGACCGGCGCGGGCTGGCTATCGTCGTCGAATTGAAGAAGCACGCGCAGCCACGCACCGTGCTCAACCGGCTGTTCAAGTACACGCAACTGCAAACGACGTTCGGTGTGCAGATGCTGGCGCTGGTAGACGGTGAACCGCGTCTGCTGAGCCTGCGCCGCGCCCTGCACCTGTATATTGATCACCGGCGCACGGTCATTCGCCGCCGCAGCGAATACGAACTGGCCAAGGCGCGCGCCCGCGCGCACATTCTGGAAGGGCTGCTGAAGGCACTGGCGCGTATTGACGACATCATCGCCACCATCCGTCAAGCCGACGACAGCGATATCGCCCGCGCGCAGTTGATGGAGCGCTTCGCCCTCACCGAGGCGCAGGCCAGCGCCATCCTGGATATGCAACTGCGCCGCCTGGCCGCGCTGGAGCGCCAGAAGATCGAAGACGAATACCGGCAGATTCGCGACTACATCACCTACCTGGAAGACCTGTTGCGTTCGCCCCGCAAGGTGCTGGCGCTCATCCGCGATGACCTCAACGAACTGGCCAAAAAGTACGGCGACGATCGGCGCACCGAACTGGCGCTCGATGTCGTCACCGACTTCGAAGATAGCGACCTCATCCGCGATGAAGAAGTGCTGATCAGCCTGACCGAGCGCGGTTACATCAAACGCGTGCCGGTGCTGGCCTACCGCTCGCAGCGGCGCGGCGGCAAGGGGGCGACCGGCATGGCTACCCGCGAGGAAGACTCAGTGGAGCACCTCTACGCGGCGGGGTCGCTGGATCACGTGCTGTTCTTCACCGATCAGGGCAAGGTCTACGCGCAGCGCGCCTACATGATCCCTGAAGCGGCGCGCGGAGCCAAGGGCACGCTGATCAACGCTTTTCTGTCGCTGCAGCCGGAAGAATATGTCACGGCGATCACCTCTGTGCCGTCCTTTGAGGACAGAGAAGGCTACTTCGTGCTTTGCACGCGGCGCGGGCGTATCAAGCGTGTGCCGGTGAGCGCCTTCGCCGCCGTGCGCAGCAACGGGCTGATCGCCATGAGTCTCGATCCCGACGATTACCTGGGCTGGGTCTGCCGCACGACGGGTCGCCAAGACCTGATCCTGGTCACGCGCAACGGCATGAGCATCCGCTTCAACGAGCAGGACGTGCGCGTGATGGGTCGTCCTGCCGCCGGTGTGAGCGCCATCCGCCTGCGCCCCGACGACGAAGTCGCTGGTATGGATGTGGTGACCGATCCCCGCGGTGACCTGCTGGTGGTGACCGAATACGGCTTCGGCAAGCGCACCCCGTTGCGCGAATATGGGCGGCAGCGCCGCTATGGGTACGGCATCCGCACCCTTTCTAAGAACCTGCGCAAGACGGGGCGTATCATCGGCGCGCGGGTGGTCTCGCCGGACGACAGCCTGACGCTGATCACGGCGGGCGGCATCGCCCTGCGCACCGAGGTTGAGTCCATCAACGTCTATGGGCGTGTCACCAGCGGTGTCAAGCTGATCGATCTGCCCGACGACGACGTGCTGGTGAGTATGGCGCTGGTGCGCGGCGAGAAGGCGCAGCGTCCGGCGGCTGCTTCTGGCGATGGCGCGTTGCCGCAGGACGACGAACCCTACGAGCCATTGCCCGACGAGGCCTACGACGAAGCCGGCGACGAGGATTTCGACGACGAGCCGGATGAACCGGATGAGATGGACACAGACGACGGGCGCTGAGCGCTGGCAGAGCAAAACCATTGACCGCCGAGGCGCGGAGAGCGCAGAGAAAAACGCAGAGACATTCCCTCGGTGCCCTTTGGGGTGAGCTTCAACACTCTCGTACTCAGGCCAGGTGCCCTGGTAGAATTTTTACCACTACTGTACACGGGAATTCATGCTGACTGAACGACTTTCGCTGGAGCGCGACGCCGACCTGTCGCTGGCCATCGTGCCGCGCCCCGACCCAGAGTTGATCGCCGCGACAGCGGTCGCGCTGGCCAACACCGACGGCGGGCGGATCGTCCTGGGTCTGGAACAGGCGGGCGAGGCGGGCAATCCGCCGGACATTGCCCGCTTTGCGGCGGCGGTGCAGGCTGCCGCGGCCCGCTGCCTTCCTCCCATTGCCTTCGGTGCGCCGGAGATCGTCCCGACCTCGCGCGGGCCGGCGCTGGCCGTGCATGTCCCCCGCAGCCGTCAGGTGCACGCCCTGGACGACGGGCGCGTGCTGGCCCGCACGCTGGCGGGCAATACGGTACTCAGCGGAGAAGAGATTCGCGGCCTGCTCCAGGCACGCGCCAATGGTGACTTCGAGGCGGAAGTCGTGCCCGGCGCGCGCCCCGCCGATCTCGACCCGGCGCTGCTGGCCGATCTCATGAAGGCGCGCGCCCGCCGCACCGGTCGCCCGGTGACGGATCTGGCGCTGGAGAGCATCGGCGCGCTCACGCCGGACTATCGCGTCACGGTGGCCGGGCTGCTGCTTTTCGGGCGCGAGCCGGAGCACTGGTTGCCGCAGGCAGGTGCGCGGCTGATACGCCATATCGGCTGCGGGCCGCAGGCACCGGTTGTCTTCGAGCAGACGTTTGGCGGGTCGTTAGCGCGACTGCTCGATCAGATGTGGGCGGCGTTGCGCGAGCAGATGCGCACGCCCGCTGCCGCGGGGTCTCCTCTCTACCCTCCCGATGCCGTGCGCGAAATCCTGAGCAACGCCATCTGTCACCGCGACTACCGGCTGCGGCACGAGCAGGTGACCGTACATCTTTACGATGATAGTCTGGAGATCGTCAGCCCTGGTGGGCTGCCCGCCTTCCTGAGCACACGCACGCTGCTGGCAGCGCGCTACCGTCGCAACCCGTGCCTGGCGAACATTTTGGCCGAGTGGGGCTATGTACGCGGTACGGGCGGGGGCGTCTGGCGCGTGTTGCAGGCTATGGACGGGTGTGGTGCGCCGCCGCCGGAATTCGTCGCCGGTCCCTATAGTGTGACCGTGCGCCTGTACGCCCCTTGCGAGACGCGGCAGGCTGCGCCGGTTGCAGAAGCGAACCTCAATGAACGACAACACAGCGCGCTGGCGCACGTGCGGCAGCACGGCAGCATCACGTTGCACGAACTGCGGGCGATGTGGCCGTTGGTACGCCCGGACCTGTTGCAGCGCGACCTGAGCGGGCTGGTGGCCGAGGGGCACTTGCGGCGCGTCAGCGGGCGGGCGGGGGCGTACTACGTCCTCCCCTGGTGACGGGCGCTGCGGTCAGGGGGACGGACGCCAGGCGAGTTGACGCCCGTCGCGCCACCAGATGGCAACTTCTCCACA
>DAOTZZ010000299.1:0-3642 GCA_034433965.1 Anaerolineae bacterium
CGAAGGAGTCACGCCGGAGAACGTCTCGCTGTTGATCGCCAGCAGGGTGGCCTCGAAGGGGCGCAGTTGATCGTCCAGGTTGACGCCGATGGTCACGCTGCGCACGCCGCGCACCTGTTCGAGCAGCGCGGGCAGGTCGCGCAGCAGGTGCTGAAAGGTCTCGTCGGCGGCGATGGCGATCACTCTGTCGCGCAAGGCGCACCAGCCAGCGGCCCGCAGAGTCAGCGCCGGTCGGGTCAACGCGGCGTGCAGCGCCTGCACGCAGGTCACATAGCCTTCGAGCTGTCCCACCCGCCAGACGACCTCGTGCAGCGGCGTCTGCCCGGCGGCGGGCAGATAGTTGAAGCGTTCCAGTCCGTCTACCAGCGGAAGCAACGCCTCCAGATCGGCGACCAGCCCCGGCGCGGCCAGCAGATCGGCCAGCATGTCCTGGCGATAGACGATCACCGCCGGATCGTCGCACAGGCTCAGCAAGACGGCGCGCGTGGCATTGGCACGGCGCCCCGCCCCGCCCAGTCCGGCCAGCAGAGTTTCCAGATCGAGGTCGGCGATGGCGCGGGCGCTCAGGCGAGGGGAAAGGTCGGGCTGATAGCCGGGCGGCCATAGCAGGCTGATCGGGGTAGAGACGGCTGTCATGTGCTTTCCTGGTGCGCGTTGTGTTCACCCCGATTGTAACGTGTTCTGCGGTGGCCTGCCGAAAGGAGTGTATCCGAATTTGGGGCAGACTCCACCACAGAGCACAGAGTCCACGGAGGAAGCCACAGAGTTCTTGAAGTTTTTTCTCCTCTCTGCCGTTCGAGAACAGCGCCCCAAAACGCGAATGCACCCCCGAAAAGCGGGCCCCCTTTCGGAGACCTGAGACAGGTCTGGAAAGGGGGCTCTGGGGGGGAGGGGGACAGGTAATTTTCAGCTAGCGCAAGGAGCAGCCTGCTGCCACATCCTCGCTAGCGGGCACGCGAGCGCACGAAAAAGACGGTGATGTGCAGCGTGCCCAGGATCAGTTGATCGCCGTCGGCCAAAATCGCTTCCTGATAAGGCGTCAGCAACGTGCCGTTGAGATAAGTGCCGTTGGTGCTGCCCAGGTCGGTCACCACCACGCGATCGTGTTTGCGCATCAGGCGGCAATGCCGCCGCGATACGCCGTGCAGGTGCGCGTTGAAATCGTTGAGATCGAACAGCGTCTCGGTCACCGGCCCGACGGCGCGGCCCAGCGTCACCGGCCTGTCGAGAGTGAACCAGGCGCACGCTCCAGAAGGCAGCACCTGTAACAGCAGGGCCGTGCCCGGTTGGAAGGCCGGGTCGCCGCGCCGCACCGGGTTGACGTGAGTGGGAGGGCGGGACAGCATCCCCGTGCCGATAGGCCGCGTATCCTGCGTGCGTCCACACTGGGGACACGTCTCGCCTTCGCGCAGCGTATGTTGGTGCGCACAATACCAGCAGTTGGCTGGTTCTGTCTCCGCGGTAATGTCCAGAATGGCTACCATGTTCGATCCCCTGACTTTCACCCACCCACCTGAGCCAGCGTTCCCCGAACTGACTGCATCCTAACAACCTTCGTGCAACGGCCTGCTTACGATTCAGCGCACTTTCCGGCGCTGCGGAGTGTTCAGCATGACCAAATCCTGGTAAGCGCTTGTGTGCCCGGCCTGCTGTCTGTCTGAAGGCACAACAAGCTAGCCTAACGGTACACACTGAATGTCAACACTGTGCTTACGGGTGTCACGCTGGTCAGGCAGTCGTTCGCCGAGCAGCAACCGTGATGACATGGTAAGCACAGTGTTGAGTGTGCACACCCGCGCAATACATGGCGCTTACCACTGTTGGTGAGGGAAAATGTCGTACAGGAAGGGCAGAAGCGAATCCCGCTGCGCCCTCGGCGTCATAGAACTCTTATGAACTTCTGCGCAGTATCTTGCCCTCACCCTTACATCCCTCGTCCTGCGACGCAGTCGCGAGGGCGAAGGTCTCGCACGCGTGCTCCCCGTCCCCCGCGCAGCGGGCGCAAGAGCCAGGGGTTGAGGGCTAGTGTGTAAACACGCCTTTAGCGGTGCAGGTTCTTCGTCTTGGTCAGCCGGTCAGCGGCCAGACCCACAGCTCCGACCACAGACAGCGGGTGTTCACGTCCTCATAATTGAGCAGGGCCACGCCCACCCGCCCGTTGCCGGGCGTCATGGTCTCCTGGGCGACCAGGGCACCGTTGAGATAGTAGGCCACGCGCTCGCCCTGGGCGATGATCAGCAGGCGGCTGGTCTGCGGCTGCACCAGCGGGCTGAGGTCGTAAACGTTGGTCGTCAGTTGGGCATCGCGGGCCTGCACCAGCCCAAAGCCGCCGCTGCTATCCACATAGGCCAGCGACAGGTTGCGTGCGTCTGTCCAGCGGAAGACCAGCCCGCAGCCCACGCTTTGCCCTTCGGTGACGATGGTCACCCGCCCGCCAAAGAGAAAATCTCCGTAGACGGCCTGCTCGCTGCCGAGCAACTCAAAGACAGAAGCGAGGTCAGTGCTGCTCTGCGTCTTCTCGAACAGGTACAGATCGCGGGTGGGCGCGGGGGCGATGTGCCCTCCCTCCGCCAGCTCGTTGACGATGGTGGCCGGGTCGGGCGCTTCCCAGGTCGTCAGGGCCAGCGGCAATCCGCGATAGGTAGACCCCAGGCGGGTGGTGGCGATCACCTGATCGAACAGCACCGTCGCCGCGCTCGGCTGATCGCCGGTGCTCACAAAGACGCCTACCATGCCCGGCGTAAGCAAGCGCGCGTCGCTGACCGTGCCCAGCAGCGCACCGTTGGCGAAGAAATCCAGACGCTCGCCACGGGCCATGACCGCCAGCGACCAGGTGCGGTCGGGGGTGCTCAGCGCGGGTGCGTCCGTCCACGTGCGCAGGGCGTAGCTGCCCGTCTCGTCCTGGTAGAGTACGTGCCACTGACCCTGCGTGTTGATCTTGAACTGATAGAAGCGGCCCAGCGTGGCCCCCTGCGCCCGCAGGATCAGGCCGAATTCCGCATAGGGAGGCGTGCCCAGCAGACGCGCTTCCGCTTGCAGATACACATCGGCGGCGCGCAGTTCCTCCGGCGGGACGGCGAGCAGGGTCGTGTTCTCGCCACTCACGCGCATTTGCAGATACCCCTGCAGCAGAGGCACCGGCTGTCCGTCCGGCGTCACCCACGACACATCGCCCTGCTCAAACTCGCCGCGCACGACCTCGCGGGCGAAGCCCGGCGTCAGCGTCAGTTGGTAGCTACCGCGGGTGCTGCCCTGCGCGCCCTGGTAGCGACTCACGCGCACCGTGTAGGTGCCGTCGGTGGGCAGCGTCAGCGCTTCCAGGCCCGCATCGCGCACCAGCGAGTCCAGATCGTCGTTCTCCGCGACCGATTGCCCGTCTGGGCCGATGACCTGCAACACCGGGTCAAGATCGCCACCCATCGTGACAGCGATCAGCGAGACGATCTGCCCGGCGTGCCCTTCGAATTGCCAGGTTTCGGCTGGCTGTGCGTCGTCCAGGGTACCGCTCACCGGGACGAAGAAGGTGAGCGGCGGCGGTTCCTGCGCTCTCATGACCTGAGGCGGTGTGGTGACAATCCCCACCAGGACTGTCACCAGCACCCCCAGCCACAGAAAATGCCTTGGTCGTCGGGTGTTCAGAAC
>DAOTZZ010000300.1:0-8407 GCA_034433965.1 Anaerolineae bacterium
GTCCTCGCGCGCGCCATAGACGAACGAGACGTGCTCGAAGCGAATGTGGCCGCGCAGGCGACCAGGGTTTACCGCCCCCAGGCGCGTCTTGATCTCTGGCGTAGTGTCCATGATGGCAAAGATGCGCTTGCCATTGGCGATGGCGCGCGCCGTGATGTCAATCATGAAAGCCAGGCGATGCGCCGGAAGGGCGAGTAGGGCGACGTAGCTGTTGAACTCGATCAGCGTGCCCAGGGTGAGATCGCCATCCAGGACGCGCTGCCCTCCGACGAACAGCAGCAGAAAGCTGAGCACGCTCACGATGAACCAGATGGCAGGCTGAGCCAGCGTGAATATACGCGCCATGCGAATCCACGCCTGCAGCACAGCGTCATTGTCCTCTTCGAAACGCTGACGGGCGTAGTCCTCGCGAGTGAAAGCTTTGACCACCACGATCTGCGACAGGTTCTCCTGAATGCGGGCGTACATTTCACCGCGCGCGGCCCGTATCTTGCCGAAGAGCGGCTCGATGCGGATGCCAAACAGGTAAGCCACGACAAACAATACGGGCAAAGGCAACAGAAACACAGCGGCCAGCGTCGCGTTGCGGCTGAACATGATGCCGTAGATGGCCACCAGCAAGACGACCAGGTTGATCACGTCGCCAATGACCACACCGGCAAAGAAACGGATCTCGTCCACATCGCCGATGGTGCGACTCATTAACTGGCCGATACGGGTGCGGTCGTAGAAAGAGAAAGGCAGGCGTTGCAAATGGGTGAACAAATCCATGCGCAGGTCGTAGGCTATCTTGCGCCCCAGCCACTGTGTCCCGTAGCGCTGCCCAAAGTTGACGACACCACGCACCACAGCCATCGCCACGATCAGCGCAGCCGTCGTCGTCAACATCCGCTGATTGCTCCAACCGGACGGAAAGAGCGACGATCCCCGTCTTTGCCCCAACGCTGTATCAACGGCATTGCCAATCAGCCAGGGCCCAAGCAGTGTGAACAGGGTGACCCCGATCAGACAGGCGTAGATCAGGACGGCTACACGCCAGTAGGGACGCATGTAGCGCAGGATACGGAGAAGTATGCTCATAAGCCGACGCTCCGAATCGGCGAGCGATCTTCGGCAGAGATTCGCAGTGTGCCCGGCACAGGGTTGCTTCGTTCAGCAAACGCCGCGAGGATAGACAGGCCTTCACCAGCCCAAAGGCGATCACCGTCGGACATCCCTGCACCGACCCCCGCCGGTGCGATGTACCCCCGACAAGACCCGCATTATAGCGCACTCACAGGCGGAACGTCCAGTCAGTTTTCCACACTTGCGCAAAGATGCAACTATGTATGAGCCACATCAGTAGGTAGTACCTTTCGTCAGGCCAGGAAGTGGCGGAATTCCATGGCTGAGCCAGGCTTGTGCGCCTATACTGGGAGCAGATGAAATAGCAACTAGACCATTTGTTTGCGAGCATAGTGAGATGTGAGGAGCACGTAACGATGCCATTCGTCCCACTGGGCAACGAAGCGCTGGCCCAGGGCGCGCTGGACGCCGGAGTATCCGGCGTATACGCCTATCCGGGCACGCCTTCCACCGAGATCACCGAGTATGTGCAGCGCTCGCCAGAGGCGCGGGCAGGTCGGGTACTCGGCACCTGGGCGGCCAACGAGAAGACCGCCATGGAGGCCGCGCTCGGCATGTCCTACGCGGGCAAGCGTGCCATGGTCTGCATGAAACACGTAGGGCTGAACGTCGCCGCCGATCCCCTCATGAACTCGGCCATCACTGGCGCGCACGGTGGCCTGCTTTATGTCGTCGCCGACGATCCGTCCATGCATTCGTCACAGAACGAGCAGGACTCTCGCTTCTATGCGCGGTTCGCGCTCATCCCGGCCCTGGAGCCGGGCAGTCAGCAGGAAGCCTATGACGCTCCCTTCTACGGCTTCGAACTTTCCGAGAAGTACAAAATTCCTGTGCTGGTACGCATGACCACGCGCCTATCGCATTCGCGGGCCGATGTGAGCCGGCGCGCAACCCGTCCGCAGAACGAACTGCGCCTGCCGCCCAACCCGTTGCAGTTCGTGTTGCTCCCCACCGTGTCGCGGCGTAACTACGCCGAATTGCTGGCGCGGCAGTCCGACTTCGAGGCCGAATCCGAAGCATCACCTTTCAATCGCTACGAAGACGGGCCGGACACCTCTTTGGGGATCATTGCCTGCGGGATCGCCTACAACTATCTGCTGGAAAACTTCCCAGATGGTTGCCCACATCCCGTGCTGAAGATTGGTCAATACCCCCTGCCAACTTCACTGGTTGGGCGTCTGATGGAGCAGTGTGCCGAAGTGCTGGTGCTGGAAGAGGGGATGCCGCTGGTGGAAGAGATGCTGCGCGGCTACCCGGTAGCGAACGGCAGGGTGCATGGGCGGCTGGACGGGCGACTGCCGCGCGCGGGCGAATTGAGTCCCGTCTCCGTCGCACAGGCCCTGGGGCGCGCGGTGGAAGCAGCCCGTTTCGAGGTGCCGCCAGTCGTCAAAGACCGTCCCCCGCAGCTTTGCCAGGGCTGCCCGCACGCCGACACGTATCGCGCCCTCAACGAGGCGCTGGCAGAATATTCAAAAGGCCGTGTCTTCTCCGACATCGGCTGCTACACGCTGGGTGTGCTGCCCCCCTTCAACGCGATCAACTCTTGTGTGGACATGGGGGCTTCAGTGACCATGGCCAAGGGCGCTGCCGACGCGGGTCTGAGACCGGCGGTAGCGGTGATCGGCGATTCCACCTTCAGTCATTCAGGCATGACCGGCCTGCTCGACGCGGTGAATGCCTGTTCGTCCATTACCGTGATCATCGTGGACAATCTCACCACCGCCATGACCGGAGGACAGGAGTCGCCCGGCCAGGGGCATCTGGAGTCCATTGCAGTAGGGCTGGGGGTACTCCCGGAGCATGTGCGGGTCATTACCCCCCTACCGCGCCAGCACCAGGAAAATGTGCAGGTCATCCGCGAAGAACTGGCTTATGAGGGCGTCTCGGTGATCATTGCGCGGCGCGAGTGCGTCGAGACGGCCAAACGCAAGAGGAAGGCTGAAGCATGAAATACGATATGATTCTGGCGGGGGTCGGCGGACAGGGGGTGCTCTCCATTGCGGCCACCATCGCCCTGGCCGCTGTGAGCGAAGGATTGCGCATCAAACAGGCGGAAGTGCACGGCATGTCCCAGCGCGGCGGGGCTGTGGAAAGTCATCTGCGCCTGAGCGACCGCCCCATCTTCTCCGACCTGGTACCTGAAGGACAGGCCAACATGATCCTGGCCATGGAGCCGATGGAAGCGCTGCGCCATGTGTCGTTCCTGTGCCCGGAAGGGGTGATCGTCACCGACAGCGCGCCCGTGATCAACATCCCCGACTATCCCAATCCGGAAGCGGTGCTGGCCGCTGTGCGAGCGTTTCCTCGCGCTCACCTGGTAGATGCCACTGAAATCGCCAGGGGGATACACAATCCGCGCGGCTCAAACATGGTGCTGCTGGGAACTGCGTCGCTGTTCCTGCCCCTGAGCACCCAGGCCCTGGAGACAGCTATCGAGCAGATGTTTATCCGCAAAGGCGCTGCCGTGGTCGAGAAGAACATCGAAGCCTTTCGCGCCGGTCGGCAAGTCATTCAGCCTGCCTGAGCGCCTCGCGTTTGCCGACACAGCAAACCGGGGCGAGCGGTTTGCTGTGTCGGTTTGTCTTTTTGCCAGCTCTGGGATGTCCTCAGGACTGGACACGCACCGGCGTGCCGATAGGCGCCCAGTGATATAGCCATTCCGCTTCCGGCGTAGGCATGTTGACACACCCATGGCTCATGGGCTGGCCGAAATTGCTGTGCCAGTAGGTGCCGTGCAGTGAGTAGCCGTCGTAGAAATACATCACCCAGGGAACGCCGGGCAGATAGTAGCCAGGGCCGGTCATCAACTGCGCATCGTACTTGCGATAGATGCTGAAGTCGCCAGTGACGGTAGGCGTGCCCCACAACCCCGTAGAGACCAACACATTGCGCACCAATTGCCCGTTCTCATAGGCGTACACGCGCTGATCGCTCAGATCAACGATGATCTGCTTGCCCACCGTGATAGTCGGCGCAGGCGCGCTCTGGTACGCAGCCTGGGGCACGTCCACGATTGTGCCCGGCGCCGGAATGATCAGCGTCTGCCCGCTGTATATCTGATTGGGGTTGGTGATATTGTTCACAGCAGCAATGGCTGGCCAGGTCACGCCATACGCGCGCGCAATGGCCGCCAGATGCTCACCCGGCTGGACTACGTGTGTGCGTTGCCCGGTGACCGCCGTATCCGCAGGCACCGGCGCAGGCGACGCCACCGTCCCCGTAGCGCCAGGGATGATCAGTTGCTGTCCGGCGTAAATTCGGCTGGGATCAGCCAGGCGATTGGCATTGGCGATGTCCACCCAGCTCACCCCATAAAGCTGAGCAATGCGGCTCAGCGTCTCGCCCCGCTGCACTGTGTGATATACCGGATTCGCCGGCGCAGGGGCCGGAGCGGGATCAGGATTGACCGGAACAGGCGCGGGCGGTGCGTTGGGATCGGGAATGGTCAGCACCTGACCCGCATAGATGCGTGTCGGATCGGTGATGCCGTTGACCGCGGCCAGATAGTCGGTAGTAAAGCCATAGCGCAAGGCAATACGGAACAGGTTCTCGCCCGGTTGAACCACATGGGTCGAGCCCCCCTGAGCGGCTGCCGGTGCAGGCCGTAGATGAAGGCCAAGAGCGGTCAGCAAAATAAGTGCGAGACCAAGGCGATAGCCCCATGTTTTCGCGCAGGTCATGGCCGGTGTCATTGTGTCGTCTCCCTTGTCAGGCTGGCGCTGGCGCATTACGCAAGCGTCGAACAGCGCGAAGCGAATGATCTTTTAGCAGTGTACAGGGAATTGGCACAACAGGCAACTAGCCTCTGAAAGAAGGATGCTAGTAGTCGGCAAAACGACTTCCAAGCGTAGCGTGGGCGCAGAAATCAGGCCATTCCTGGGGCCACGTCCGGCCCGGACTGCGCTAACCACCACCCCAGGCGCGAATGGCGAGCACCAGCGGGCGGCCAATGCGCACGTCGCTCTCCGGATAGAATAGCTCCCACACCCCATAGTAGCAGCCGAAGAGACGTGGTGCCGTGCCGGTGAAGACAATGGCTGGGGAGTTCTCGGTGATCCCCACCGGCTCTTTGATGAAGAAATTCGACTGTTGTTGCCGCGCGAAGTTCAGCCCAGGCCGCAGATTCGCCCCGCAGACATCGGTCAAGGGGGTCAGATCAACTGAGCGGTCAGGGTTCTCGGTCAGGTCAGGATTGAAGCTCAGACGCGCACCAGCGGGCCAGGCACAGGTGCCCGTGTTCTGCAACACGATCTCGAAAGAGAAATCCGTATTGGCCCGCACCAGGCGCGGATTGTTGACATCGGTCACCGGCGGCGGGACGTTGTGTCTGTCCGGAGCGACGACAATGTATTCCAGATGGCACGCGGCCAGAGTTTTGGTCATGTTGGGCGTAGGAGTGGCCGCCGTCTGACGCTCGAAGAACAGAAAGGCAGCGGTGCCCGTCAGGTCCGGTGAAGGAGTCGGGGTGAAAGTGGGTGTGGCAGTCGGTGACAGTGTGAGCGTAGGACTGGCCGTCGGGGTGACGGTCGCCGTGGCAGTGAGTGAGCTAGCGCTTCCAGGAGTAGCCGACACAACCAGCCCTGGCGTGCTCGCCGCACCTGCCAGTGCCTCGGCGATCTGCGTGCCCATTGTCGCATCGGGTCGTCGCACAGGGGGTACCGTGCCAGAGCGCTCGCGCCCAAACGCCGCCACTGCCGCCAACACGAAGAGTATGGCCAACCCCGCCGCGGCCAGCACGCGCACCAGCGATTGACGAGCCACCCGTCTTTGCGGTTGCGGCAGTTTCTCCACCGGCAGGATGGGCGTATCGGCACTCTGCGCCTGGGAGACAGTCGGAGCGGGCGGAGACGATGCGACCGCCCCAGCCGGGGCTCCCAGCGGCAAGGCCGAAGTCTCCAGCGTCTCCAGCGCTTCCACAAACTCCTGAGCCGTCTGATAGCGGGCTTCTGGCGCTTTGGCCAGTGCTTTGCAGATCACCGCCTCCAGTTCAGCGGGGATGTCGGGTACGATCTCGCGCGGCTGTGGCAATGGCTCGTTGACGTGCTTGAGGATGATTGCCAGCGGAGTAGCCGCATCATAAGGCAGACGCCCCGTGACCAGTTGGTACAGGATGACGCCCAGGGAATAGATATCCGAGCGCTCATCTCCTGCTTCGCCCAGCCCCTGCTCCGGGGACATGTACGCGGGTGTCCCCACCATGCCGCCGCTGGAAGTCACATGCGCGCCGGTCAGAATCTTGGCGATGCCGAAATCTGTGAGCACCACGCGGCCGTCATCGTCGAGCATCAGGTTGGCAGGCTTGACATCGCGATGAATCATGCCGCGCTCATGCGCGTAGGCCAGAGCCTGCGCGGCGGCTTTGACAATACGCAGGGCTTCGCCGAGCGGAAGGCGGTCACCGGATAGGCTCAGGTCGAACAGGCGATCCTTGAGCGTCGGGCCGTTGATGTACTCCATGACCATGTAGTAGCTCTCGCCCTCCGCATCGTACTCGAAGTCGTAGACCTGGACGATGTTGGGGTGCTTCAGGCGGGCTACATTGCGCGCTTCGCGTTCGAAGCGTTCCTTGAACTCAGGATCGTCAGCCAGGAATGGATGCAGGAGCTTGATCGCCACATAACGATCGAGCGCGGCGTGATAGCCGCGGTAGACTTCGGCCATGCCACCGCGGCCAACCCTGTCAATCACTTCATATTTGCCGAGGGTACGTCTGGACACCGCGACTATCCCTGCGAGTACCACACTTCACAGGCCAGGAGTGCTCCGCACCAGTATAGCCAAAAGACGGGCAGCGCCCAAGCCTGTTTCAGCCAAAACAACCGTTGACCCGTCCCCAGCCTCAGGGTATAATCCGCCCGATTTCACCACACGCAGACATCCGGTGCCTTTCACCGGCGGAATCGAAACCCTAAGGAGCACGTCCCATGACCACCGACAAGCCCGCGCCCACCTCGATTGACGACATTCACCCGAAGATGGAGCTGAAAGGCGTCGTCAAAAAGATTGACCTGTACGGCGCACTCGTTGACATTGGCATTGGCCGCCTGGGTCTGCTCCACATTTCCCAGCTTTCGCACGATCACGTCAAGAACGTGTCCGATGTGCTGCACGAAGGGCAGGAAATCACTGTCTGGGTGCAGGATGTGGATCGCCAGAAGGGGCGTATCGGCCTGACCATGATCAAGCCCCCCGCCCTTGACTGGAAAGAAATCGCTGTCAATAATGTATATCGAGGCACGGTCGTGCGCCTGGAGAAATTCGGCGCGTTCGTAGATATTGGCGCAGAACGTCCGGGCTTGGTGCACGTCTCCGAACTGGCTTCCGGGTACGTCAGCTCGCCCTCGGACGTGGTCAGCGAAGGCGATGAGATCGAAGTCAAGGTGATCAACGTAGATCGCCGCAAGAAGCAGATCGATCTCAGCGTGCGCGCGCTCGAACAGGCTGCCACCCGCGCCGCAGACAACGAGGAAGACGAAGACCTGCCTACCGCCATGGAACTGGCCTTGCGTCAGGCGCTAGAAGGCTCAGGGATCTCGATGCCCCTGCGTCAGTCGAAGAACAAGCGCCGTACCAAGAAGAACAAGCGCACGGCGGAGCACGAGGAAATCTTCGCCCGTACCGTCCAGCAACACATCAAGGAGTAATTCCTTGTCCTGAAGGGGACGTAGCTCAGACGGGAGAGCGCCTGCTTTGCAAGCAGGAAGTCAGGGGTTCGAGTCCCCTCGTCTCCATGACAAACAATCAGGCGGTGTGCGTTGGCAACACCGCCTTTGTTTTGTACCCTCTTTGTCTCCGCCTTCACGAGCGTAACGGCTTAAGAAATACATAGAGCCGATACACGCCCACGATCAGCAACAGCGAAATCAACACATAAGAGATCACGCACCACTGACACCACCTGTCCAGCACGGCTGCCTCGATGTAGGTGAGATACGTCTGGAAAATCACCCCAAACAGCGCCATGCCGACTACCAGGGTACGCCCGTAGGCAGCGAACAACGCCACCTGGTCTTCCAGCACGAGGATTCCCAGCATGGCCACATAGCCAAGCAGTCCCAGCAACGCCACCGGCACGCCGAACGTCTTGGCGTAGGCGCTGTTCTGCACGGCAGAGCAGTCCACCTTGCCGACGTCCACACAAGCAGTCTCGCTGTTGGTTAGCTCGGCCCAGGTCATGTACCCCGCCACCAGCATCCCCAGCAGGCACAACACGGCTGCCGCCAGCCGCATCCAGTCCGAGCTTATCACTGCGGCGGTTGCCAGGGCAGCCTTTTCGGTCTTC
>DAOTZZ010000301.1:0-3029 GCA_034433965.1 Anaerolineae bacterium
GGGGGCACATGGTTGGGCAGACTGTGCATTACCCTGCATTGTAATGCAACTTGGGGCGGCGGCAAAAAGACGGGCAGCCCGTCAGGTGGGGCGGAAAAGAAAAGAGGGAAGGGGCGGGGACTCCTTCCCTGGGTGTATCGCTGGACAGCGCACAGTGGATCAGGTGGGGGTAGGGAGCATACGGGTCTTTGCGCGGTCCGGGCGATACGCTTGAGCAGCGGGCATAGCGCCCTCATGCATCACCATAACGCCGCACCATTAAAACGCTATAAAAGACTTGTTCAGGTTGTCTCAAGGTTGCTCACAGCCTGCGTACATCCTGGCTACGGACTGCCGGGAGTCAGCGTGAGCGCTGGACTGGGCGTCGGCGTGGGATTCAGCGCTTCGATGGTCACGCTCAGTTCGTCCGGGCTGACCGTCACGCTCAGCGCGCTGATATCCTGCAGCCCCATCAGCATGGCCTGGGGCGTGACCTGGTGATTGCCCACCGGCAGACCGCTCAGGTTGACCACCACGCGCAGGTTCTCGCGGTTGGGCAGGCGGTTGAGCGGCCCGCTGACAAAGACGGTGACAGTATCGGCCAGGCCCGTCGCGCGGAACTGCGTGGGATCGAGGCCGGTGACTTCGACCGGCACGTCTTCGAACTGCCGCGTGCTGATCTGTGGTTCGATGACAATGGTAACCTTGATGATCTGGTTTTCGGGCACGGTGCTCACGCCTGGGGGCAGGTCTACGGGCACTTCCGTCGTGAACGTCTCCGTGCGGTTGGTCAGATCAATCGGCGCGGTGCGTACCAACCCCGGTAGCGAGCGGATCGCCGTCAGATCACCGGTGAGGGCGACCGTGTCGGGCACAATCTCGGCGTAGCGCACCACATTGTAACCGGGCGGCGGGTTGCCAGTGATCTTGGGCTGCACAGGCATCTGGAAGACATCTTCGCGCGGCTGAATGGGCACATCGCAGGAGACGCTGGCAGGGTCGAGTTCGACATCGCGCACACGCAGACCGCTGTTCCGCACAGGGATCAGGCTGACGACCTTGGTGACTGGATTCAACTCGTCGGCCAGGTCGAGCCGCGCTTCGACGTAGGCCACCTCAGCCACATGCTCCGCGCTACCGCGCACGAGCGCTTCGGTGGCGCTACAAGTCAGATCGGACGGGTAAGTATAGCCGAGGGGCGGATCGCGTGTCACCACCACGCGGATCGCCACGCGCTTCTCGACTTCGTGATCGATTTTCAGCGTCAGCGTGCTGGGACGTAGCGCCACCACCCGCCCATGCAGCGGCGAGGCCACCTCTGCCTCCAGTTCGATGCGGTATTCGCCCGGCTCTTTGAGATGACGCAGGTCGGCGGTGACCAGAATATCGCCCGGCGTGATCAGGTCCCATTGATTGCGTTCGGCGCGCACCACAGCGGTGACAGCCGTGATGTCGGGCGAGCGGCTCAGCACGAACCCTTCGGGTAGCTCGATGCGCACTGGCACTGCCTGCACCTCGTTCTGCTCGACCGGATTGTTGGCCATGTTGGCCGCCACCCAGATCATCAGCGCCAGCAGAATCGAGATGGCCATCCATCCCAGGTTGCTCACGAACGATTGCACAAGCGAATGACGCTGCATGGTCAATGATTCCGTTTCACGCGCTTGGCGGTGAACACCGCAATCTCACGCGGCACGACGACCGGAGCCGTCGCGGTTGCGCAGGCGCGTCAATTCGTCGCGGGCGCGGTTCCACAGCGGCGTCCAGGGCCAGGTAGGGGCCTGAGCACGGCTGCTGGTGTAGAAGGCGCTGAGGATAGTGCGCAGCCGGTCGGCATCCAGGCGACGGATCATGCGCCCGCGATTGGCCACAGAGATACGCCCCGTCTCCTCCGAGACGATCACGCACAGCGCATCCGATACTTCGCTGATGCCCAGTCCGGCGCGGTGTCGCGTGCCCAGCTTGCGGTCGGTGAGGTTGCGCCCCGACGACAGCGGCAACACCGACGCGGCGCTCACCGCCCGCCCCCGCCGGATGATCACCGCGCCATCGTGCAACTCTGTCTTGGGCCAGAAAACAGTCAGCAGCAATTGGGGGCTGATCTGCGCATCGAGCGGCACACCCGTGTTGATGAACTCGTCCAGCGAGTCGTTGCGCTCCAGCACGATCAACGCGCCGTGCCGCCGTTCGGACAGGCGCGCCGCCGCTGCGCAGATGGCATCAATGATCTGTTCTTCGGCGGTGAAAGCCGGCTGACGGCTGAACAGTTGTGCCAGGCCAGTGCGCCCTACCCGTTCGAGGGCGCGGCGCAGTTCGGGCTGAAAGATGACCGGGATGGCCACAATCGAGGCGGTGATGATGTGATTGAGCAGCCAGCGAAACGCCACCCATTCGAAGATGCTCGCCAGCAGCGCCATGAGCAGCACCACCAGGATGGTGCCGCGCAGCAGGGGCACCGCCTGTGTGCCGCGCACGACCAGCGTGACGGCGAAGATGATCGCCGCCACCACCAGCACATCCGGCACGTCGTTCCAGCCGAATGTCTCCAGCGTCCAGATCAGTCTCATGGCCTATCGCGCAATCCCTCTGCCCACCAAGTACCGTGCTCCGCGCCAACCATACCACATTCCGCCCTGCTCCAAATGAGGAGCGGATGAGAATCTTCCCTGAGACCCGGACGTAAATGCTTGACCAGGACTGTGAAAACCTCACCGATATCCCCTCACCCTATTTCCCTCTCCCTCAAAGGGGAGAGGGACTGCTGCCGCTTTTCCCCTCTCCCCGCGACGCAGTCGCAGTGGGAGAGGGGGCAGGGGGTGAGGGGCAGCCTCAAATTTACGTCCGGATCACAGAATCTTCCCGCCCCTTGCGCTAGAGCGTGTTATGCTCTTTTCGCCCTCATCCCCCGGCCCCTTCTCCCACGCAAGCGGGGAGAAGGGGAGCGCTTGTGCAAGAGCTAGCAAGTCCCCTCGCCCCGCGACGCAGTCGCGAGGGAGAGGGGATTGAGGGGTGAGGGGAAGATACTTCGCGAAAGTTCATAACAGCCTCTA
>DAOTZZ010000302.1:0-4431 GCA_034433965.1 Anaerolineae bacterium
TTGCAGCGACGATTTGTTGAGCTGATAGAGGATGAGCGCCGGCAGCGTGCGGTTGCGGATGGTGAGCAGGGTGGCAGCGAAGACCTCGTTCCACGACATGACGAAGGTGAAGATGGCCGAGGCGGCGATGCCCGGCATCACCAGCGGCAACACCACGCGCAGGAACGCCTGAAAAGCGTTGCACCCGAAGACTTTGGCCGCTTCCTCGAACTCGCGGGGGACGCTGGTGAAGACGCTCGACACGACCAGGATGGTGGTGGGCAGGGTGAGGGCGGTGTGCATCAGCGCCACGCTGTAGACCTGGTCGTACATGCCCCATTCGATGAAGGTGACGGCCAGCGGCACGGCCAGGATCACGATGGGGAAGGCGCGCACGGCCAGCACGCTCAGGCGGAACGCATCGCGCCCGATGAAGAAATAGCGCGAGATGGCGTAGCCTGCGGGCATGGCGATCAGCGTCGAGAGGGCCAGTGTCAGCAGCGCCACCAGGATGCTGTTGCGCGTGGCGCTCAGAATGCCCTGCTGATTGAGAAAGAACTCCATCGTTTCGGTGGAGAAGGGAATGGGCGCGATCTGCTTGGGGAAGGCGTAGATGTCGCGGCTGGTGCTGAAAGCCATCGTCCCGATCAGCCAGATGGGCAGCAGAATCCACAGCGCGATGGCGATGGCCAGGGCGTAGGTGCCCGCCCGCCGCAGTTGGCGCTGACGCAGCGCCCGACGTTGCACAGGGTCGAGAGCACGGGTGGTCATTCTCTGGCTGCCTCCTCCTGAGTACGGACGGTGCGCAGGTAGATCAGGGCGAAGCCGAGCGAGATCAGCATGATGAAGCCCGCATAGGCGGCGGCCATGTTGGGGTTGTTGAAGCCGCTGTCGCCGGGGTCGTACCAGCGGTAGGTCTCGTAGGCCAGCACGCTCAGTACACGCCCGCCGGTGATCGCCACCACCACAGCGAAGACCTGGAAAGCCAGGATAGTGCGCAGGATGAGCGCCACCTGCAGGCTGGGCTTGAGCAGCGGCAGGATGATATGGCGCAGACGCTGCCACAGGTTGGCCCCAAACAGTTCGCCCGCCTCCAGGTACTCGCGCGGGATGGCCTGCAGGCCGGATACGACAATCACCATCACAATCGAGGTCGCCCGCCACACTTCCGCCAGCACGATGGCGACGATCATCCAGTGTTGGCGATCGGCGGAAAGAAAGATATACGGCTGCTCAATAATGCCCAGTTGTTGCAAGAAGGTATTGAGATACCCGCGCTGCGTGAAGATGGACACCCACACCAAGCCCGCGGCCAGGTCGGAGATGCCCAGCGGGATGGCGTAGATATACAGAAAGAGGCTGTTGCCACGCAATTGCGATTGCAGCACCAGCGCCATGGTGATGGCCAGCACGAACTGAATGGGCAGGATGAGCACGATCAGCAACAGAGTGGTCTGCAGGGCGTCTTTGAAGCGGTAATCGTTGACCATGCGCTTGATGTAGTCGAGCGTCCATTCCCTGGCCCCCTCGCCGCTGACTACCCGCGCCGTCTCGGACTCGGTGCGCGACTTGATGAAGAGGTTTTTCTGGTGCACCCAGCCTTCGACGGTCTCGCCGCTTTCCGACTCGCCTACCACCTTGAACCAATACACCGGGCGGGTACGTCCGTTGGGCAGCAGTTCTTCGGTCTTCAGGCGGTCTACCACGGCCACCTCGATCTGCATGGGCAGGCGACCGACCACGTCGGCCTTCTCTTGCGGCTCACTGAGCACCGGCAGAATCTGGCTGTCGCGCATGAAGGCCAGTTGCAGGGAGCGCACCATCGGCCAGGCGAAGAACACCGCCAGGTAAATGAACGATGGCAATATCAACAGGTATGGCGCGAGGCCAAAGCGAAGTCGTTTCATGGGTGCTGCCCTCCAGACCAAACGGGGGAAGCAGGTTGGATAGCCGGCTTCCCCCTCGTGCTCCTCAGATGATCCTCATCGCTGTGCTCAGGTGCCGCTACTGGAGCTGGCAGGCCCCTTCGCTGGGCGCATCCGGCGGCCAGCAAGGTGCACCGGTCTCGTCCAGCAGCTTCTGCAGGTTGGCCCCTTCCTGTTCGAGCACAGTCTGGATATCTTCGCCGTTGAGGACGATACGGCTGAAGGCGTTGCGGTAGATCTCGTTGATCTCACCGCCGCGCGACCCCAGCCCCACCGGCAGCAGCGCGGGCAGCGCATCCGGCGAGTTGGCCTGGGCGGACACCGCACCGGCCTCGATAGCCACGCCCGCCGACAGGCCCGACGTATCCACGCCGCCAACCACCGGGAAGAAAGCCAGGTCCTTCAGCACGCGTGCCTGCGTTTCGGGGCTGAGCATGTACTTGAGCAGGGCTTCCGCGCCATCCGGGTTGGGGGCGGTGAAGGGGATGCCCAGCCCCACGACCACCGGCATGAAGCCACGACCCGCCGGCCCAGCCGGCGCCGGGAAGGCCACAAAGTCTTCGGGACGCTCGTTGAAGGCGTTGATCAGGCGGGCAGTATGGTCGAAGGCGACCAACACTTCACCGGCCAGCAACGGTTCCTGCATGAACTCATAGGCGATGGACTGCGGGTGCACATAGGGCCACAGGTCGCTCTTGAACCACTCCCACATGGCCACCGCTTCAGCCGTCTTGAAGCCGGTCACCATGCCGCCGGTGAACGACGGGTACAGGTAGCCTTCCAGGAAACGATGGAACAGCCCGGCCACCGGCAACCCCAGTTTGGCCTCGCCCGTGGCGTCGTAGATGTTCTTGGCCCAGGCCGCCAGTTGCTCCCAGGTCAAGGCGTTGATATCAGCGCCTTCGGGCAGGTATTGCAGGGCGTCCTTGTGCGCGGCCATGATATAGGTCGCCTGCATCCAGGGGATGTAGTACTGATAGTCCTCAGTGCCCAGCTTGCCCAACTCCACGAAGGCTTCTGGCAACTCGTACTCGGCCTGAATCTCGGCCAGCAGGTCAGACAGGTCGAAGAGCACGTCTTCCTGGGCCAGCACGGGGAAAGTGCCGTGCAGCGCGCCCACCAGGTCTACGGTCCCGGAGCCAGCCTGCGCTTCGGCTTTCAGCAGGTCAATCATCGGCCCTTCCTCGCTGGGCACGAAGTCCACATCGCCGAAGTCGGCCAGGATGGCGCGTGCCTTGTCACTCTCTTCCACAGTGTTGAACTGCGTGGACATGAAAGTGACCTTGCCACCCTGCGCATAGACGCCCAGCGCGCCTGTCAGCGTGACGACAACCAACAGAACAACCAGTGCACGAACTTTGTGACGAAACATGGTGACTATCTCCTCTCACACTTTACTTGAGCAAAAGGCAGTGAGTGAATGTTCAGTCGCAAGAGCGGTTAGCTGGATCGGGCGAAATCGGTCCTGTTGCACCTCCTTGGGCCAGGGAACTACCCGGCCTACGGCAAATAGCCACCTGTAGACGCGCGCACGATCAGTTGAGGGCTGATCAGCGCGTGTGGCTCTGCCAGCGGCTCGTGACGGATGACCCGAATGAGCATATCGAGCGCCTGCCGTCCGATGTCGTAGATCGGCTGTCGGACGGTGGTCAGCGGCGGATCGGTGTGGGCAGCCAGGGGAATATCGTCGAAACCAGCGATAGCGATATCGCGCCCGACCGTCAACCCGCGTTCCCGCGCCGCTTCCATGGCCCCAATGGCCATAGTATCGTTGCAGGCGACGACCGCTGTCGGCGGATCGGGCAGCGCCAGCAGGCGGTGCGCCGCAGCGCAGCCGCCCTCCTGTGACAGATCGGCCTCTACCAGATAGTCCTGCCGGACAGGAATCCCTGCTTCGGCCAGGCTCTGGGCGTATCCTTCGTAACGCACCGCGGTGAAGACCAGGTTGGCGGGGGAAAGGATGAGCGCAATGCGCCGGTGCCCGCGTTCCACCAGATGCCGCACCAACTGACGCATCCCACTCAGGCCGTCTACGTCAATATACGGATAGTCTCCGGCGTTGGAACGCCCGAAGGCGACGAACGGATGCCCCACTTCCTTCAAAAAGGCGATACGCGGATCGTCTTTCCACACACGCGCGACGATCACCCCATCAATGCGGCTGCTGGCGACCATGCGCCGGTAGGCGTTCAGTTCTTCTTCGCCGGGCTGCTGAGCCGAGAGCAGCAAATCGTAGCCGTATTCGGCGGCCTGTCGCCCCACGCCGGACAACAACTCCATGAAAAACGGGTCGGAGAAGTAGGAGGTCAGCGGAATGACCATGCCGACGGTGTGCGTCTGTTTGCTGCGCAGATGCCGGGCGGCCAGGTTAGGCTGATAGCCCAGACGCTTGGCAATGTCAATCACCCGTCGGCGTGTTTCTTCGTTGACATCGTCGTAGCCAGCCAGAGCGCGTGAGACGGTGGTGATGGAGAGGCCCGCTTCCTGGGCGATGGTCTTAAGAGTAACTTTCATCGGGTCATCCAAA
>DAOTZZ010000303.1:0-14735 GCA_034433965.1 Anaerolineae bacterium
TCGACCGGGTGCGTCAGGTGCGCCCGGACGCGGTAGCCGATCATTTCGTCTGCGGCCTGTTCTACGATCGGCTGGCCTGCGGCGCGGGCGCGTGCGGCGCGTGCGAGGTTCCCACCCGCGACCGCGACAGGCCGCTACTGGCCTGTACCGATGGCCCGGCGGTTGATCTGAGGAAGGTGATGTTCCTGTGAATCAGACGGCGCTATCTCGCGTGCTGTTCGTGGGCGCTCACCCCGACGACGAAACGGTGATGGCCGGTGGGACACTGGCGATGCTATCCGCGCGGGGCATAACTGTGACCGTGCTCTGCGCGACGGATGGGCGGGGTGGCGAAGACGGTGGCGTGCCGGAAGCGGCCACCCCCCAAGGACGGGCGCGCGTGCGGGAACGCGAATTGCGCTGCGCCGCCGAAGCGCTGGGCGTCCACCAGGTGATCCTGCTCGGCTATGTGGACCCGCCGGTCGGCCCGGACGAGTCTCTGTATCTCTTCACAGATGACGAAGAGACGCTGATCGCGCAGATCGCTACTGTCATCCGGCAGACTCGCGCCCAGGTTATTCTCACGCATGGCAGCGATGGCGAATATGGTCACCCGGCGCACGTGCAGGTACACCGGGCAGTATTGGGAGCGGTGCGTCAGAGCGCGCCCCATGTGTGGGTCTATGGAGTGGCCGGTTACCTGCCAGACGTGGAAGACCGGCTGTGGAACGCCAGCGATCCGGCGCATCTGGCGCTGGACATCACACCCTGGTTCGAGGCCAAGCACGCGGCCATGTTGTGTCATCGCACGCAGCACGCTCTGTTCAAGCGCCGGCGCAAGCTGCACACCGTCCGCGAAGCGGTCCGCACGCTGGAGACGTTTCACCGCCATCATCCGCCCGTCCCCCCTGCGGCCACGCCCGACGATCCCTTTGCCGCGACGCTGCTGACGGCTGGGGCGTGGCAGCCGCTCCACAGCCGTTGACCGGCAGACCGCGCCGGAGAAAGGCTCTGCCGATGGTTGAGATCACGCGCGGCGGCAAGAACCCGCTCATTCTGGAGAATCCGGTCATGGCGGCGGCGGGCACTGTGGGCTTCGACGGGGCGGCGTACCGCGACCTGCTCGACTTCTCCAAGCTAGGCGCGCTGGTCACCAATCCGGTCACCTGGCAGGCGCGCCGCGTGGCCCGCGGGACACGAGTCGTCCCCCTGCCCGCCGGGGTGCTCGTCCATACCGGCCTGCCCAACCCCGGCATCCGGCGCGTCATCGCGCGCTACCGCGACCGATGGGCGCGCAGCCTGGCTCCGGTGATCGTGCACGTGATGGCGACTGTGCCCGCTGAGGTGGCGCAGTGTGTCGCCGCGCTGGAAGGCTGCGCCGGTGTGGTCGGCGTGGAGATCGGCTTGCACGATCAGGCGACGCCTGCCGAGATCGTCCCCCTGGTACAGGCTGCTGTGAACCATGGCGTGTTGCCGATACTGGTGCGCGTGCCACTCTATAGCGCCGTCGAGTCGGCCCGCGCCGCCGCCGAAGCGGGCGCGGGTGGCGTGGTGGTTGCAGCGCCGCCGCGCGGCACAGCCCGCGATCCCCTCAGCGGGCAACTGGTGGGCGGGCGCGTCTATGGCCCCTGGCTGAAGGCGCAGGCGCTGCGGGCGGTGGGACAGGTCGCGCGGCTGGTGGATATACCGGTCACCGGCTGCGGGGGTATTCATTCGCCGGACGACGCCCGCGACTTCCTGGAAGCGGGCGCGGTCGCCGTGCAGGTGGACACGGTCACCTGGGTACAGCCGCACATGCTGGAGATCATCGCCCGCAATCTGGGCGGGCTGGAGCTGACGCGCGTCGCCGGGGCGCTGCCCGACGAATGGCAACCTGGCATGGGCAAGACCATGCGCCTGTTGCGGCAACGGCGGGTCGCGCCGACGCCCCCGCCCGCAGACGACATCCCTCCCGCACCGCCCGACCTGCCGGAGTAGAGCTCAACAGGCGAGCAGACAAACACGCATGATGCCCTTTTCCGTCCTCAGCGACCGGCTCTTTCTCTCACGCTGCGGGCGAAGAAGTGCTCTCTTGCGGCGGAAAACAAGTCTCCTCGCCCCGCGACGCAGTCGCGAGGGAGAGGAGATTTAGGGGTGAGGGGAAGATGCTTTGCGAAGGCTCATGAGTCCCGAAGGCCTTCGAGCGCTCCGTGACTCACCCGCGCACCTCGACGATCACCCCGTCTTCCGCCCACTCGTAGAGCGTGGCGGCATTCTCCAGGCTGAGCAACACGCAGCCATAGGTGACCGGACGCCCCAGGTCTCCCGTCCAGAGCAGGTAGCCGCCTCCGCGCGTGGGGAAGCCGTGAAAGCCATTCCACACGTCTACCCCTGGGCCGGGGCGATAGAAGCCCATGAAGTGCGGCATATAGAGGTTCCACTGCTGCGCGTAGGCGTTGGGATCGTGTGTCTGTATCTGAAAGACGCCCAGCGCGGTGGGACTGCTGGGCAGGCCGGTGGAGATCACCCAATCGAACACCACCTGCCCGTTCTCGTAGGCCCACAGGTGTTGCTGACTGCGGCTGACGATGATGCGCTTGTGCGGCACTGGCGGCAGGGGCACCAGGATGTCGGGCGAGGGGATGGTCAGCCGTTGCCCAACGCTCAGCGCGTCCGTGTTCACACCAGGGTTGGCCGCCTGAATGTAAGGGTAGGGGATGCCGACTTCCTCGGCAATGGCCGCCAGTGTCTGCCCACTCCGCACCTCGTAGATCGTCTCGCCATGCCGCACGCGCACGGTGGCGCTGGACAGGTTCTGCGCCAGTGCTTCCTGCATGGCCGTCACCGCTTCGGCGGCGTCCACGTAGCGCTCGTCGTCGAAGTGAACCGTCCCCGCCACGAAGACACGCGCCGCATCCGCGTTGACTCCCAGCCGCAGGCCCAGCGGACTGTTCGGGTCAGGCTCGGCGGTCAGCCAGGCCGACCACATCTCTGGCGGCGCGGCCCAGCGGTGCCATTCGTCGCGAATGGGATCGTAGCCCCGGAGTTCAAAGGGGCTGCTCAGCAAGGCGCTGGCCTGGGCCACCAGCGGCGCGGCATCGGCAATAGCGGGAACTACTGTCAGCATCACCAGGTCGAGCGCGCCATCGGCCAGCTCGCGCCCTGGATCGGCCTGCAGGCGGGCCACTGTCGCCGTCACATCCAACACCCGCCCCTCGCGCGGCGGGCTGCCTTCGACACGCCCGTTCACCAGGCGCACGCCCGCGTTGACCGGAGGCGCGTCCAGTTCCACCTGCTGCCCTTCCAGGTAAAGGCTCAGCGTCGCGGCGTCTACCTGCACCACGGGAGTCACCTGCGCCCCGCCCAGCAAGCCTTTCAGCAGGCCGCTCAGGCCTCCCGCGGAACGTCCCCAGGCGTGCGCGGCGGCGGCTGTCGCCCCCGCGTCGAGCATCAGACCGGCCTGCGCCGGCGACATGCGCCAGGTTCGCGTTCCGTCGCGCAGCCACAGGGCTTCGGCCTGCCATGCTTCGCTCAGTGCCTGTGCCGCCTCGGTCTGACTCATGCCCCCCACTTCGATCCCTGCCACGCTCACCCCTGGCAATATCTGATCGGAGGCGATCAGCAGGCCCACGCCCGCTACCAGCGTCAGCAGGCACAGCCCGACCAGCATCAGACCGAGCGCTGCGCTCAGCAACACCATCCCGCGCAAACGCCAGCGACGCAGCGGGCGCGGTCGGCGGGCGCGGCGCGGCGCGGCGGAATTGAGCACAGGGCGGCGTCGTGGGCGAGAGCGGCGTTGGGCGAAAAGAGGCATGGGCTTCAACTCAGGTGAGTACGTGTTGCCAGGTCCTATGCTACTATGGAGTAGAAGTCGCCGCCTGTAAAGAGGGCACAGGCCAGGAGCCGCCGATCCGGTGGCTGAGAGCCGTCCAGCCGGCGCATTCTGTCACGGCAAGGCATGTATCAAGGGAACACGTATCCGGGTATCTGCAGCAGTTATTGCCCCACCATCCGAATCGGCCTGAGCAGCGAACGGTCGAACGAAGCGATCTCCTCCGCCGGCAGCGCCTGTAGCGCGTGACGCACTCGCTGCGCATCTTCGCGCAGTTGACGCACATCCACCCCCTGGCAGACGTCCGGCAGGCGGGCAAACCATTGCACGCTGCGCTGCAACATCCGCAGTGCTCCAGCGTGATTGCCGCGCGTCACATGGTAGTACGCCACGCCGACCTGCAGAATGGCGCGGTATAGCTCGCGCACCGGCCCGCTTTCGGCCATCCATTGCGCCTCGAAAGCGTCGTGCTGCGCGTAGTATTCGACCGCGTTGAAGCGCTGCACGCCCAGTTGGGCCAGGGGCGGCAAGGGCTGTGCACACTGACAGGTCAGCCGTTCCCGCGTGACGGCATCCACACGCCAGGCCAGCGCCCCCGCCCGCTCGACCAGCGTGCGGTCGAGATCGTCCAACCACAGCACGCCATCCGCACCCACTTCCTGCGCCGTCCGCTCGACCCCGCGCGCCGCCGCAACCACCAACACCGGCACGCGCCGCGTCGCTTGCTCGGCTTTGAGGGCGATCACCCAGGTTGTCCAGGCGGGTTGGGCAGCATCAATGAGCAGCAAAGCGGGGTAGCGATCCAGCAGCGCGTCGAGCCAGCGATCCGTCAGCGCATAGGTGACTGGCACGAACCCGCCCGCCCGCAGCAAAGGCATCGCCCGCCCGGCCCAGGCGGGCGCTCCCAACAGACCCACGACCGGCGGCGTGTCCAGCATGGGCTACTCGCTGCTCTGCGGCATGGGGGTGGCAAGTGCCTGCCGGATCAGCCCTGGCAGGATGGCCTGATCCGACGGGCAGAGCACGACATGGCGGGCGCTGGTGTGGTAGATCAGCGCCTGATCGCCGGCCCGCAAGACCACGCGGAAACCGGGCGTCTCGTGCGGCTCGTACTGGATGCCCGGCTGCGGACAGCCGATGCTGTCGTCCGGCCAGGTGACCGTCACCACGCTGGCCAGGCGAACGGCGCTGGCGTCCAGGCCGGTACGACGGGCGGCGTCGGCCCGACACAGCGCCACCATTTCCTCGGCGATGGGGTCTACCAGGATGGGCGCGCCCTCGTGCGTCAGCCAGGCGGGATCGTCGCACAGGGCGAACGCGCCTTCCAGATCGGTGTGATAGATGTAGAAGCGGTCACCAGCGCTGTAGACGATGCGGTAACCGGGCCGCCGTCCGGCAGCGCCGCTCTGTTCGTCTGCGCCACAGCCCCACGAGTTCTCCGGCCAGGTGAAGCCATCCACGCTCAGCAGGCGCACGTCGTCCAGCGCCACCCCCTGCGCGATCAGGTCGCGTGTGGTGAGGTCGATCATGGCCAGCACGGGCGACAGGCGCTCAGCGGCAGCCGTGGCCGCTGCCAGCGTTGCCGGAGAAGGCAGGTCGGTCGGGGTAGGTGTGGCAGCGACAGGCGGCGGCGTGGGAGTAGCCGTGGGCGGGATGAGGGTGCGTGTGGGGACGACGGTCGGCGCGCTGCTACGACTCACCGCGTCGCAGGCCACCAGTGTGAGCGCACACAGCGCCAGTGTCAGCTTATAGCGCCCCCACCAGCAAAACAATCGCTCAAGACACGCGCGCATGGCCGCCCACATCACCTACCGCCAGCGCGACAGCCAGGCGTCTACCGTAGCCGGGCTGACCCCTTCCACACTGATCAGCTTGTTGAGACCGCCCGCGCCCGCCACAATCGCCACCCGCGAGGGGTCAACGGCCAGTTCCTCGGCCAGAAAGGCGATCAGTTGGGCGTCGGCGCGCCCCATGTCGAGCGGTTCGGTCAGGTGAATCTGCAGCGAGCCATCCGGAAACATGCCGACGACAGCCACTTCGTCGGCATCGGTCACCACGCGCACGCCAAAGGCTGCCCCATGTCGGGCGTCGGTGATTTCGAAATCGCGCGGCATCGTATCTTCCCCCTTCCGATCGCCGCTAGGCGAGCAACATCGTGACGATCATGCGCCCGATGACCTGCAGCAACACCATGACGATGATCGGGCTGAAGTCCAGCCCGGCAGCGGGCGGCAACAGGTTGCGCACGGGGGCCAGCACCGGCTCGGTGAGGTTGAAGATGGTGCGGGCCAGCGGACTGTAGGGATCAATATTGACCCAGCTCATCAAGACGCGCGCCAGGATCACCAGGGAATAGAGCTGAATGAACAGCTCGACCATCATCGCCAGACCTTCCAAAGCCCCATCTCCTTATGACTGCCCCGGCGCAGGCAGCCTCTGGCCCGCTCCGGCTCACGATCTCCGATCTTGATTCCCACTACGCATGATTGTAGCGCGTTGTTGCGCCGTCGCAGGAAGAGTCCTCGCCACAGAGGACACGAGGAACACAGAGAAGGGCACAGAGGGAAACGATAACGGCCTGCTACTCTGTGTTTTTTCTGCGCCCTCCGCGCTCTCTGCGGTGATAGTTCTCCTCAGCGCCGCTCGCCAAAGATGGCGCGGCCAATGCGCACGATCGTCGCCCCTTCTTCCACGGCTACCGGGTAATCGTCAGTCATGCCCATGCTCAGTTCGTCCCAGCCCGCGGCGGGGAAGTCCCCGGCCAGGGCATCGCGCAACTCGCGCAGCGCAGCGAACACCGGGCGGGCCTGCTCCATGTCCTCGACGATGGGGGCCATGGTCATCAGCCCGCGCACGCGCAGCCCCGGCAATGCCAGCACCTGCGCCACTTCGTCCCACAGGGCATGGCGACAGGCGCGGTCGTCCCGCCAGCGCTGAGCGGCCCAGCCCTCTTTGCTGGCCTCTCCGGAGACGTTCATCTCCAGCAACACATCCAGCGTGCGACCGGCAAGCTGCGCGTAGTAGCTCAGGCGTTGGGCCAGGTGTACGCTATCCAGCGAGTGCAGCAGGGCGAATGGCCCGATCACGAAGCGGGCTTTGCGGCTCTGCACGTGCCCAACCATGTGCCACTGTACCGGCATTGGCGCGGCGGCGTTGACCTGTGCGATCTTGCCCAGCGCCTCTTCGATGCGATTCTCGCCGAAATGATGCACGCCCGCTGCCAGCGCTTCCAGAATCAGCGCGGGCGGGTGCGTCTTGCTGACGGCAACCAGCGTCACCGTGTCGGGCGAACGACCGACACGCTGACACGCTGCCGCGATTGTCTCGCGCACCGCCGCGACCCGCCCCGCGATAGTCTGAATGGCTTCCATGCGTTAGCTTCCATCGAGCGCCACAATCACGCCAAAACGACCGGTGCGCCCGCCTTCGGCCCGGTGCGAGTAGAACTCGTCGGTGCGCGTAGCGGTGCAGATGCCGGCCACCTCGATCTGCTCGACGCCCGCCCGTTCCAGCGCCAGCCGGTTGGCCGCCCACAGATCCAGGTAAGCGCTGCCGTCTCCGGCGCGACGTATCAGCTCCTCGGCGCTGCCGAACGCTCGCGCGACGGCGGCCACTACTTCCTCGCCCACCTGATAACGCTCCGGGCCGATGCTGGGGCCGATCGCCGCCTGTACATCCGCTGGACGTACCCCGAACGCCTCGACCATCGTCTGCAGAACGCTCACCGCCGCGCCCAGCACCGTCCCGCGCCAGCCCGCGTGCGCCAGACCGACCACATGATGCACCGGATCGTAGAGCACGACCGGTGTGCAGTCGGCGAAGCGCATGGTCAGGGCCAGGCCGGGCCGGTCGGTGACCAGGCCGTCGGCGCGGGCCAGCCAGCGTCGCCCAGGGACGGGCGCGCGCGCGATCACCGTGTCGGCGCTGTGCACCTGCCAGACGGTGCAGGCGTATCCCTCGTCCAATCCCAACGCGGCGAAGGCCCGCCGGTGATTCTCGCGCACAGCGGCCAGGTCGTCGCCCACGGTGCCGCCCAGATTGAGCGTATCCCACGGCGGCTGACTCACACCGCCCAGGCGCGTGAAGACGCCGTGCACCAGGCGATCGCTCCCCGCCCATTGCTCGAACTGGTAGAACACCGGCCCGCGACCGTTGATGCGTTGCACGCGCAAGTTTCCTGCCATCCTATCGCCGCTGGAACGAGTCTCAAGCCCGATTATAGCGCACCCATTCCGCCCATGCCGGGGGTGTGTTCGCGTCCTGGAACCGTGATCCTGAACCGCAGATCACACTGTCTGCGGCTGAATACCGGTTTGTCCGTCCCTCTTGGCGGTTCCACCATTGTCCTGATACATGCCTATGCTCAGGTCTCAGCGCAGCGCCAGATAGGTTGTGTACGTGTCACCCGGACGCGCCAGCGTCGCGCTGATCACGTCTATCACCGCGCCGCGCACGGCCAGCCCCAGCATGAACTGCACCGGCACACCTGCCCCCGCGCAATCGAAGCGATAGCGCACAGTGACAGGGTACAGGCCCGGCGCGGCGCTTCCCTCCACCCAGGTGACGCGCTCGACGGGCGTAGCCTGCACCTCGGCGCAGAAGTCATTGGCCTGAGCCTGGCGGAGGCCGGAAGTTCCTGTCGGGCCGGTCACGTCCAGATCGAGGTCTGCTGCGGACGACCAGATCAGCACGGCTTCGATGTCCAGTCCCGCAGCGGGGCGGAAAGTATCCGAGGCAGGGGCGGGCGGCGGCCCGACTACGGCAATCAGCCGATAGACACCGGCAGTGCTCAGATCGGCCAGTGACACGTCTACCACGTAAGTCCCGTCGGCGGGCAGGGCGACCGGTCCCAGGCGTGCTTCGTGCGCCATCGGCCCCGCGTCACCGGCGATCAGGAGCGCTCCGTCCGGGCCGTGCAGGGCGAGCGCTGGAACCAGCGTGCCTTCCGCGCGTTCAACCGTCACTGTGGCCTGTTGCCCGGCCTGCGCCTCGAAGGTGTAGCGCTGCACCGCCCTCTGCAGATCGAGCGTCCCGGACACCGGCAGACCGGCTACCAGCGGCAGGGGTGGGGCTGCGCCTGGTCCACTGGGGGCCGCGTCCGTCTCGATGACCAGGGTATACGCCCCGGCGGAAGGCCCGTGTGCGAAGCCATAGCGCGTGGCGCACACCAGGTATGCGCCATCGGCGGGCAGGCTCAGGTCGGCGATGAGGGCATCGCGCGAGCCGTCCGGCGCGTCGTCAGCGCGCGTCAGTTCGAAGCCACTTCCGTCGGTGAGGATGAGAAAAGGATCGAGTGCGCCGTCTGCGGCGGCCATGCGCAGGGTGATCTCGTCCCCCGCGCGCCCCTGGAAGATGTACCAGTCTTCGATGTGATCATCAGCCAGCCTGCCGCTGACCGGCTCGTTGTAGATCATCCAGCGCAGACCGGACGGCAATGTCCCCGGCGCGAGCCAGCGCACGCCCGTACCTCCGGCAGCGCCAGCCGCCAGTTGCCGCCCGATCAGTTCCAGAGTGAGCGAATATTCGCCGGTCGAGTAGCCGTTGACAAAGCCGAAGCGCGTGGCGACCAGGGTATACGCACCGTCGGCGGGCAATTCGTAGCCTGCAAGGGTGGGCATGACCGCGTTGCCGGTATCGTCTACCTCAGTCAGCACCGCGCCGTCTGGCCCGATCAGCAGCAGATAGCCGTCCAGACCGCCCGGCACGTCGGCGCTACGGGTCATGGTGACGCGGATCACGTCGCCGCGCTGTCCGTTGAACGTCCAGCGGTCTTCATAGTGTACGTCGTTGAGCATGCCGCTGACGGTCTCGCCATAGCGTAATGGGCGGACATCTGGCCCTTGCGCCCGCAACAGGTCATGCCGCGGGGCTGGTAGGGCCAGAAGCAGGATGCCGATCACCAGGCTGTAGAACGGCCAGCGCCATGCAGTCATGCGGCACGCTCCGATCTCCGACGGCGGTGTTACAATTGCTCAGTGTAGCATGGGATCGGCAAACAGGGATGCAGGCAACCATGATGGCACACTGGAAAGAACGGGCACGTCAGCTTGGAACGGAGCTGGAGGCCCTGGTCATAGCCTATCGCGACCCGCGTGTGCCCTGGCACGCCCGCCTGTTCGCGGCCTGTGTGGTCGCGTATGCGTTCAGCCCCATTGACCTGATCCCCGACCCGATCCCACTGTTGGGCTACCTGGACGATCTGGTGCTCATTCCGCTGGGAGTGTTGCTGGCGCTGCGCATGATCCCTGCACCGGTCATGGCCGAGTGCCGGGCCGAAGCGCGCAGCCGGACGCTTCAGCGCCGCCCCAACTGGTTTGCAGCGGGGGCGATCCTGGTCATCTGGATTGCGCTGGCAGTGCTGGCGATCAGCCTGCTGATCTGAGTGCAGGCTCACGTATGACGGCCAGGTGCCCTGCCGCTGGCCGAAGCAGACAACGCCTGACATGGAGCGCCTGTTGCCCGCCTTGCAGCGGCCGATCCCGCGTGCTACACTACCCCTGCCTGGATGTCGGTTCACGGCATCCCGTTCTGTTCGTCCAGGACACACCCTGGTCGGCTGTCCTGTGAGTAAGCTGGAGAAAGCGCGATGGCCGTTCGCACTGTGACGCGCCTGGTACTTCTGATCTGTGTGGCAATCACTCTTCCCCTCAGCGGCACCAGTATTGTCGGAGCGCAGGGCGGGACCGATGCCACGGTCATCCCCGATCAACTGAACCTGCGCAGCGGCCCCGGCACCGAATACAGCGTCGTTGCCAGGCTGGGGCGCGGCACGGCGCTGACTCTGCTGGCGCGCGAGGACGTGCCCGCCAATGGACTGTGGCTCTATGCCCGCACGGGCGAGGGCGTGGAAGGTTGGGCGCTCTCTGATTATCTGGACGTGCGCGCAGACTTCGATCTGGAAGCTCTACCCGTCCGCCCAGAGACGGGCGCGCCCGCCGTGGAGAAACCGTCGCCTGCTGCTGACTCAGCGCCGCAACCGCCCGCTGGAGGCTTTCCGGAAGGCACGGGCATCCCCGCGCAGACCGCAGCCAACGTGAACCTGCGCGTCGGGCCGGGGACGGGCTACCGCGTCATCACCACGCTGTCTGCAGGAGTGGCCGCGCTGGCCAGAGGACGCGATGGGACGGCGCAGTGGGTCTTCGTCACGGTCAGCGGGCAAGATGGCTGGGTTTATGCGGACTATCTGCGCCTGCTTTCGGGAGAAGTGAATGCTCTGCCCCTGGTAGACACCATCGTCACGCAGACGACGGCAGAAACCGCCGCGCCCGCCGGCGCGGCCATGCCCGCGCCCGTCACCAGAGGGCCGGGGCTGAGCAGCTTCGGCTATGGGGGGCACGTGGATAGCTTCGCCTATCCCGATCTGATGCGTTATGCGGGCATGACCTGGGTCAAGCGGCAGATTCGCTTCTCCTGGGGTGCGCCGGGCAACATTGCGGCGGGCGCAATCGAGCAGGCGCACGCCAACGGCTTCAAGATTCTGCTGGGCATTGTGGGCAACGCCAACGATGTGACTCTGCCCGGCTACTTCGAGGAATACGCCCGCTTTGTCGGCGAGGTGGCGGCACTCGGCCCGGATGCCATCGAAGTGTGGAACGAGCAGAACATTGACCGTGAATGGGCGCACGGGCACATTGATCCGGCCAGCTATACGCAACTGTTGGCCCTGGCCTACAATGCCATCAAGAGCGCCAACCCCAACGTGGCAGTAATCAGCGGCGCGCCCGCGCCTACCGGTGCCGAGGGCGCGTTTGGCACGGATGCTGTGTGGAACGACGATCGCTACGTGCGCGGCATGGCCGCAGCCGGGGCCGCTCGCTATATGGACTGCATCGGGGCGCACTACAACGAGGGCATTGTTGCCCCGTCGCAAACATCAGGTGATCCGCGCGGCAACTACTACACGCGCTATTTCTGGGGCATGGTCAATACCTACTATAGCGCCTTCGGCGGGGCGCGCCCGGTCTGCTTCACCGAACTGGGCTATCTGTCGCCGGAGGGACTGGGTCCGCTGCCCGCTCATTACGCCTGGGGAGCCGACACCAGCGTGGCTGAGCAGGCGCGCTGGCTGGCCGAAGCGGTGCGCCTGGCGCGCAGCAGCGGGCGCGTGCGGCTGGTCATCATCTGGAATGTGGATTTCACCAACTACGGCGGCGATCCGATGGCCGGTTATGCTATCATCCGGCCCGGCGGGGGTTGCCCGGCCTGCGATGCCCTGGCCGGACGTTGAGGTCATGCGGAAGGAGCGCTGCGCTGTGTCCTGGCAATGTGCGCTGGTGGGGAGACTCAGCGCATGAGCACCGACCAACCGCCCGATCGGCTGTCGCCAGCCGAACCGCCGCACCCTCCGCAGCGCGAACGGCGTGCGCCGCGTCGCGAAGAAGCGCGTCGCCTGCCCGCGACCTCGGTCCGGCCACAGTTTGCTGATCAGGTCAAAGCGCCGCCCTCACCCCCATCTCGTCCCCGGCGACGGACGTTGCGCCTGCCGCAGGGCTTCTTCTCTGCCCTGCTGACCGGCGCGCTCTTTGCCTGCCCGCTGCTGCTGGTCGCCCTGGCGCTGCCGCCTTTTTCGCTGTTCGATGTGGCCGGGTTGGTAGAGCAGCAGGCGGACAACGAACGCCCCGGTGACGACACAGCTCAAGTGCGCTTCACGCTCACGGCGGCAGTGCCGCAGATCGAGCACGCGGGCCTGACGTTGCGGGCGGAGGGCGAAGCGCCCGTCACCCCGCTGGAAATCGGGCTGGTGACGCTGTCTCCGGCGGACTATCTCGCCAGGAAATTCCCTGCGTCGGGCTGGCACTGTCCCGCCGATCTGCCGCCCAATCACGCCCTGGCCAGCGCGGTTTACAGTCTGGCGCGCAAAGGTACGTTGCCGGAACACCTGACTGTACGTGTGACTCCTCTGACAGGGGGAGCGGACGGCACAGCGCTGGAACTGCATCTCTGGAATGCCAGCACCGGGCACTGGGAATACCTGCCCGCTGCTGCCAACGAGTCGGGCGCGCTGGAGGTCACGTTGCCCTATGTGCCGCGCTGCCTGGCGTTGCTACGCGAGACCGGCGAGGCGCGGCGGCTGAGCCTGGCGTTGGGCCTGCAAGACGTTCTGAGTCCGGAGGTGCTGGCTGCCAACCCGACCCTCGTGCCGGGTCGCCTGCGCCCGACGCGCACCGGCGCGCTGGACGTGGTGCTGGCCCCTGGCTACAGCACGAGTGAAGGCTATGCAGTCATGCCGCACGCGCAGAACTACGCCGACCCTGCCGTCGTTGATCTCGGCACCGTGCAGACCCTGCTGGAGAATCCCGCTCTGCGCACCGAGCACGCCCGTCAGCTCGCTGCCTTCGCCCTGGCCGACAGCGGTCACGCCGGGCTGGTGTTGGACTATCGCGCGATCCCCTTCAGCCTGCGCGACGCCTACACCGCCTTCGTGCGCGAGCTGTCCGGCTTGCTGGATCGCGGCGGGCGCGCACTGACGGTGATTGTCCCCATGCCTGTACCCGCAGGGGAAGGGGTTTGGGAGACGAACGGCTACGATCTGGCTGCGCTGGGGCATCTGGCCGACACGTTGGTGCTGCTCGGCCCGCTCGATCCGGCGGCATATGTGCCCGGCGGCACTGTGGATCAGGCGTTGGCCTGGGCGGTGACCCAGGTCAGCCGGGGCACGCTGGCGCTGGGAGTGAGCGCGTCGAGCATGGCTGAGACGCCCGACGGCACGTTGCTGCCGGTGGACTTTGGTGAGGCGCTCGCTCATGTGGGCGAGGTGTCGCTCGAACCCGCGGGCGAGGTCGCGCCCGGACAGACAGTCGCTGCCCGCCTGACTCATCCGGCGGGCATCCGCGCGGAGTGGGGCGTGAGTGAACCGGAACGCGCTTTCTTCGTCCGCTATTACAGTCCGGAGGGGGCGCTGCTGCGCACGATGTGGATCACCGATGCCGAAGCGCTGCATGTGCGCCTGCGCCTGGCTGCTGATCATCGGTTGGGGGGAGTCTTCGTCACCGACCTGCTGAGCCGCGACGCGACGCCTGGACTGGCGGCGGCGTTGCTGGCCTACCGTCTGGATCGCCCGCTGCAAGCGTCCCCGCTGACTCTGGAATGGCGCGTCCGCTCTGGCGAAACGGTCGTCGCGCAGGCCGAGGCTGCGCCGGATCAGCCATTCACCTTCCTTGCCTGGGAGCATCCCGGTCCGTTGACCGTCGGGCTGTGGGCGGGCGACACTCTGCTGAGCGAGACAACGATCACCGTCACCGCCGCCGAACCGACGCCGACGCCGACGGTCACCCCGCTGCCCCCAACGCCGACGGCGACCCCGCCCTCCGTAACGCCTGTCGCGCCCGCCCCGACGGGGACGCCTGTCGCGGCTTTGCCCGATCTGACCGCGCTGCCGACGGTTGATCCGGCCTGGCTGGCGGTTGATCTGGGCACGGCTTTCGAAGTGGGCGTGCACGTAGGTCGCTTGAGCCGTACCTTGCTCCAGGCGGGGCGCATGTCTATGAAATGGATTGCGCTGGACGTGCGCTACCGGGTGGGAGCCATGCCCGGCGCGCAGCAGGACGCCATCGTCCAGGGGCAGGGCAACGGTTTCAAGGTGCTGCTGAGTGTCAGCGGCGACGCGGACGAGTTCGCGACCCTCGACCGGGCGGAATATCTGTCCCTGTTCACAACGTACATGTCCGGCCTGGCTGCTTATGGCCCGGACGCCATCGAAGTCTGGCCGGAAGCCAACGCGCTGATGTCCTCCGAAGACTATTTGCGCCTGCTGGCGTTGTCGTATAGCGCGATCAAGACGGTCAATCCCAACATCCTGGTCATCAGCGGCGCGCCGCGCCCCTCCGACGATCCCGCCGTGCCCGAACAAAGCGACGCGGCCTTTGCACAACAGTTGGCCGCCCTGGGCGCGGCGCAGTTCGTCGACTGTCTGGGAGTGCATTATACGCTCGGCGCAGTGCCGCCG
>DAOTZZ010000304.1:0-4672 GCA_034433965.1 Anaerolineae bacterium
TGCGCTATGAGTTGCGCAAAGCCACCGTGCGCCTGCGGCACAAAACCAATGTCATTGTGTCTTGTATTGAGCAGGTTCACCTCGGTGTGCCAGTTTAGTTTGTTATGCAAGGATCAGTAAATGGAGAGCAGCTGGATAATTAACATAGTCAAGGGAGTCAAAGGGGCGCTCAAAAAGATCGACTTTGCGCGCGAGGAGCCATTTACCCCACCTGTACTGCCAAGCCTCCTAGCAAACAGCTTCCAGATAGGCATTGACGGTATGCCTTGATTTGGGTAAGAAGCCGCGCCTTCCAGGATTTTGCTGCAACCAGGCAGTCGTCGTATCAGATGTCATGCCCGCCCTTGCGGAGAAACCCAGCGAGCTCGTCAACCATCGGCCGGTCTTTGTGAGCATAGCTTATGAAGACTTTCATGAAGACGCTTGTGCAGAAGAACCGTTGCGGAGGTGATGTCCGTATACTTCTGTAAAAACGAGGAGGCGTGAGCTACCATTTGTCTGTCTTAAGGATGACTCCCGAACGGGAGAAGGAGCCCACGCCATGAGCATGAGAATAGCGCCAAGTGAACGGATTCGGCAACTGTTGGAGGGGTATCTACAGGGAGGGTATGAGCAGAGCGAACAACCGGTCAGCGAGTTTGTGAGGCTGGCAGTGCAATTGATCGCCCAAGAGGCGCTGGAGCAAGAGGTGACGGATTTCCTGGGACGAGAGCGCTATGAGCGGCGGGAGGAGCCGGTCGGGTATCGCAACGGCTACAAGCCAGGGCGGATGCGCAGTGCTGAGGGAGCGATTGAGTTGGCGGTGCCCCAGGTACGTGACAGCGAGCAGCCGTACCAGTCGCGACTGATGGCGTTTTTCAAGGGCAACACCGACGTGCTGGACTACCTGGTATTACAGATGTACACGCGCGGTCTGTCGACGCGGGATGTCGAAGAGGCCTTCCGGGATCCGCTGACTGGCCGCCGTCGGCTCAGCTGGAGATCAAGCAGCGCCTGCAGGCCATCTGGAATGCTCCTAATCGGGCCACGGCAGACCTCTTGCTCCAGGACTTCATCGCGACCTATGAGCCGGTCTACCCCTCGGCAGTCGCGTGCTTGCTGGATGACCTGGAAGCCAGCCTGGCTTTCCTGTGCTATCCTCCCTTGCATCACCGGCGCATTCGCACCACCAACTTGCTTGAGCACGCCTTCGCCGAGCAACGACGCCGCACCAAGACCATCCCGCGCTTCCTGGATGAGCGCAGTTGTTTGAAACTGGTCTTCGCTACTCTCTGGCAGGCCAGTGAGCGCTGGCAGCGGGTGCGCATGACCGACCTGGAACTGGCCATGCTGCGTCGCCTACGTCGCGAGTAGGGACTGGAACCCAGCGCACCAGAACCCACGTCCATTTACCAAAAGCCGGTCTAGTCCGATGTCACGTCTCCCTTTTTACAGAAAAATTCGGACTTGACCTCAGAGAGGCATTCCTGCTGGCGTGCCGGCCCTCAGCAGAAAGCATAGAGAGTGATCAGTATGGGTAGGAGCAGACAGAGAGGAGATTCAGCGGAAGAGCGCGAGGAGCGTGCGCAGGATGATCACGATGTCGCTGATCACAGTGGCCTGCTGCACGTAGCGCAAGTCAATGGCCAGCTCCGATTGATCGCTTTGGTGCTCTAAAGTTCATAACAGGCTCTCAGGGGCATTGACAACGATCTGCTCTCTCCCCCCCCGGAACTGTCCTCTGTTCCAGACCCCACTGGCTGAGCTACACCACGATCTCGACGCGGATGGTGTCAGCGGCATAGAGGGGCAGGTACTCACCCAACCAGGGCCGATCGTCAACCCAGCACCCTGGCGACTCGCCGGGCGCTGCTCGTCGTACGGTAATATCGTAGAGAGCGCCGCGGAACCTACGCTGGAGGCGGTATCGATCCCACCCGTCTGGCAAAGCGGCATGCACCTGCAAACCTTCCAGATGTGCTTCAACTCCCAGCACACCCTCGATCAGGGCGCGTAGATACCATGCCGCCGAGCCAGTATACCAGGTCCAGCCAGCCTGCCCAGGGATAGCCGCCTGTGGTCCAGCTACATTGCCTGGCATGACGTATGGCTCACCAGCGTAGTGATCGGCATCCGCTGCGCGCACCGGCGGGCAAAAACTGCGCCAGAGATCATAGGCGGCTTGTACGCCGTTCAGACGGCGTTCGGCCAGCACTGCCCAACAGGCTGCGTGGCAATACACACCCCCGTTTTCGCGCGTGCCAGGGGCATAGCGCGACAGGTAGCCGATCTCTGGATCGGATTGCGTATAGGCAGGAGCCAGCAGCAGCGGGCCGTAAGGAGAGTAAAGGTGCTCGCGCGCCGAAGCCATCGCCTGGCGAGCGCGTTGACTATCGGCTGTGCCGCTCAAGATCGCCCAAGTCTGGGCGTTAAGGAAAATCTGTCCTTCGCGCGACTGACGTGAACCGACCAGGGAGCCTGCATCTGTGGAAGCACGCCAATACCATGCCCCATCCCAGGCATGACGGTTCACTGCCTCGCGCAGGGCGTCCGCTGCGCGGCGGAAGCGGACAACAGTATCTTCGTTTTCGCCGGGCAAGGAAGCCCAGGCGCGCAGCAAATAGTGGAGGAAGTGCGCCATCCAGACACTCTCACCCCGCCCCTCGGCCCCCACAGCATTCAACCCATCGTTCCAGTCACCTTTCAGGATGAGCGGCAGACCGCGCGGGCTACGGCGGCGCAGAGCCACCTCGAAGGCACGCAGGCAATGCTCCCTCAGCGAGGCGCTCCCGCCGTCGTAAAACGGTATCTCCTGTTCCAGGCAGGTGAAGTCAGCTGTTTCGTACAGATAATGCAGTGTGACAAAGGGCAGCCACAGCAAGTCATCGCTGTAATCCGAGCGCAACCCTGTTTCGGCCAGGGGATGCCACCAATGCAGCACGATGCCATCTTGAAACTGATGGGCCGCGTGCAGCCGAATCTGCTCCAGAGTCTTCTCCGGATAGCCCAAGAGCAGCCAGACCAGACTATCCTGCAGCTGATCGCGGAAACCATATGCGCCGCCGGTCTGGTAATAGGCAGTGCGCCCATAGAGCCGACCGGAAATAGCCTGGTAACCCAGCCAGCCGTTCGCTAACAGGTTCAGGGCCGGATCAGGTGTCTCGACTGTCAGGGTGCAGGTGAGAGCCTGCCAGTGTTCGCGCACGGCCTGTAACGCAGTGTGAACAACCACAATGTCTTTGTATTTCTTCACCAGCGAGAGGGCCTGATCGAGATCGTCAGCCGCGCCGAGGGTGAAGGCAATCTCTCGTGCTTCGCCTGGCGCGAGGTCGAGTTCCAGAGACAGGCTGCCAATGGCGTCTCCCCAGCGACCGGCACGGTTGCTGCAGCGCCCCGTCACAACTGTCTGTGGGCGACTCAGTGTTCCATGCCGTCCCAGAAAGTCGCGCTTGTCTGCATCAAAACCGACGGGCGCCTCTGAGGCGCCCAGAAACGCCACATAGGGCCACGAGCGATTCCAGTGCGTTTTGCTTTCCACGGGCAGCTCCCACAGCACCTTGGTCGCCAGTAGCGCTCCGTGCTCTGAGTTGAACTGCGTTTCGATGAAGGTACGGTGAAACTCGCGATGCCAGTCGGGAGCAGCCCCTAGCAGCCATTCCAGGTAGGTGAACACCTGCAGATGACGGAATTGATCACCGAGATTTTCGAGGCGGAGCAACCAGATTTCGCAAGGCGCATCCAGAGGAACGAAATACGTGACCTGGCTGGCTAGCGAGCCGCGCTGCCCCTCGATGACCGTGTAGCCCATACCATGACGCACGCGATATTGCTCGAGCGTCTCGCCGCAAGGCTGCCTCGTTGGTGACCAGAACTCTCCGTTGCTGGTATCGCGCAGATAGAGGTATTTGCCCCATTCGTCGCGGATCAGGTCTTGTTCCCAGCGCGTGAGACGGTTCAGGCTGGCATGGGTACGCCAGCTATAGCCGCTGCCCGCCTGCGAAATCACCAGCCCGTAGTCGCCATTTGAGATGACGTTGACCCAGGGCATGGGCGTGTCTGGGCAAGTGATGACGTACTCCCGACCATCATCGCTGAAGTAGCCGTAGGCGTTCGGTAACTGAGCCATAGCGAGTGCTATCCTTCAAGAAGATGAAGCAGTGCCACTATCTTGTTGCTGGAGACGTTCCAGATTATGCCTGGCACGCTCAAGGAGCGCTTGATCGTTAGAAAACAGATCTGGCATGGAGGCGTAAATCTCCTCAGCTTCGCGCAGGCGACCATCAGCTTCATACAGTTCACCGAGGCGCAAGTAGATGATACCCATATAAGGGTTGTTGCGTCCGATGTTTTCTTGCACAAACTGCTCGGCTTCGGCTATGGTCAACCGCTTCTCCAGAATCTCGCCTATGCGCTCCTGCGCACGCTTGACCAGGTCAGGTTTGGGCCAGGCGTAGCGGTTTTCCCAGATGCGTTGTACTTGAATGTAGCCGCCATGCTGAACATAACGTCGTTTGGCCGGGTTGAACTTCTGATAGCCGACCAGCGCGTCCAGATAGCGCCCTTCTTCGTAGCTGGTGTCAGCGTCTTTCAGGTAACCGGCTGACAGGCGATAGGCGTTGCCCCAGGCCAGCAGGTAGGAGAGGAAGAAAAGAACAACGGCTCCCCCAACCAGGATCAACGTCCGCGATCGTCC
>DAOTZZ010000305.1:0-2893 GCA_034433965.1 Anaerolineae bacterium
GCCGACGGAGAGCACTTCTGGCCGGTCGTCGCTCTGGGGCCGGTCGAGGGCATTTCGGAAACGTGGGAGGAGGTGCGCGCCCGTCTCAAGCAGGCGGGCCGCCGCCGTGTGCGCTTCAGCGAACTGGACACGCCCGCGCATCACGCCGCCGTGCACATGGCGCGCGCGCTGGGCACGCCGCTATGGTGGGACATTCGCAAGTGAAGGTGAGCCGTTCGTGACGACGAGAGGGTCTGCAGGCGAGGGCAACACATTTGGGATGGTTCTCTGGCCCGTGGGATAGTCGCCAGACCACGCGCCTGGTGCTGGTGGCGATCATTCTGCTGACGGTGCCCTGCTATTGCCTGGGCGCGGTGTTGCTGGCCTATGCACCGACAGGCTCTGGCAGGGCGACCACCGCTCCGGTCACGCCTACGCTGGGCAGCGCGCCAGGCAATGGGTTCGGCACGCCGCTTTACACGCCGTTCCTCACCGCGACGCCGACGTCCTGGCGTCCGCCGTTGCAGCCTACGCCACCGCAACTTTACCTGCCAACCAATACGCCTTTCTTCATCCCGCCGACCTGGACGCCCGTGCCCACCTGGACGTTCGTCCCGACGATCACTCTCGCTCCGACGTTGACGCTGCCACCGTCGCCGACCCTGCCGCCGTCTCCGACGAATACGTTACCGCCCACCCAGGCCCCAACGAGTACGCTGGCCCCCACCCTGCCGCCGCCCACGACGGAAGCGCCACCGCCTACACCCACTCAGGAGTCCTTGCCTCCGGATAGCAGTAGTTGACCTGTCCAACCAGGGAGCGTAGAACTCATGCCGGTAGACCTGCAGGAACATCTGAAAGCGCTGTGCACCGCCCCCGCCCCGTCTGGGCACGAAGAACCTGTCCGCGCCGTGATCCGTCAGGCATGGACGGACCTGGTAGACGAGCTACAGACTGACGCCCTGGGCAACGTGATCGCCCTCAAACGAGGCTCCGGCGCGGCTCCGCGCCCCAGGGTTATGCTCTGCGCCCACATGGACGAGATTGGGCTGATTGTGAGCGAGGTGCGCGACGGTTTCATCCGCACGGCTCCGCTGGGCGGTGTGGATTACCGGGTACTGCTGATGCAGCCTGTGCTGGTGCACGGGCGGCGCGTGCTCAAGGGGGTGTTCGGCGCGGCCCCGCCGCACATGGCCCGTAGCCGCGACAAGTATCCAGAAGCTGACGATCTGTGGATTGACGTGGGCCTGCCCGCCGACGAAGTGGCGGCGCTGGTGCGCGTGGGCGACATCATCACCATAGATGCGCCCGCGACTCCGCTCAAAGGGGAGCGCTTCGCGGCCAAAGCCCTCGACAATCGCGTGGCCGTGGCCACCGTCACCCTGGTGCTGGACGAACTCACCCGCCGCGCGCACATCTGGGATGTGCTGGCCGTGGCCGCTGTCCAGGAAGAAGTGGGCAGCTATGGCGCGATCACGGCGGCCTATCAGCTACAGCCCGATCTGGCGATCGTCATTGACGGCACCTTCGGCGCGCAGAAGGGGGTGGACGACGACGAAGGCTTCAAGCTGGGCGACGGCCCAACCCTCAGCTACGGGCCGAACTTCCACCCGCTGCTGGTCAAGGCATTGCGTCGCACCGCCGAAGAGCTGGAGATAGACTTCCAGGTGGAGGCGATCCCCGGCAACAGTGGCACCGACGCCTGGGAAATTCAGGTCAGCCGGGCGGGCATCCCCACCGGCCTGATCGGTATCCCCATGCGCAACATGCATTCGCCGGCGGAGGTGATCGATCTGCGCGACGTGACGCGCGCCGGTCGCTGGCTGGCAGCGTTCATCGCCGGCCTGACCCCCGACTTCCTGGGGACGCTCTCCTGGCCGGAAGCGGCGGTGTTGGAGGAGAAGAAGGCATGATCGAGGTGCTGCGCGAACTGTCGGAAGCGGTAGGCGTCTCCGGTGAAGAGGGCGAAGTCCGCGCCCTCATCCTGAAGCATATTCGCGAGCACGTGGACGACGTGCAACTCGACGCGCTGGGCAGCGTGATCGCTCTCAAACGCGGGACGGGCGTGTCGAAGCTGCGCGTGATGGCTGCCGCACACATGGACGAAGTCGGCATGATGGTCATGGGCTTCGACTCCGACGGCATGATCCGCTTCAGCGCCGTGGGCGGCCTGGACGCGCGCATCCTGCCAGGGGTGCGCGTGTGGGTGGGGCCGGACAAGATTCCGGGGGTGATCGCCTGGACGCCGATTCACCTGAACAAGGATCAGGATACCGTGCCCATAGACAAACTGCGCCTTGACATTGGCGTGGCCAGCCGCGACGCGGCACAGAAAGCCGTCTCGCGCGGCGACCGCATTGCCTTCGCCAGCCCTTTCGAAGAACTGGGGCCGACGGTGCGCGGCAAAGCCTTCGACGACCGCGCCGGCTGCGCTTCGCTGATCCGCTTGGTGCAGGGCGAGCGCTTCCCCTTCGATCTCTACGCGGTCTTCACCGTGCAGGAGGAGGTGGGTTTACGTGGGGCGCGAGCTGCCGCCGGACGGGTGCAACCGAACGTGGCCTTCGTGCTGGAGACTACCGCCTGTCATGACCTGCCGCAAGACCCCGACGAGCCGGATCAGACCACGATCACCCGTCTGGGGAATGGGCCAGCCATCACGGTTGCCGATCGCTCAATGGTCAGCGACCCGCGGCTGGTGCGTCACCTGGTGCGGGCGGGCGAGGCAGCGGGTATCCCGCATCAGTTCCGCTCGCCGCAGCACGCCGGTGGCACAGACGCGGGCGCGATTCATCGCACAGGAATCGGCGTGCCCAGCGTGGTGGTGGCCAACCCCTGCCGCTACATTCACGGCCCGTATGCGATCATGAGCCTGGCGGATTGGGAGAATCAGGCGGCGCTTTTGCGGGCGGCGTGG
>DAOTZZ010000306.1:0-21693 GCA_034433965.1 Anaerolineae bacterium
CACGGGCACGCCAGCGCTGGTGAGGGCGGCGGTGCTCTGAGGCGTCAGGACGGTGTTGTCTTCTGGGCCGAGCAGGGCCACGACCCCCTGAGCAACCAGTGCGGCGATGTCTCTGCTCAACGAGTCGGCAGTGGGCGGCTGCGCCAGGGTGACCAGTTCGAGTTGATACGTCCCGCCGCCGGCTCGCAACCCGCCCGCGCCGTTGATCTGATCCATGGCCAGTTGAGCGCCTTTGGCCAGGTCAGAGCTGGCGACGCCCAGGTAACCGATGCGCAATACGCTGGCCTGGACGGGGGGACTGGCTAGCGCTGGGCCGGTCGCGGCGACCAGCAGCGCCAACAAGGCAATCATCACCGGCCAGCGCCGGACGCCAGGGACGAAACGGGTGAGGTGATGCATGAGAAACCTCCTGCTCGCGCCGTCTCACAGGGCACACTGGCACTATTGTGGCCCGAATTCTCGTTATACGCCAGCCGCCCGCCCAGGGCAAGTACAGCGGAAACGCTACCGGAAAGAAACTACGGAGGACGCAGAGATTTTTTCTCTGCGTCCTTTATGGTGGCTTTGTCTTCCGCGCTGTTTGTCGGTTGCAGCGCTATTGCAGCCTCGCCTGATCGAGCTTCGACATGACGAGGGCGATGACGTACTCGTTGGCTTTATCCAGATATTCCATTTCGACTCTTGTGGAAGCGATGGCGAAGACAGTGATCAGGAAGCGGCCATAGGGCATGATCAGCAGCCGGTAGACAACCGGTGCACACGGATCGTACATCATGTCGAAGCCGGTCCAGGCCTGACCCGGAATGGTGCCCATGGTGTGTGGCTCGATACTGCTGATGATGCCGGTGTTGAGCCACGCCTGCTTGAGCCGAAGGTTGTTCATGAAGGTCACTGGCCCCTGGGTGTCGTTGAACAGAAGGACGGTGACCTGCAAATCCTGCACGTCGAAGCTGCAGTCCAGTCCTGTTGACCACAACCGGTTGACCTGCCCGACCAGCCCTGTCTGGAGACCCACGTCCTGGACAGCGCTCGCCAGTTCGTACATGCCCCCGCTCTGATACTGGGTCACGATCTGGTAGAAGCTCTGAATGCCGCTCGTGCTCTCGTCCAGGAGCCAGGGCGGTTTGAGTTCCAGTTCGGCGGCGGTGGGCATGACCGCGTCAATGTCTTGCAGGGTAGCGCCTATCATGGCAGGAGTCGGCGTCGGGAGCACAGGTGTGGGGATTGGCAAGAAAGGTGTTGGCTGAAGGACAACAGCGCCAGGGGTCGGCGTGGGCGGGAAAGGCTGCGCGGCCTGAGCGTCGGCGTGGGCGATGACCACGCCAACCAGTTGATCCACCAGGTTCCAGACCAGTTGCGGGTCGGTGTTGGCGTCGGCGTTCATGGAGACATTGATCAGCAGGCCCCAGTATTCAAAGAAGAGGGCGTATTGGGCCTCCTGGGCGAAGCATGTCGCGTCTTCTAGCCCCCGGCTTGCCCGCCAGCCGTGCACGTGTTCGGTAGGAGTCAGGGTATAGCCCAGGCCGATGAAGAAGCTTTGCACTTGCGGGTCATGGAAGAAGGTGCGTCCGGCAGCGGGACTATGGAACTGACCGACCTCACTGGAAATCTTGCTGATGGGGACCGTGGGCTGGCAGGAAGTATAGGTGACGTCAATGGGATACTGCCAGCCATAAGTGGAGACTATCTCCTGTAAGGAAGCCGCCAGCTCCGAGGCGCCACTATTGTTCAGTGCGCCAATCATGCCCTCTGCCGTGAAGCTCTCTATCGTCTGGTTGGCGGCGAAGTCGGCGGGCACGTCCGCCGGTTGCAGGTTGATGGCGATCAGTTGGGCGTCGGTGAGCGGCGGGAACGAGGGTTCGGCAGGGGCGGGGGTGCTGGTGGGGATGATCAGGCCCCCTGCGGGGGTGTTGGTTGGGATCAGCAGTCCGCCGCCCGTTGCGGGGGTATTGGTTGGGATCAGTAGTCCGCCGCCAGACTCTGGCGTGGGCGAGACGTCAGAAATGATGCCCTGGCTGAGCGGAACGGGTGTGGGCGTTGGGTTGCCCTGTGCTCTGGCGTGGCCAAGCGGCAGCAGAGCGAGAAGGGAAAGGCATGTCAACAATGCGATCAGGGCGGCCCTTGCTTTGGGGGTGTATTTCATGGGAGGCTCTCCTTTTCCTGGCCGGCGCTGCGCCGATAACTGGCGACAAAGGCCAGGACTATTCGAACGGGGAAGGGTGCGTTTGGGTTGAGCGGTCAACAAGACCTGAGAGGGCGGTTTGGGGGGAAGCAGCGTGAATGCGGGGAGACGTTGACGGTGCCAGGACCGCCGCAGTATCAGAGTATGTATGACTGCTACATATATCAGTATAGAGTACTTTGCCGCGTGCGCAAAGCAACAGTTGGTGAAGCGAAGGGCAATCGGTGCCGACGCCATGCTGACCAGGCATCCGGCTACCGCGCAGGGCAAATGTAACGGAAAAGGGAAAACCATGGAGAACGCAGAGGAAGCGCAGAGAAAAATCTCTGCGTCCCCTGCGCCCTCTGAGGTGAGAATGCTTATTGCAGCCCGGCCTGATCGAGCTTGGCGGCGGTGAATTCGGCCACGTCCTCGGCGACGCCAATCACTTCGTCGGGGTTGGCGGAAGCCGAGGCGGTGAGCGAGACCATGACCAGGAAGCGACCGTGCGGCAGGATGATGTTGCGGAACATAGCACCACCGCAGCGGTGGAAGGTAGTGCTGCCGATCCACAGTTGCCCGCTGACGGTGCCTACCTCGTGAGGCATGATGCTGCTATACAGGCCGGTGCCCAACCAGGCTCGCTGTACACCCGTATCGTTCATGTAGAGAGCCGGTCCCTCAGTGTCGTTGAACAGGGCTACGCTGATTTCGACATCCAGCAACGCCGGGTCACCGCAGGTTGTGCCCGTGGACCAGAGATGACTGACCTGCCCGATGAGGCCCGATCGCTGGGCGGCGTTCTGGGTGGCCAGGGCCAGGTCATTGAGACCGGCGGTCTGGAACAGCGCCAGCAACTGATCGAGCGTATAGGTACCGCTGAGCGTCTGATCGGGTGCCCAGGGGGGCGAGTCCATACCCAGATCGTCCATGGTGGGCATGGCTCCGGCCAGGTCTTGCAGGGTGGCGCGCGGCGCAGCCGGAGTTGGTGGTAGAACGACGGGCGTGGGAACAGGCAGAATTGGCGTGGGCGCAATCTCCACCGGGGTTGGCCCCAAGACCACTGCGCCTGGCACTGGCGTCGGCGGGAAGGGCTGCGCAGCCTGAGCGTCAGCGTGGGCGATCACGATGGGAAGCAGTTGGTCTACCAGTCCCCAGACCAGTTGTGGGTCGGTGTTGGCGTCGGCGGTCATGGAGACGGTGAGCATCAGTCCCCAGTATTCCAGGAAGAGCGCGTACTCGGTCTCCTGGGCGAAGCAAGCGCCGGTATCCGGTCCCAGTGTCGCCCGCCAGCCATGCACGTTCTCGGCGGGGGTCAGGGAGTAGCCTAGCGCGGCAAAAAAGTCCTGCACCTGCGGATCATCGAAAAATTCACGTCCGATGGTGGGGCTGCTGAACTGCCCGACCTCGCTGTAAATCTCGCTGACGGGGACGTTGGGCTGGCAGGACGTATAGGTGATGCCCACCGAAAATTGCCAGCCGTAGGTGGTGGTGATCTGCTGGAACGAGGCGGCCAGTTCCGGCGCGCCGGCCTGCTGGAGTGCGGAGATCATCCCCTCAGCCGTGAAGGTCTTTACGTCCTGGTTGGCGGCGAAGTCGGCGGGCACGTCAGTGGGCTGAAGATTGATCGCCTGCAACTGCACTTCGGTGAGCGGGGGGAACGACGGTTCGGCAGGGGCAGGGGTGCTGGTGGGGATGATCAGGCCACCCGCCGGCGTGCTGGTGGGAATCAGCAGTCCGCCGCCCGTTGCGGGGGTATTGGTCGGGATCAGCAAACCGCCGCCTGGTTCCGGCGTGCTGGTGGGGATGAGCAAGCCGCCGCCCGCGCCCGGCGTTGGCGAAGCGCCGGGGATGATGTCCTGGCTGAGCGGCGGCGGAGTAGGGGTCTGGCCACCCTGGGCGACGACGTGAGGGACAGGCTGTGCAAACAACACAGCCAGGGCTACGAGGATCAACGTTGCGAGGAATGTTCTTCTGACCGAGTGGTTCATAGATCAAGCTCCTTTTTTCTGGCCCTGGCATGCACAGAGGGTGCCAGTGTGATTATGTGAAAGCTGCTACCTGAGCAACGAGAGGTCAGCTTGAGAGACCGATCTTCAGCGGGCAGTCAGGGCAGCCAGCCTGTATGACTGCCATATAGAAAAGTATAGAATCACTCAGGGGCGGGGGCAAGCACCGCGTTGAGATTGCGTAGAGAAAACGTCCACAGAACGAAGGCGGGCACAGGCAGGGAAAGGCTACGACACGCCGTACAGTGCCCGGTAGACATCATACTGCTCGTAGATGCGCCGGACGTAGGAGCGTGTCTCGTCAAAGCTGATCGTCTGCAAAAAGAGGTCCAGGTCCGGACCGGAGATGCTCAACCATTGGGCGGCGTTGCCCGGTCCGCCGTTGTATCCGGCTAACGCCGCGTAGGGCAACCCGTCAAGCTGATCCATCACGTAGCGCAGATAGTACGTGCCGAAGAGCACGTTGACGTAGGGGCGATAGACATCGCTGTTCTGGTAGTCTGGCCAGCCCAGTTGCAGCGCGATCCATTGACCGGTATCTGGAATGATCTGCATCAGACCCTGCGCAGCGGCATAGGACGTGGCGAAGCCCTCGAACAGGCTTTCCTGGCGGATGAGGGCGAAGACCAGCAGCGGATCGAGGTTGCGTTCGGCGGCGGCGGGCAGCACCAGGTCTTTGTAGTAAACCGGATAGCGCAACCGCGCGATCAGGCCGGGCGCCTGCGTGGTGTCCACCCCGGCCAGCTCGATCAGCTTGGCCGCGGCGCTGATGGAGAGACGATAGAGGCGCAGGTCGCGCAGATAGATCGCCAGTTGGTAGAGCGAGAGCGGGTCGGTCTCCACGGCGGTCAGCAGCGCGTCGAATTCCTTCTCGGCGGCTTCGTAGGCGGTGGTGGAAGCGCCGACGATCATCAATTCGCGCCCGCGGATCATGCGCGGGTCAGCTTCCAGTTGGGCGTTCAGGGGATACAACGGCCCCTCCTGGATGATGCCGAAGGTGGCCCGCAGCCAGGTTTCGGCTTCGGCCAGCGCTGCTGCCTCGTCGAACTCGAAGACGGTGGCGGGCGGCGGCTCGAAGGGGGCGCGTCCAGCGAGCAGGTCGGCGGCGCGCAGGCTGTAGTAGCCGCCGGGGTCGGCAGCAGCGGCGGCCTGATACGCCTGACGGGCCAGGTCGTCCTTGCCGTCGCGCTGATAGAGCCGCCCCACCCACAGGTAAGCCGCGGCCTGCAGTTCGCCGGAGCCGGTCGCAGCGAGTTGGGCGAACAATTGCGCGGCCATGCCCACGTTGCCGGCGTTGTAGGCCATGGTCGCGCCCATGAACAGCCCTTCCTGTGCCCACGACGTGCCGGGGAACATCTGTCCCAGGATGTCGAAGGTGCCCAGGGCCGCGTCGGTGTTGCCTTGCGTGCTGTAGAGATAGCCCGCCCGCCATAGCGCTTCGGCGGCCTGCGGCGTGTCCGGGTGTTGGGTGGCAAAGGTCGAATATTTCTGGATCGCACCCGCCACATCGCCCGCGAGAAAGAGGGTGCGACCCTGTTCCAGCCAGGCCACACCAAAGGCGGGATCGGTGGGGTACGTGTCAATGACCGTCTGGAAGGTGGTCAGCGCGGCCTGCGTGTTGCCCATCTCGCGGTAGGCTCGGCCCAGCATCAGCAGCGCATCCGCCGAGAGATAGCCGTTCTCGCTGCTGTGATTGTTGAGCGCCTGAATGGCCGCCGCGTAGTCCTGATTGGCGAAGTAGATCACGGCCTGCCGGTAGTTATCTATCTGCAACCCCGCCTTGAGCAGGATGCCCAACGCCTGATAGGCAGGCCAGGTTTCCGGATAGTCGCGGACGATGCGCTGCAAGCGCGTATGGCCGCCCGCCACGTCTCCGTGAGCGAGCTGCACCTGCGCCGCCTGGAACTCGATGCTGGCGCGGTAAGGGGCGTTGCGGGCCTCGGCGAGGATGGCGTCGTACTGGGCGATGGCCTGCTGCGGTTGACCGGCGTTGAGGTAGCCCGCGGCCACCCGCTCGCGCAAGGCCACCAGCGACGAGAGTTCGCGCGTGGCCTCGGCGGCTTTGGCATAGGCGGCCAGCGACTCGGCGGGCTGTCCCAGCGCCAGATAGGCGTCGCCAATGCGCTCATAGACGTAGCTGTCAATCAGCCCTGGTCGCAGCGAGAGGTACGTCTGAAAGTCGTTGATGGCCAGTTGCCACTCGCCCAGGCCCAGGTAGGCGTCGCCGCGCAGAAACGTCGCGTAGGCCAGGCGGGGATCATTGGGGAATTGTACGATGAAGCGCGACAGGGCATCAGCCGCCTGAGCATACAACCCCTCGCGCAACGCGGCTTCGCCCAGGCCATAGGTGGCGCTGGCGCGCAGTTCCGGAGCAGCGTCCGGCTGAACGAGCACCGCTTCGAAGTAGGAGACGGCGGTCACATAGTCGCCATTGTGCAGGGCGCGTTCCGCGTCGCTGAACGCCTCTTGAGGGGGCAGGGTGGGCGTGGGGACAACGTACGGCGTGGGCGTCACATACGGCACCGTGGCCGGAGTGAGCAGCGCCGGATTACTCGGCGTGGCCGTCACCACGATCACTGCCGGTTGGCGGGCGAAGTTGCAGCCCGCCGCCAGCAAGCCGGTCAGGGCGGCGGCCAGCGCGTAGACAACAAGGCGTCGTGGAATCATGGGGGCGATTATGGCGGCGGGGCGGAGACTTGTCAACCGCTCATCGGGCTGCGCTTGACCGGCGCTGTTGCGCTGCCAAAGGGGAAAACTCAGGCCGCGGAGATGGTCACTACTTTGATAGGTGTTCCGAGTTGACGCATGAAATCCTGGCAAACTTCCCAGGTCAGGGGGAAATATTGCGAGTCAGCTCCGGCCAGATACATCACAATGTCCATGAGCAGGTCAACATCTTCATCTGGGTCGAATCCCCCGGTGACCAGGGCGTTTTCAGCCCAATCTACCAGTTCGGCGAGCGTCAACTGATTGTTGAGATAGGCAAGGAATCTGTCGCTGACCTGTTGCTTGGTGATCATGGCTTGTCTCCTGGAGCAGCTATGCATTACCCACAAATCTTCCCCTCACCCCTAAATCCCCTCTCCCTCGCGGCTTCGTCGCGGGGCGAGGGGACTTGTTTGTGGTCACAGGCGCTCTCCTTCTCCCGCGCCGCAGGAGAACAGACCAGGGGATGAGGGCAGGCGCAACCGCCCACCATGTAGGTAACGCTTGGCGTGCTCATGGCACAACCAGCGGCAGGTCGGCGACAAAGGTCTCGTCGTCCAGCCGGAAGATGGCGTTGATGCCGGGCGTGCCGTCGGGACGCGCCCGCACGCTGTCGAACAGTCCCACCTGCAGGGAGAATGGCCCCTGTGCGTCGGGCGGAATGCGGATCGGCAGGCGGTAGACGAGCAGGTCGCCGGTCACCCAATCCAGCGCCGAGATCACCGCGCCGTCCACGACCGCCACGCGCGTCCCGCTCCCGTCCAGCAGATGCGCGTAGGGCGCGAACGTCCAGATGCCCCGGTCAGGGGACAGTCCGTCCACGCGCCAGAACAGGTCGAGTACGGCGCTCTCTCCCGCGGCCAGCACTCCGTTGAGCGTCCAGCCGGCAAAGCTCACCTGGATGTCGGAGGGGATGTCGGCGGGATGCGCAATGGACAGGCGCTCTGGCGTCACCCGCCACAGAGCGATGGCGGAGCCGTCGGAAAACAGCACCGTTGACGCGGCAGGCGCAGCGTAGAGTGGCGGGGGGACGGTCTCCGCCGGGCGCGCAACCGTCAGCAGCAGCGCGCCGTCCGGCGGGACGATGAGGGCGCGGGCGAAACCGCTCATTTCCTCGGTGCGCACGGCCTTTCCCACCAGCGTTGGGGGCGTCCATTCTGGCATGGGGGCGAGGATCGCCATCCCTGGCTCAAGCGCGTCACGCAGACGCGCGCCCAGGGTAGTCGCTTCGGCCAGGGGCAACGTGCCGGGCAGGTCTTCGCCGGGATGTGCGGCGCTGGCCTGCGCGAAGCGCACCGTGTTCAGCGCGTTGAGCGTGCCGGTGAGGAGCACCCCGGCGACCACCAGCGCGATACCCCTGCGTCGGTTGAGGGCGGGGCGCACTGCCCAGGCTGCCAGCCCGTGCCCGGCGGGGACGGTCAGCAGCAGGTAGAAAGGATGCACCGAACGCGAGACATGGCTCATCATCAGCACGGGCAACGCAAACCAGGTCAGCAGGATCAGGGCGCGGTCGCGCGGCAGGGGCGTATGGCTATATGCCCCTACGGAATGCGGCGGAGCAGCACCCCTACAGCGTTGTGAGTCGAGTCCGCGTCGCCAGGTCAGCAGCAGCCGTCCCGCACCTGCAACGATTAACATCACCCAGGCGGTGTGCACTACGCGGCTGAGCGCCTGCCGCGTCTCTGCGTCGCCTGCTGGGGCAGCCATGCCGCGCACATCGGCGTACCCGCCGCCGGTGACCAGGCGCAAGGCATGGCCGAGCGCCTCGTCCGAGAGGCGCGCTTCGCCCGCTGCGAAGGATTCGGCGCGGCTGCTGGTGCGATCCCAGTTCCGCAGCAACCCCGCCGCATAGAGGGCAGCGAACAGAGCGAAACAGGCGGTTCCGACCAGCAGGGCGCGTTTGGGGACCCGCCGCCAGTTCAGGACGATCAGCAGGCCGACCGGCGCGAGCAGCGCGTAGGCCAGCAGGTAGGTGTGGGCGAAGAGAGTCATGCCACCCAGAGCAATCAGTAGCCGACGGGCCGGACGGCGCGTCTGCCCGGTGAGGACAGGCGTCAGCGCCCAGAAAATCAGCGCGACGAAAAACGGAGCCAGCGCCTGAACCCAGGTGCGGCGGCTGTCCTCGATGATCCAGGGGTTGGTCGCCAGCAAGGCCGTGGCGACCATCGCCGCCCGCGTATCCAGTAGACGGGCCAGTGCCCGCCAGACCAGCCAGATCGCCAGCGTGTTGAGTGCAATGGTGAAGACGTACACGGCGAGCGGTTGCCGCGTCAGGGCGACGATGGGCAGGTAGAGATAGCCGGTGAGCGGCGGGTTGTCGAAGAGCACCGAGGTGCCCTGGCCGGTCAGCGGCCAGTGGCCGGTGTCCAACGTGCGTAGCGCCTGCCAGATGGGGTACGCCTGATCAATGTTGTACTCGATCGCGCCGAGATGCTGGAAGCGCAACCAGACACCCACCAGCAGGATCAGCGCCAGCAGAAGTTGTTCGGTTCGGGAGAGGGAAGTCTGTCGCATGGAATGGCCTGTCCGCCTCTGCGAGCCATACCGGGGCCGCACGCCGCGGCAATGATAGCGTGACCGGTTGCGGCCAGCCAACCATTGACGCTCAGCGCCTGCTCCATTACAATTGCGCTGCTATGTGCCCTGGCCGAATCGTGCAGCGACGAAGCCACTGATGCCGGGGTGCATGTTGAACGACCCTCAGAAACGACAAACGTGGCGGGTCACCCTGCTGGTATCGAGGAGAACGAGTTTCGATGGCTGAGAAATTTGTGCTTGAGGCGACCAGGCGCGATCTGACCGGCAAGCAGGTCAAGCAGATGCGGGCGCAAGGGTTGATCCCCGCCGTGTTGTACGGGCCGGCGTTCGAAGCGCTGCCCTTGCAGGTATCCTGGACGGAGCTGCGCCCTGTGTTGCGCGACGCCGGCGGTACACACCTGATCGAGTTGAACGTGGACGGTGAGCGGCATAATGCCCTGGTGCGCCAGGTGCAGCGTGACCCGATCCGCGGTGATGTGCTCCACGTGGACTTCTTCCGCGTGCGCATGGACGTGGCTATCCGCACCGAAGTGCCAGTGGTGCTGGTGGGCCATTCAGATGCCATTGAAGATGCGGGCGGCGTGGTCAATCACGAGATGTCCCATGTGCTCATCGAGTGCCTGCCCGTCGACCTGCCCGCTGAGATCCGGGTGGATATTTCCGGGCTGCGTGAAGTCGGCGATAGCATTCTGGCCTCGCAACTGCCCGCCCTGCCCGGCGTGACCTACCTGGTGGAAGGGAACGAAGTGGTGGTTTCGACCTCGTTCCTGGAAACGGCAGAGACTGAAGAAGAACTCGCCGAGGCGCGGGCAAGCGCCGAGCCGGAACTCATCCGCCGTCGTCCTGCCGAGGAAGAGGAAGAGTAATCCTCGCGACGGGCGCATACTGTCAGAGGACATCACAGGGGCCAGCATCGGCCCCTGTGTTCGTTTCAGCGCTCGTCGGTGTCCCAAGGCTCCTCGGCGACCTCTTCACTTTCTATGTCGGGGTGCTCCAACCGCTCGACGGCGCGGGCGAAGACCAGAAACCCCGTGTGACCCACCATCTGCTCATCGGGTCGGATGCGGGCGGGAATGGTTTTGTAGGATCGCCGCAACAACTCCTCGATCTCCAGCAAATACCACGGGCCGGCGTAGAGGTGCTCTGTCAATGTGACCACCTGGTTGACGGTAGGCACGATCGCTCCGAAGAAGCCCCCGCCGCGCAGGGCAGCGCGCGCCTGTTCCAGGTAGAGCCAGGGTTCGCGCACGTCCAGGAACAGCGAGTGCACGTCGCGCTCGAAGAAGCCTTCGGCGATGTCGTGCAGATAGAAGGTGACGCGATCCAGTAACCCCAGGCGGCGCAGGTTGGCGATGGCACGCGCCTGCATGTTGGGCCGCCGCTCGTAGCTGTAGACATGCCCCTCTACGCCGACGAATTGCGCCAGTGTCAGGGTGAGCGCGCCGCTGCCCGTGCCCGCCTCGATCACCTGCACGCCGGGGCGGATGCCCAGCTTGAGCATGATGTAGCCCAGGTCTTTGGGGAAGATGATCTGCCCTTCGCGCTGCAAATGCCGGATCAGATCGTCGGTGTGTGGCACGAGCACGAACATCTTGTGCCCTTTGTGCGTGGCGACCTGCGAGCCATAGGGCACGCCCACCAGCGTATCGAGATCGAGGTATCCCAGGTGGCATTCGAAGCGCTGTCCTTCGGTGACGGTGCGCAGGAAGGTACGGCGGTCTTTGCCGACCAGCATGATCAGATCGCCGTACTGGACGGTAGGTGCGTTGGAGACAGGCATGATCACTCCTTGTGCATGGCGTTGCCGCGGCTATTATACGGGGCTGATCCGACGGCTGCCAGGGGCGGAGCGTCTCCCTAAAGGGGGACATGCGGATGTGGGGACACACTTCTCTGCAGAGCGTGCAGAGGTCACAGGCTCGACTTTGAGGGGCGCAGAGTCCTTGACTTGTCTTCCTCTGTGCCCTCGGCGGCTCAAGACTACTGCCCCCAAATCCGAATGCACCCTCTATAGCCGCGGTTGCGGGGCTGAGGTTTGCTGCTAAACTAAAGCGTGACGTGCAGTGACCGGACAGGCGGGCCTGCCATGGAGATGCCGGGCATGAAACGGATCCTTGTGGTTGATGACGAGATCGGCGCGTTGACTCTGATCGGGATCATGCTGGAGCGTGGCGGCTTTGAGGTGCTCAAAGCCAAGGATGCCGATCAGGCGCTGGCCGTGCTGGAACTGGGGAAACCAGACCTGATCATCCTCGACGTGATGATGCCGGGGATGGATGGGATTGAGCTGTGCCGCCTGCTGCGCACTCGCCCCGACACGGCGGAGCTGCCGATCCTGATTCTATCGGCGCGCGGCGACGCCAAGAGCGTCATGAGCGGTATGGAGGCCGGGGCCAGCGACTATCTACCCAAGCCGATCTTGCATCACGACTTGGTCGCCAAAGTCCGGCGGATGCTCGACATGGGCGAGGGGGACGCCGACCTGCGGGCGAGCCTGTGAGGCTTGCCATCAACGAAAGAAGATGAGCCGGCTGGTGTGACGCTCAGGGCCTGCCACTATGTGCGTTGGCAGGCGCGTTTTTTTGTGGACGGGACGTGCGGTCGTGGCACGCAGAGGCGCGAGGAGGGCATATGTTCCCCATCGGCGACGACAATCACGGGGCGCGGGGCATCCCCCTGATCACCGTGTCGCTCATCATCGTCAACGTGCTGGTCTATCTCTACGAGGCGTCTCTGGACGTGCGGCAGCAGTACTCCTTCGTCTACACCTACGGCGCGATTCCGGCGGAGATCGAGCGCGGCGTTGACCTCTTCACGCTGTTCACTTCGATGTTCGTGCACGGCGGCTTTGCGCACATCGCCGGCAACATGCTGTTCCTGTGGATTTTCGGCGACAACATCGAGCAGCGCTTCGGGCCGATGCTGTTCCTGGCCTTCTACATTGGCACTGGCCTGGCCGCGTCCGCTGCGCATATTCTCACCAACCCCGGCTCGCAGATTCCGACGGTGGGCGCGAGCGGCGCCATCTCCGGCGTGATGGGCGCGTATATCCTGCTCTATCCGCTCAACCGGATTCGCACTTTCATCTGGTACCTGGGGATAGTGTATGTGCCCGCTTTCATCTACCTGGGCATCTGGTTCATGACGCAGCTTCTCAACGGCATGGTGGCGCTCAGCGTGCCGACGGCGCAGAGCACGGGCGTGGCCTTCTGGGCACATGTCGGCGGCTTCGTGGCGGGCATAGCCGGAGCGGCGCTGTTGGCACCCATCAAGCCGGAGCCACCACGGCGTCGGCAGGAGATTCTGTTCCCGCCCAACTACAGTGACCGCGATGAGCCGTGGTGGTAAGACCGGCTGCCCATTGGACAGACACATCTTCTCGCAGTAGAATGGCCCGCCGAGGGGCTGTTGCCGCCCGTCGGGACGGGCCGTTGAGCATGCTTTGTGCAGGAGGAAGAACGTGCGCACCCCATTACTGGTAATTCTGGCCGGTGGAGCGAGTTCGCGTCTGTGGCCGCTGGAAGAGAAATCGCTGATCAAGTTCATGGGTCGTCCTTTGCTGAGCCTGCAACTGGAGAATTATGCCCGCCTGGGCCTGACGCGCGCGGTGATCGTCGCCAATCCGGAGAACGAGGCACAGATACGCCACCTGGTGGCATCGCTGCCCGGCGTGCAGGCAGAAGTCGTCGTGCAGCGCGAACCGCGCGGCATGGGCGATGCCTTGCTGCAACTGGAAGGCTATTTGGCGGAGCGCGGTAATCAGACCATTTATGTCACGCAGGTACACGATCTGACCGACATGATCCTGCATCAGCGCATGTTGACCGAGTATCAGTCCGAGATGGCGCTGGCCTATCTGGCGGGGTATCGGGTCAGTGAGTATTTCCCCGGCGGCTACCTGGAAGTGGACGGCGACGGTCGCATTCGTAACGTGATCGAGAAGCCGGGGCCGGGCAACGAACCCAGCGACCTGGTGAGCATCGTCGCGCACATTCACACCGACGCGGCCCTGCTGCTGGATTACATCCGCGCCGAGTACGCTAAGCCGGACAAGACGGACGATCACTACGAACGGGCCATGGCGCAGATGATGAAAGAACACGTCTTCCGCGTGGTGCCCTACGAGGGAGCGTGGCAGGCGCTGAAGTTCCCCTGGCACGTGCTGGACATCATGCACGCTTTTCTGGGGCAGATCGAGGGGCAGCGCATCGCCCCGGATGCTCTGATCGAAGACGGCGTGCTCATCAAAGGCGATGTGGTGATCGAGAGCGGGGCGCGGCTCTTTCACGGCGCGACGGTGATCGGCCCGGCCTACATCGGCGCGGGCGCGATCGTCGGCAACGGGGCGCTGGTGCGCGAGTCCATGGTTGGCGCGGGGGCTGTAGTGGGCTTCGCCACCGAGGTGGCGCGCAGCTACCTGGCCGACCGCGCCCATACGCACGCCTGTCAGGTGCTCGATTCCGTGCTGGACGAGGATGTGAACTTCTCCGCGAGCTGCACCACGGCCAACCTGCGCATTGATCAGGGGCCGGTGTGGTCGGAGGTGAAGGGGCAGCGGCTGAACACCGGGCGCACCAAGCTGGGACTGATCGCGGGCAAGCGCGCTTTCATCGGGGTCAACGTGATGACCATGCCCGGCGTGAAGATCGGGCGCGACGCCGAGATCGGCCCGACGACGGTCGTGCGTGAAGACGTGCCGGACGGGGTGCGCGTGTGGGTTGAGCAGACGCTGGGGCGCAGCGAGCGCAAGGGGACGTGAACGTATAGTTGGCAGACTTCCGAGGGAGCCTTCCCGTGAAGCTGAGAATACCTGCCCGCCGGCGCTTGCTGCGCTGGATCGCTATCCTGATTCCGGTTGCGATTGTCGTGCTGTACCTGGTTGTGCCTGCTGTATTCGGGGTGTATGTTGTCTTCCCCTACAAGGAATCGGTCGGCACCCCGCCGGAGGGCTTCACAGAGATTTCCCTGACCACAGCGGACGGCGTGAAGCTGGCCGCCTGGTATGCCCCTCCGACCAACGGCGCAGCGATCGTCCTGATTCACGGGGCGGGCGGCTCGCGCGAAGGCGTGCGCGGTCATGCGGCGATGTTACGCGAGCATGGCTACGGTGTGCTGGCGCTGGACTTGCGCGGGCACGGTGAGAGCGGCGGGCGTACCAATCGCCTGGGCTGGCAGGGCACGCGCGACGTGCGCGCGGCAGCGGCTTATCTGCAGGAACAGCCGGAAGTCACGGCCATGGGCGGGCTGGGGTTGTCATTGGGCGGCGAAGTGCTGCTCGGCGCAGCCTCAGAAGTGCCAGCCCTGCGGGCAATCGTTGCCGACGGAGCGACACAGCGCTCGTTGGATGAACTGCGCGCGCTCCCGTCCGAGCGTCCGCTGGTGCGCAATTTCACCGCACGGGTGATGTTCGCTACGGTGCAACTGCTCAGCGGCGACGATCCGCCCAAGCCGCCGCTGCTGGAGTCTATGGTTGAGGCGCGGGATACTGCTTTCCTGCTGATTGCGGCGGGCAGGGATGACCAGGAAGTGGACTTCAACACCCTGTTCGCCGAGACGATCGGCGGGCGGGCGACGTTGTGGGTGGTGCCGGATGTGTCGCACACGGGCGCGTTCAAGCGCTACCCAGACGACTATGAGCAGCGGGTGATAGAGTTCTTTGATACAGTGTTGCAGTGACGGAGAGCGATAGAAAGACTCCCAAAATTGGACCGGAGAACATGATGGTTGATGCAAGTCTCTTCAAACGCTATGACATTCGCGGCGAAGTAGGCCGGGCGCTCACCGAAAGCGCTGCGGAGTTGATCGGGCGGGCCTTCGGCACCTACCTGGAGCGGGCCGACGTCTACAAAGCGGTAGTAGGGCACGATAACCGTCTTAGCTCGCGCGGGCTGGCCGATGCAGTCATTCGCGGCCTGCTGGCGACGGGCTGCCAGGTGACCGATCTCGGACAGGTGGCGACACCGGTGGTCTACTGGAGCGCGGTCGAGGGCGGCAACATCGGCGGGGTGATGGTCACCGGCAGTCACCTCAAGCCGATCATGAACGGCTTCAAGCTGTCCATCGGCAAGCGCAATCTCTACGGTGAGCAGCTCCAGGTGCTGCGCCAGATGATCATGGAAGGCGACTTCACCGCCGGGCAGGGCGAGCTGGCCCACGACGAGACGGTCAACGAGCGCTACCTGGCCATGATCCGCGCCCGCCTGCAGCACGCCCGCCCGCTGACCATCGTGGTGGATGCGGGGAACGGCATGGGCGGCGTCTACGCCGTGCCGCTGCTGCAGTCGCTGGGTCACCGGGTGATCCCGCTCTACTGCGAGCCGGATGGCATGTATCCGCACCATCAGCCCGACCCGCAAGACGCAGCCAATCTGCGCGACCTGGCGGAGCGCGTGCGCGAGACCGGCGCTGATCTGGGCCTGGCTTTCGATGGGGACGCTGATCGCGTGGGCGTGGTGGACGAGACGGGCACGCTCATTCCTGCCGACCGGGTGCTGGTGCTGCTGGCCCGCGATATCCTGACCCGCCACCCCGGCGCGGCAGTCGTCGCCGACGTGCTCACCTCACAGGTGCTCTTCGACGAGGTGGCGCGCGCCGGAGGCCGCCCGGTCATCTGGAGCAGTGGACATTCCATGGTCAAGGCCAAGATGGAAGAGGAAGGCGCGCTGCTCGGCGGCGAGATGAGCGGGCATATCTTCCTGGCCGAGGGCTACTACGGCTTCGACGACGGGGTCTTCGTCGGCGGGCGGATTGTGCAGATCATTGCCGCGCAGGATAAGCCGCTCTCCGCGCTGATGGCAACCGTGCCGACGCTATGGGCCACGCCGGAGTACCGCCCCTATTGCCCCGACGAGCGCAAGGCGGCGGTGATCGCTGCGGTGCACGCCGCGCTGAAGGATCGCTATCCCATTAACGATGTGGATGGCGTGCGCATCACCTTCGAGCGGGGATGGGGACTGCTGCGCGCGTCGAACACCGAGCCGGTGCTCAGCCTGCGCTTCGAGGGCGAGACGGAAGCCGACGCACTGGCATACAAGCGCATCGTGCAGGAGGCGCTGAAGCAGGCGTATCCAGAGGTGGGGGAGTTTTAGGCGAGTAGGGGTGAGTTTCGAAACTTGCTCCTGGAGCTTGTAATGTATTTTTCCTCAATCCCTGGCCTCTTCTCCTGTGCGGCGGGCGAAGAGAAGAACTTGTGTGATAGAAAGCCAGTCCCCTCGCCCCGCGACGCAGTCGCGAGGGAGAGGGGCGCAGGGGTGCGCGCGGTAGGGCCAAGTTCGCAAACCCGCCCCTACACGTTGCGCTGTTACGAGAGGTCAGTCTCAGAGCGAAACGCCCCGCTATTCGCCCCCGCCCACGCCCTTCACGTACGATCGCTGCTTGCTGAGCAAACCCGCCTTCTCCTCGAACAGGTCTACGCCGCGCACGTGGACTCTGTTCCCTGCCGCGTCCGTCCACTCGCAGCGCCAGGGGGCGACGCAGCGCATCCCAAAGCCGATCACTTCCTCGACTTCGATGTGCGCCTGGGGCGACGCGCGGAAGAAGTCCTCCCAGTAGCGGGCGACGGCCTCTTTGCCCGCGTAGATCGCGCCGTCGGGGGCAGGGCTGGTGCTTTCCAGCAGGCAGTCGTCCGTCATCAACCGCATCATGGCGGGGACGTCGTGCCGGTTGAAAGCCTCGTAGAAGGCCAGCACCAGGCGCACGGCTGATTCGATGCGCGCCATCTTCATGGTCAGCGACTACTCCTTTCGCCGGCAGACCGTCCCCTGGCGTGCGCGCCCCCGACAGCTACTCGAAGCGCAGCAGCACGCCCGTCGCGTCGTCGTGCGTCTTCAGGCGCGGGTAGCGCTCGTGATCGGGGTCGGCGGCCTCGGCAGCGCGTAACTGCGCCAGGTACCCGCGCAGCCCGTGCCCGGCGATCTGCCCGGCCATGAAGGCGAAACGTTCGCGGCGCAGCGCGTCGGCGTGGGCGGGGTCTGTCGCGAAGACCTCTTCGGCGCTGGCGGGCCACAGCAGTCCATCGGTCATCACACAGACGAACAGCGCTCCTTCCAGCGACACTTCGCCCGTCTGCACGAAGTAACGCAGTTCCGGCAGGCCGTCGAGCACGCCGATACCACGACTCGGCTGAGGCAGACCGTGCTCATCTACGTAGTTGTGCGCCAGCGCGTTGAAAAGGTTCTTGCGCTGGACTTCCAGATGACAGGCGGCTTGACGGAAAGACAGGCCGGGAGTTTCGGCACGCAGGCGTTGGACCAGGCGCAACAGGTCACCGTCGAAAGCCGTGCGCTGACGGACGGGCATCACATAGCGCCCATCGGTATAGGCGACGAGCAGCGCGGTATCACCGGCGTGCGCAAAGCGCAGGGTCAATGCACGCGGGTCAACCTCGATCAGCGTCATGACGGCGGCGGGCAGTCCCAGCCGCACCAGACGCGGGTCGCGCGACAGGCGGTCGGTGAGGTGGTCGGGCAGGTGCAGCGCGTCGAGCGTCAGCGCGCCGAACAGCTCGATCAACGCGCGGCCCAGGTCGTCGTTGGCTTCCAGCAACAGGGTGCGCAGGTCGGGCGGACACCCCGCGCCGATCTGCCGCGCCAGCGAGTCGCGCACGAACCTTGCGGCGAAGGCAGCGGGGGTGAGCGGCTGCGGTTGCCGGTCGAGATAGTCTTGCAGGGCGGGGGGCGTCAGGCGGGTTGTTGCGCCGTCAATGGCAGCGGCGAGGATCGTCTCGCCGAGCGGGCCAGCGCCCAGGGCCAGCCAGGCATCCTCGTTGAGGCGGTCAGCGGGCGCATGGCTGATCACTTCCAGCGCGGGGTAGATGGGCATGATCGGCTCCTGAGGCGCGGCTAAACAAAAGGGCACTCCGCTCACGGAATGCCCTGCCACGTGGAGCGGGTAACGGGATTCGAACCCGTGACATTCAGCTTGGGAAGCTGACGTTCTACCGCTGAACTATACCCGCCAATCTGCCCGCTATTATACGGAGCGGGGCGGGAGGCTGTCAAGTTTTTGGCGTGCGAGGCGATTGTGCTATTTTTCTCCGTGGTTGAATTGACAGGAGGTGGTCTTCCACGATGAGCGAAAACAATCTGATCCAACTCATCTATGCCAGCTCGGCCTGGCAACTGCTGAGCCAGGATGAGATTATGCGCATTCTCGAAGTCTCTCGCAGGAACAACGCGGAGCGCAACATTACTGGCATCCTGCTCTACAAGGACGGCAATTTTCTGCAGGTTCTGGAAGGGGACGAAGAAGCTGTCAGCAGGCTGTACCAGACGATTGAGCGCGATCAACGCCATAAGGGGCTGATCCTGCTTGCAAAACGCAAGATCGCCGAACGCGAATTCCCCGACTGGTCTATGGGCTTTGTCAATCTCGATACGATCGATCCGGCCAGTGTGCCGGGTTATAACAATATCCTCAACGAACCCTTCAACAGCGCAGCGTTTGCGCAGCGCCCCTCTTTGGCCACCAAGTTCATCGAGGTCTTCCGCCGCAACATACGCTGAGTGCAGCAAGCAGCGAACGCCCGTGGCAAAAAGCCAGAACAACCGCAGGGGGTACGGAGGTCGCAGGGCCTTTGTGCCCTTTCTGCCTCTGTATCATGTCCTTGTGGCTGTGTTCATTTGCCCGGCGGGCTGGCGGACGATTATACTCGGCGTGTGCGCGGACCGGTGAGGAATGGACGCGCCGGCTGTGTATTAGCTACGCTGGATGTAGCCCTGGCATACGCTGAGATGGGGGCCGATGGGCAAACGCTGGTCGAGCGTGTTGCTCGGAGTGGTGATCAGCCTGGTGGCGCTATGGTACCTGTTCCGCCGCGATCTGAGCGGGGTGCAGGACGAACTGCGCCGCGCCAATTACCTGACCGTGCTGCCCTGCCTGGCGCTATCCTATGTAGCGCTATGGCTGCGCAGCCTGCGCTGGCGGGTATTGCTCGGCTATCGCATCACCCCGTCGCACAGCTTCCATATCCTGAACGTCAGCTACTTTCTCAACGGCGTGCTGCCCTTGCGGGTTGGTGAACTGGTGCGCGCGGCGTTGACGGCGCGCCTCGACCCGCCCGTGCCGATGATCACGGCGCTGAGCACCATTGTGGTCGAGCGACTGCTCGACACGCTGGCGGTGTTCGCCCTGGTGGGGCTGGTGCTGGTGATGCTGCCGACCGGCCTGGAGATCGGCTATCTGGGCATGGCGCTGGGCATTGGCGCGGCCATCGGGGTGGTGGTGCTGATGACAGTGGCAGCGCGTCCGGCCTGGGCATACTGGCTATTCGATGGCGCGGCCCAGCGGATACCCTGGTTGCGCCGTCCGGCGTTGCGGCACTGGCTTGAGAGCGCGTTGGTCGGCGTGCAGCCGCTGGCTTCGGCGCGGGCGACGGCGCTGGCCGTGGGCTGGACGGCGGCGGGCTGGGCCGTGTCCGTGATGACCGGCTATGTGTTGCTCTACGCCATCTTCGACGCGCCTACCTGGACGGCTGCGATGGCAATGGTGGCGCTGGCGTCGTTCGTCGTCGCGGTGCCCGCCGTGCCCGGCAACCTGGGGCCGTTCGAGGCGGCGGTGGTCTTCGGCCTGGCCAGCGCTAACCTGGTCGCCAGGCCGACCGATGCCCCTGCCGTGGCCTTTGCGCTGCTCTTGCATGTGGTGAATCTATTCACGTATATTTCCGCCGGGCTGGTAGGGCTGTGGGCCGAAGGCGTCAGCCTGGGCGAGGTGACGCGCGTAGTGGAAGCGCTGCGCGCGCGTTCGCAAAAAGCCGGAGGCGAAACCCTGGCTGGGGAGCTATGAGCGATCATTCTGTTGCTCCGGATATCAACAACCGTCCGTTGCGCATTCTGGCGGCGCTGCAATACTATCTGCCGCACCGGACGGGCGTGCCGATTCACCTGCAGCGCGTGGCCGAAGCCCTGGTGCAGCGCGGGCATCAGGTGACGATTCTGACGGCGCGCCATTCGATCGAGTTGCCGCGCGACGAGACGATCAACGGCGTGCGTATCGTGCGGCTGTGGGCGCCCATTCGCGTCAGCCGGGGCATGATCATGCCCGCCTATCCCTGGGCTGCGTGGGGGCTGATCCGCGTGCACGATGTGGTCTGGCTGCACACGCCCATGCTGGAGACCTCGCTGATGGCCTTCCTGACGCGGCTGGCGGGCAAACAACTGATCGCCACTCATCACGGCGATCTGATCCTGCCGCCGGGCCTGTTCAACCGCTTCGTGCGCTGGTTCACCTTCATGAACTACCGTTTCATGGCCAGGCGAGCGGCACGGCTGATTGCCTACAGTCACGATTACGCCGATCACAGCTACTATCTCAAGCCGTTTCGCGACCGTGTCTCGGTGATCTACCCGCCCATCGAAGTCCCGGAGCCGGACCCGGCGCGGGTGGCCGAGCTGCGCGCGCGCTGGCAGAACAGCGGCGGCCCTCTGATCGGCTATGCGGGGCGATTCGTGCAGGAAAAACGGCCCGATCTGCTCATCCGCGCCCTGGAGGTGATCAACCAGACGTTCCCGCAGACGCGCGTGGTCTTTGCGGGCGAGTACGACATCCCCTATGAAGACACCTGGGAACGTAACCAGGCTTTGGTGCAGCGCTACCGCGATCAATTGATCTTCCTGGGGCAGCTCAGCAGTATGCAGGCAATGGCCAATTTCTATGCGGCCTGCGACGTGCTGGTGATGCCCAGCGACACGGAGTGCTTCGCTCTGGTGCAGGTGGAGGCAATGTTGTGCGGCACGCCGGTGGTGATGACCGATACCCCCGGCGGACGTGTGCCGGTCACCGTGACGGGCATGGGCGCTATCGTCCCGCGTGGCGATTGGCGGGCTATCGGCGAGGCGGTGGTGGACATCCTGCAGCACCGCGAGCGCTACGTCAAGCCGCGCGAAGTCATCGCCCGCACCTTCAGTCTGGAGGAGACGGTGAATCGCTACGAAAAACACCTGCGCCGCGCCGCCACCATTCCGGGGTGGAAATGACCGGAGTCCTGACACCATGACCAGACAGCGCGACGGCTACACGCTCAAGCCATTTCCACTCTCGCGGCGGCTGGTGATCGATTCGGTGCGGCTGGGCATGGAACGCCCTCATATTCACGGCCTGATCGAACTGGACGTGACTGAAGCTCGTCGGCGACTGCACGAGTATGCAGCGCGCACGGGCGAGAAGCTCTCCTTCACAGCATTTATTCTCGCCTGTCTGGGTCATGCGGTTGATCAGGATCGGCGTGTGCACGCCTATCAGGATTGGTTTGGGCGATTGGTGCTGTTCGACGACGTGGACGTG
>DAOTZZ010000307.1:0-5508 GCA_034433965.1 Anaerolineae bacterium
CAGAGGCCGAGGCGTAGCAGGATCACCATCCCCCCAAAGGAGATTGAGGAGCGAGCATTCATGGCCAGGGGACGGATTGAAATCAACGAAAACAATTGCAAAGGCTGCACGCTGTGTACTATCGCCTGCCCGCAGGGGGTGATCGTCATGTCTACCGAGCACCCCAATGCCAGGGGCTATTACCCGGCGATGTTCAGCGATGCAGAGGGCAAGTGCACCGGTTGCGCTCTTTGCGCCGTGGCCTGCCCGGATGTGTGTATTACCGTGTATCGTCAGGTGCCCGCCAGGACACGCCCTGTGGAGGCGACAGTCTGAGAGCGAGGAGCGAGATATTTTATGGCTGTAGAACTGTTAAAAGGCAATGTGGCGCTGGCCGAAGCTGCCATCCGCGCTGGTGTGGAGGCGTACTTCGGCTACCCCATCACCCCGCAGACAGAATTACTGGAACACATGGCCCAGCGTATGCCGGAACTGGGACGCGTCTTCGTCCAGGCCGAAAGCGAACTGGCCGCCATCAACATGGTCTATGGCGCGGCCTGCGCAGGCGCGCGCGCCATGACTTCGTCGTCCAGCCCTGGCATCAGCCTGATGCAAGAGGGCTTTTCCTACATCGCGGGTTCGGAAGTGCCCGCGGTGGTGGTGGACGTCATGCGCGGCGGGCCGGGCCTGGGCAACATTCAGCCGTCGCAGTCGGACTACTTCCAGGTGACGCGTTCCGCCGGTCATGGGGACTATCACCCCATTGTGCTGGCTCCGGCGTCTGTGCAGGAAGCGATCGACCTGATGGTGCTGGCCTTCGACCTGGCCGACAAGTACCGGCATCTGGTGCTGGTGGTGGCGGACGGGCTGATCGGGCAGATGATGGAGCCGGCGGAGTTGCCGCCCATGCGCCCGCTGCGCACCGAACGCCCCGCCTGGGCACTGACTGGCGCGCAGGGCCGCGAGCCGCGCATCATCACCTCGCTGGAGCTGGATGCGCCCGCCCTGGAAGAAGTTAACAACCGCCTGCAGGCCAAGCTGCGCGTAATTCGCGAACATGAACAGCGCTACGCCGAGCAGATGGTTGAGGACGCGCGGCTGGTGGTGGTCGGCTATGGCACGGCGGGGCGCATCGCGCAGACCGCTGTCAAGCAGGCGCGCCGCGAAGGGATGCGCGTGGGGCTGTTCCGCCCCATCACCCTGTGGCCGTTCCCCGAACGCCGCCTGTCGCGCCTGGCCGACCGTGTGGATGCCTTCCTGGTGGTGGAGATGAACGCCGGGCAGATGCTCGACGACGTGCGGCTGGCGGCGGGCGGACAGGTACCGGTGGACTTCTACGGACGCACCGGCGGCATGGTCCCGGTGCCAGAGGAAATCTACGACGCAATCAGCACGCTATACAAAAAATTGCCAGACAGCGCGCGCTGGGGAGAGTGAGCGATGGTAGCCGCAGAAACAGTGCTCGAAGAACAGGTGGTGTACACGCGCCCTGCCTCATTGCGCGATGTGCCAACTCACTATTGCCCTGGCTGCACGCATGGTGTCGCGCACAGGCTGGTGGCCGAGGTGCTCGATGAACTGGGCATCCGCGAACGCACGATCGGCGTTTCGCCGGTGGGGTGCGCCGTGTTCGCCTACAAGTATTTCAACACCGACGGCTGCGAGGCCGCGCATGGACGCGCGCCAGCCATGGCGAGCGGCATCAAGCGCGTGCGCCCAGACCTGGTTGTCTTCACCTATCAGGGCGACGGTGACCTGGCCGCTATCGGCACCGGCGAGATTATTCACACGGCCACCCGCGGGGAACTGATCACCACGATCTTCATCAACAATGCGATCTACGGCATGACCGGCGGACAGATGGCCCCCACCACCCTACCCGGTCAGTACACCAGTTCTTCTCCAGAGGGACGCGATGTGGAAACAGCGGGTTTTCCCCTCCGCATGGCCGAGGTGATCGCGGGCCTGCCCGGCGCAGCCTACGTGGCGCGTCGCTCGTTGCACAACGTCAAAGAGATCATGAAGGCCAAGAAGGCTATCCGCACGGCGTTCAAAGTGCAGTTGGCCGGGCTGGGCTTCAGCATGGTCGAGTTGCTCTCGGCCTGTCCCACCAACTGGAGCATGTCACCGCTCGACGCTATGCGCTGGATCGAAGAGGTCATGGTGCCCTACTACCCACTGGGCGACTTCAAGGTGGCCGACGGCGTTGAGGCGCTGATGAAGGAGCGCTAGCCATGCACGAGGAGATCATCTTCGCCGGATTCGGCGGGCAGGGAGTGCTTTTCGTCGGGCAACTGCTGGCCTATACCGCCCTGGAGGAGGGCCGACACGTCACCTGGATTCCCAGCTATGGGCCGGAGATGCGCGGCGGCACAGCCAACTGTACGGTGGTGGTCAGCGACGAGCCGATCGGGTCACCGGTGTGCCTGCACCCCAGCATTGCGGTTGTCTTCAACAACCCTTCGCTGGAGAAGTACGAGCCGCTGGTCAGGCCGGGCGGCCTGCTGATCGTCAACCGATCGCTGATGGTCGCGTCGCCACAGCGCGGCGACCTGGAGATCGTGCTCGTCCCGGCGACCGAAATAGCGACGGAGATGGGGCAGGTGCGGGCGACCAACATGATCCTCTTCGGAGCGCTGCTGGCCCGGAGACCGCTCGTGCGCGTCGAGACGGTGCGGGCGGTGCTGCAAGACAAACTTGGCGCGCGCAAGGCGCACCTGCACGAGGTCAACATGGCGGCGCTGGAACGCGGCTTCGCCCTGGCGCAGGGGCAGGTGGTACAGGGCTGAGCGCAGTCCCTCTGTTGTCTCTTTCGCCCGCCGGCCCCCGCGACCCGGCGGGCTTTTTTCGTCTGCGCCATCCGCACCAGCGTCTCTGCAACCACCGCTCGAGAGATGCCGGGCTTTCGGATGACTTCTGGCCCCGCAGCAAACCTTCTACCCCGATGTCCTCATCCAGGTCGGGCCAATGAATACCATAACCCGCGCTGCTGATCTCAAAGTTGGCCCGCTCCCGAGGTGCTCCATATGCCAGGCGCGGATACCATGTAATGAGCACAGCAATCGTGCGCCCGTCTTACAGGTCAACGGATAGGGTGTTTTCGGTCACTGAGGCGCTGAGCCTTCCAGACAGTAGACCGACTCGTAATGCTGTGAGCATTGAGAACCCTATAGCAGGACCTGTTCCAATAAGCCAGAGCACCCGGCGATGATGGCTGCTCCTGGGATCGCTACTGCTGAAAGTGTCGTAACCTGTCATCGGTTCGCAAGCCAGCAAGATGGGGAATCGTTGCGCTTGTCCCACGCAAAACAGGACTCCGGTCACGCTGCGCCGAAGGCGTGACGGCAGATATATTTGGATAGGGCGCAATCTATACCTGTTGAGGCCAGAGTCATGGCACAGGCTGCACTCTTCACCACCCAACAAATCGCCAACGCGGCTGAGGTTTTCGTCGAAGCGCTGAGCGCGCTCTTCCCCGCCGACACTTTCGACGCGCTGTTTCATCGCAGCACGCTACGCCGTGCCTACTGGTCGGCACTGCAGGCTGCCCTGGAAGACTACGCAGGGCCTGACCGCGCCCCCCTGACACGAGCGTTGATGCACGGGCACGCTCTGGCCGACCCCGCCGTAGTCAGCGAACTGCTGAAACTGTTCATCCCCGGCCAGACGCCCGACTATCAGGCGGTTGGCGCACACTGGGGGCGGCTGCTGAGTCTGCCGTCTACCGAACACGGCGCGCTGGCCTCCGAGGCACAGGTTTTCTTTCATACGCTGGCCGCCGAACTGCGGCAGTCGTCGCCGCTGCGTCTGGCGCTGAACCAACTGGCCCGCATACAATCCCCGCTGCCCGCCGATAGCCAGGACACGCTGGTCAGCACCGCCGAGCAAGACCTGGCCCGTCTGCTCGACGTAGCCCTGATCGGCGGGCCGGAGATGGCCGGTCTGCAGGTACGCCATCTGCTGGCCCTGGCCGGGCAGAACGCGACGCGGGGCGACGATACGTTGACGATCACACTGACGGCGCTGGCCCGCCTGGCCGAACGGCTGCCGGCTGAAGCGCTGGCGTCGCTGTGGGCCGCAGTGGACGTACTCGATGATCCGGCCACCCGCGCCCGCAGCCTGGCTTATCTGGCTCCGCACCTGGAGCGGGCCGGATTGATCCCTGATGCGCTGGCCCTGGTCGAAACGACGCTCACGATGCCGTCGGCCCATCTGTCCGCGACAGAGCGCGCCGATGTGCTGCTGGGGCTGGCTCCATACCTGAACGCCAGCGGCCCGGAGCCTTCGCTGCCGACCCTGCAACAGCGCGCCCTGGAAGCGGCGCAGGCCATTGGCGATCCCGCGTCGCGCGTGCGGGTATTGGGCACGCTGGCCGAGCACCTGCCGCCCGAACTGCAACCGGTTGCGCTGACGCTAGCCTTCGAAGCGGCGCAGCACATCTCCAGCGACATGGCCCGTGCTACAGCGCTGGCCGAGTTGCCGCCGCACCTGCCCGCCGAGTTTCACGGTTCGCTGCTGGCTATCGCCCGCGATCTGGCCAATCCAGAGGCGCGCGCGTTGTTGCTGGGGCAGATGCTCCCGCACCTGCCCGTTGCGCTGCAGGGCGGAGCGCTGGCCGAAGCGTTTGAGGCCATCGCCGCCATCGGCAGCGACGACGCGCGGGCGACGGCGTTGATCGCGCTGGCCCCCGGCATTGAGTCGGTGGGTTCATTGCAGCACCTGCCCGATCAGTTGCAACAGGCTATGCAGGTGCTCTTTTCGATTGGCGACGACACCAACCGGGCGCGCGCTTTCGCTGCGCTCGCTCCTGCCTTGTCACCGGAACTGCTCGGCGAGGCGTTGCAGGTGCTCAAGAACATCCCCGATCCTCGCGAGCGGGCCTACACTCTGCGGCAACTGACCTCTCACCTGCCCGCCGAGTTGCAGGTCGCGGCGTTTGGGCTGGCCCGCGAACTGCCCGCGCCAGATGCGCGCGCCCGCACGCTGAGCGCCATCGCCCCCTACCTGACCACGCCGGTCGCCCGCACAACCGCCTACCACGAGGCCCTGGAAGCCGCGCTCGCCATCCCGGAGGATGAGACGCGGGTGGGAACACTGGTAGAGCTGATCCCGCACCTGCCCCCTGCCCTGGCCGAACAGGCCGCGCAGGCCGCGCTGACAGCTACCTGTGCCATGTCGCGCGACGGCGCACGCACGCAGGCGCTCGTCTGTCTGGCCCCGTACCTGCGCCCGGAACAGCTCGAAGAAGTGCTCAATTGCGCGCTGGCTGTCCGCGATCCCCTGGAACGGGTGCCCGCCCTGAGCGCCCTGCTACCGTTCCTGCCCGATTCTCTGGCGCGACGCGCCGGACGGGAAGCGCTCGAGCTGGCCGCCGGACTGCGCGCCCCACATCAGCGGGCCAACGCTCTGGCGGCAGTCGCGCCGGTGTTGCCGTCCGCCCTGGTGGAGTCGGCCATCGGGCTGGCCCGCCGCATCGAGGCCCCCTTCGACCGGATGCATGTGCTGGTTGCCCTGCTGCCGCGCGACCCC
>DAOTZZ010000308.1:0-10687 GCA_034433965.1 Anaerolineae bacterium
TATGCCCGACCGCATGAACTGCCCCCATCACCAGCAGCAGCACCACCAGGGTGATCATGCCGATGCCCAGCGCAATTTGTTCCAGCCAGACACGGAGGCGTCTGTCCTCTGGCAACCGCCCGGCCACCCAAAACAGAGCATAGGCCAGGGCGAAGCCCAGCAACCATTGCCAGTGCGCGTGCAGGGCGCGCGCCAACGAGTCAATGCCGATGAACACGCCCCACAGATGCAGCAAGTACACCCCTGCCAGCACCATGCCAATGTAGTTAGCCGCCAACGACAGCGTCCGCCCGATGGCCCGCCGCCGGTTGATCAAGATGGAGCTGAACACCGCCAGAATTGCAGGGACCAGTGCCACCAGGCTGACAAAGCGCTGTACGGCGTCGCCCAGGTTGTAGAAACCCTCTAGCCCGCTGAGGTACAGCGACAACATGACGCTCCCAGCGACGATGACATGATTCCAGGCGATGTTGGCGTCAATGACAAAGGAGGGGCTGCGCCATGTTTGCCTGGCAGTATGGCCATACTGGCGCAAACGATCGAGGGTCTTGGTCACTCGCGACATTGGGAAGCCTCCCCACTGCGCACAGCGCCTGAACAAGACGGGGGAGGGTCTCCCCTCCCCCTGTTACTGCCTCTGTCCGCTATTCGAAATACAGGTCGGCTTCCTGGCAGATGGTGTCCGCGAATTCCTGCGGGGTCATCTCGCCGTTCAGCACTTTGGTCACACCGTTGAAGTAGGCCACATCAATCTTCGGCCAGTCACCCTTCCACAGCGGCGCTTCGGCTACCCCATAGCTCAGGCCGTTCAGCCACGCCTGGTTGTTGATCTTGCCGTCGAAAGTGGCCAGGAAGGCGTCAATCGCGCCCTGATCGCTATAGGCGCGGCTGGGGATATTGGCTCCCAGCGCTGCCACCTTGCCCTGGATATCGGGGCTGGTCAGCTTCATCAGCAGTTCCCAGGCTTCCTTGGGATGCTGCGTCTTGGCGTTGATGACGTACGCGCCCCAGAACAGCCAGTTGCTCGGCCCGGCAGGCCCAACCGGCAGCTCGGCCACGTCCCAGTTGAACTTGGCGTTGGTCATCACGCCCGGCGTCGCCCACCGACCGTTGAAGAACATACCCACGTTGCCTGCCAGGAACGGCGGCTCGGAGTCTTCGCCCCAGGGCACAGCAATGCCCTCGGAGTACAGCTTGCGGGCGAAAGAGAGGCCCTCTACAGTGCCGGCGTTGTTCAGGCCGCAGGCGGAGAAGTCTTCGTTGAAGAAGCTAGACCCGGCAGCGTTGATGAAGTAGCCGTAGTTGGCCCACCAGGCATTCATGCCGAAGCCCTTGATTTCCTCACCCAGGTCGCTGATGGCCTTGGCGGCATTGTAGAAAGCGTCCCAGTCCCAGGGGTCGGTCTCGGTGGGGTAGGGCACGCCCGCCTCGTCGAACAGGTCCTTGTTGAAAAAGATGACGAAGGCGGACACGTCGCGCGGCAGGCCCCACAGCGCCGGATTGCCGTCCAGCGAGTAGGTGACGTGCTGCATGATCTGGGGATAGAAGTCATCCTGGCTGAAGGTCGGATCGGCAGCCGCCAGATCGGCCAGGTTGAGGATCAACCCCAGCTTGGCGAAGCGGGCTACGTCGGTGCCGGGAATCCAGAACAGGTCGGGGGCGGTGCCCGCCGTCAGTTCGGTGATCAGCACGTCCTGATACGACGCCGTCTCCGATCCACCCGGCTCATACTTCAGCGTGACGCCTTCCCAGGCCGCGTCAATCTCGTCGCTGGCCGCCTGGTAGACATCTGCTTCGGCCTGGTTGTCGGGACGTGTACGCCAACGGAGTGTGATCTCCCCCTGGGCGCTGGTGGGCGAGAGCGCAGCAAACGCCGGGATCACCAGGGCCAGGAACAACACACCAACTAAAAGACGCTTGAACATTTTTTCCTTCTCCTGCTAACTCAAAAAATCCGGCGAACTAGAGCGGACGAAAAGACTGGCACGTGTTGGAATTCTCTTTTTCCTGCACTGCCTCCTTACTCAATTCCCGACCGGCGGAGACGCAGAAGACTGGCGAATGACCAGATGGGTCGGGACTTCTACCGGCTCCGGGTGCCCTCCACGCAATACTTCTAGCAGCATCCGCGCGGCGACCCGTCCCAGTTCGGGCGCTTGCTGGCTGACAGTGGTCAGCGGGGGCGAAAAGACCGCCGCGTAAGGGATGTCGTCGTAGCCAACCACGGTCAGATCGTCGGGGACGCGCCAGCCCATCTCGCGCGCCTGCTGGATCGCGCCCAACGCCATACGGTCGTTGAGGCATACCAGCGCCGTGAGATCGGGGTGTTCACTCAGCAAATGGGCCGCCGCCGCCGCGCCGCTGGGCGTGGAAAAATCACCATCCCATTCAGGGATCGCCCTCACATCCAGGCCAGCCTGTTCCGCCGCCTGCCGCACGCCAACCAGGCGATAGTGGATGGACGGGTGCATGGTTTCCGGCACGCTGATGATGCCAATGCGCCGATGCCCCAGTTCGAGCACATGCTGCATCAGTTGAAAGCCGCCTTGCTGATCGGCGCTGCGCACGTAGTACTGTGTGGGATGGTAGCCGATGGCCACTGCCGGAATGCCGCGCTGATGCACGGGTTCCAGGGCCGACACGCGCGGGTGATTGTCAATGGCGATGATGCCATCCATGTAGCCGCTCTGCACCAACTGCAGATAGATGGGATCGACCGCCTCGTCAGACAGGCGCGGCGTACTCAGCAGCAGGTTGTACCCCTGTTGCGTACACTCCGCCTCGATTCCCTGCAGGATCAGCATGATCAGCGGGTCGGTGAAGATGGCGTCGTAGACATAGGGAAAGACGACGGCGACGATGTGCGTCTTGCCAGCGGCCAGGGCGCGCGCCGCCAGATTGGGCACGTAGCCCAGTTCCTTCACTGCCCGCAGCACTTTGTCGCGCGTTTCGGCGGTGAAGTAGGGGGTGTTGGAGAGTACTTTTGAAACGGTGGCCGTCGAGACACCGGCCCGGCGGGCCACATCTTCCAGGGTGGGCACGTCTGTGAAATCCTATTGCTCTCAAAAAATGAAATTCGTTAAGCGCTTAACTATCTTGAGCCCAAAAACGTCGGGCTGGGTAGTTAAGCCCTTAACTACCAGCATATGCGGATTATGGAACCTTGTCAAGACCTCGGTAGCGTAGGGTTATCCGAATTTGGGGGCAGATGCCGCTACAGAGAGCACAGAGAAAGACACGGAGTTCTTGATGTTTTTCTCCTCTGTGCCCTCAGCGTCTCTACGATTCAAGAAAATTGCCCCAGAACGCGAATGCACCCTGCACTCAACACCCTGCCCGTCCAACGTGTTATACTTGGAACAGCGTATCCCTCCTGAACAGCGGGAGCTTTCCATGACTTTGCAACGTGTCCGGTTGGGCCTGGTCATCCAGGCTGTCTTCGGCATTTTCATTGTGTCCCTGGGGCTGTCTCTGCTCACCTCGTGTTTGATGGTGCCTTTCATGTCGCAGGAGATGCTCGACCGCTTCTCCAATCTCCTGCAAACCTTCAGCAAAACTGACCTGGGCCAGCAGAATCAGTTGGATCAGTTGCAGGGAGAACTGTCCGCCTTCACCGAAGACTATCAGGACGAGTTGACTCTGCAATACGCTGTGCAATGGACGCTGGTCGCTATCGTGACCTATGCCGTGGCAACGCGCGTGGCACGCCAGGCCGAGTCACCGGCCCAGGCGGTGGGCTATGGGGTGCTCATCGGCGGGGGTGTGCTATTCACCTATGGCGCTTTCTGCGTGGCGATGACTATTGCCTTCGGCGTAGTCAAGTTGATCTACCTGGCCCTGTTTGTTTCGGCAGGCTACCTGGGTGGGCGCGCCGCAGGCGGACGACTGCGCCCCCAACAACCGTTACCATCCGCCGCCCCTGTCACTGCTGGATACGAGTTCACCGCACCGACAAAGGGCGGAGTACGCCCGGAGATTTACTACAATATGGGCGTTCAGGCGGCACTCGGCGGTCGCCGCGACGAAGCGCGCCAGCACTTCACCCGTGCCCTGCAGGCCAATCCGCGCTACGTACCTGCCTGGCTGCAACTGGCCAACCTGGCCGACTCTCCGCTGGACGCCTGGCAGTATATTCAGCAGGCCCGCGCCATCAACCCCAACGATCCGGCGGTGCAACAGGCCGTCGCGATCGTCTGGCCGCAGGTCGCCAGCGCCGCCCAGTCCACTGAGCCGCCGCGCAATCAGCCGCCCTACCCTGGGGGTCAGCAAGACGACGTGACCATCCCGCGCTCGACGCTGCCGCCCGCCGTCCCCGACGCATCTGCTCCCAACGGGCCAGTCCCTCGACCTCAGCCGCCCGATGACAGCTCACCGACAGCCTGACTATCGGGCCAGGCGTATCATTCGCACAAACAGCAACCGGAGGCACCAATCTGGCCTCCGGTTGTTCACTTCCACCGCCACAGAATAATCGGCGCGTTAGCCGCCGAAGAACTGCGCGGTGGCCTCGCTGACCGTCAGGCCCTGCTCGGTGATCAGATCGAACAGCGTACGCAGGATTTCGATGGGTACCGTGCCGCCCCACACCTGCCCGTCGGGGAGCTTGAGCGGCTCAGGCACGCCGCCGTTCGCCCCCAGCATCACGGTCGGCGTGCCGGTCAGCCCGTTGTCCAGGAAATCCTTGCGGATGGCGGCCAGCGCGTTATCGTAGGTCTTCTTCTCCATGCAGGACTTCAGGGCGTCCATGTCCAGGCCCAGCGGCTCCAGTAGCTGACGCACGCCGTCTTCGCTATATGCATCCTGGTAACCGATGGTCAGATAGCCGTTGAACAGGGCTTTGTAGGCGCTGTAGCCCTTGCCCTGTTCAGCAGCGCAGAAGGTGGCCTGCGTGGCCCGCGTGGCCAGGTCGTCACCTGCCAGCGGAGCCAGTTCGATGCGGATGCGCCCGCTCTCGGCTTCCAGGGCGATCAGATGTTCGATCGGTAGGCTGTAACTGGCGCAGTGCCCACAGGTGAAGCTGAGAAACTCGATCATGCTGATCGGCGCATCGCTGGCCCCGTAGATCAGACGCCCCTGCTCGGCCAGGCTGGCCTGCCAGGCAGCATCAACCGCCGCGTAGTCTGGTTTGGGGGGATCAATGACCATCGAGTCCAGAATGCCCAGCACCATTGCGTCGTCGGCGGGCGGTGCCGAGGTCTGCGCGTACAGGACAGCACTGGCGCTCTCTCCATAGGGCAGCAAGATCAGATGTCCCACTGTGCCACTCTCTTCGTCGTTGAAGGTGACCCCCGCGCCGGTCAGCCCTGCCGCGGTGAAGGATTCGACGGTGCTGTTGACCTGACTCGCCAGCGACTCCAGGGCCGCTTCGGGCGTGCTGCCCGCTCCCAGCGAGGCGAACACCTGGAGCATGATGAAGGGGCCTTGGCCGCCCTGCATCACCCCAGGGCCGACCAGCGCCAGGTCGAAGTTCTGGCTCTTGCCGACCGTCTGCCAGCCATCGGGCAGGGTGAAGGTGATCCCATATTCTTCCCACAGAAACGTCTGAGACGCAGGAGTTTCCTGGCGCAGTCCCTGAGTAATGTCCGTGGGCAAGCCAGTGGAAGCCGAGGCACTGGCAACAGCCAGGGTGCTCAGCGCTACCAGCAGCACCAATATCTTGAAGACTTGTTTGATCATGTGCTACTCCACAGAGTGCTAGACAGGACTCGATCCCCCCTTCGACGTAGAGACTCGTTTTGGCCCAGTCGTCGGTAAGGAGATTATAACTGAGCACAACCATCCATTGCACTGTCACTGCACTGTCACGTGCTGCTCACGCCGGGCGACGCAGGGCGAGCAACACCAGCGCACTGCCTCCACCGACCGCTACCGCCAGCGCCAGGACAATCAGACCGCTGTAGTCATAGACCTGATCCTGAAGCGGCACGTCCTGCTGTGCAACCACAGCGGTCGCATCCAGCGGCGGGGCAGCCAGGCCCGCGTCACTCTCACCGGGGGCTATGGGCACCTCGGTGACCGCCGGAACAGGCGGCGGCACATACCCTGCCGCTGCGCCAAAAGCGACCTCTGTCCGGCGTCCCGGCCACACGGTCACCAGCATCGCCCGCGCTCCTGTAAGTCCGACGCCTTCGGCAGGGATCACCGCTACTTCGTAGGTGCCCGGCGGCAATTCCAGGCACAGGGGATCGTTCTCTCCATCGCTGACGAAGGTATCGGCCCGCTCCGCCCCCGTGACCAGCAGGCGCTGTCCGGCCAGAGGCGGCTCACCTTCGTCGCGCACAGCGTTGGCATTGGCATCTTCGAAGATGCCGGCGCACAGAGAGCCGGTGCTCGCGCTCAGCAACTCCGGGACGGGCGCAAGCGGTGTGGGGGTCAGTGTCGGAGACGGCGCAGCAGTCACGGTCGGGCTGACTGTCGGTACAGGGGTATCGGCTGGCCCTGTTCCTGCTATTTCGGTCAGTGTGACCGCATCCCAATAGACCCCATTGAGCGCCAGGCCAGTTTCCTGCGTCATGAACAGATACACCGTCACCGTGTCGGACTGCGCAGTGGCCGTCACCCGCAGGGCCTGCCAGCGATCGTAGGGCGCTTCGTCCTCCGACCACTGCACGGCTTCCGCCAGCGGGTCGAGGCCGCCCGTGGGATCAATACCCACCCGCACGGTCATCCCTGCCGAGGTATCGGATTGCGCATAGGGGAACGTAGCAATAGCACAGCGCGTCACAAGGTCGTGGCAGGCGAACGCCCAGGCGTAGGCGCCCAATTCAAGCGCTGTGCCGGGCGCGATTCCGCTTACCTGCTGATACCCCGCCGCCGTGAAAGCGCTGCCGTTCTGGCGCAAATGCCACGAAACCGTGCCACTGTACACCTGCGGGCTGTCCTTATGAGGTAGCGCGTCAGGCAGCCCCGCGCCCACCCATAGCCCCCACCCCTGGGGGACGGTGCGGGTCGGCGCGCCCTGGGCGTAGTAAGGAGTCTCCAGGTCACCGTTGATCAGCAGATTAGGGACAGGCGTCTGAGCCCCGGCTAGCGGAACCAGCCAGGCGATGAGCAGGAGTGTCAGACCCCAGCACAAGAGTGCTCTCATCAGAACATCCCGAAGATCACATGAGTTCAGGCGCTGCGGCGGCAGACATGGAGAGCGATAGCGGCGTCGCCGCAAGTTTAGCATATCGGCCAACCCTGTCAAAGCGCTTGCAGCGCGGGGGTGCATTCGGATTTGGGGGCAAGAACTCAGCACAGAAGTGATCTCAGGAAGACTTTGCGAATTCCGCCAGTTTACCTCACCCCTAAATTCCCTCTCCACACGCGGAGAGGGGACTTAGCAAGATACTTACTCCCCCTCTCCGTGTATGGAGAGGGGGCCGGGGGGTGAGGTTTTCAAACGATCTCCGAAGCCTGCCCAAAAAAGCGAATGCACCCGCAGCGCGGGGCGCGGGTAAGGTTGCCCGGCCCGATGGAGAGAGATACTCTTATGGCAATTGCCCGGCCTGAGCGCGTATCACTGGCAGGCGCGTTCGACGCAGGCTGGCGTCGAACGTCGCGGGCAAGGTACCGGACAGAAGCCTTTGAAAGAGGAACATGCCTCATGGAAAAAGTCGAGCAACTCAAGAACCACCTGGCCGAAGTGGTGCATTTGCGGCATGCGGCGGCGGTGCTGGGCTGGGATCAGCAGGTGAACATGCCGCCGGGAGGCGCGCCCGCCCGCGCCGAACAACTGGCTACCCTCAGCCGCCTGGCGCACGAGAAGTTTGTTGCGGAGGAGACCGGTCGGCTGATCGAAGCGGCAGAAGCCGAGGTCGCCGGCCTGGGCGCCGATCACGACGACGCGGCCCTGGTGCGCGTGGTCAGGCACGATTACGATCTGGCCACTCGCGTGCCTACCGCCCTGGTGGAAGAACTGGCGCGAGTCACTTCGCAGGCGCACGAAATCTGGGCCAGGGCGCGCGAACAGGCCGACTTCCCCGCCTTTGTCCCCACCCTGGAACGTATTCTCGACCTGAAGCGGCAGGAAGCCGAAGCGCTTGGCTATCAGGATCGCATCTACGACGCCCTGCTCGATCAGTACGAACCGCACATGAAGACCGCCGATGTCGAGCGGCTCTTCGGAGAACTACGGACCGAACTGGTGCCCTTCGTGGCGCAGATTTTCGAGCGGCTGGACGCTGTAGACGATACCCCTGTCCGCAAGCGCTACGACGTGGAACGTCAGGCGGAGTTCGGCCTGCAGGTGATCAAGAGGCTGGGCTACGACCTGACGCGCGGTCGCCAGGACAAATCGGTACACCCCTTCACCACCGAGTTCTCCATCAACGACGTGCGCATCACCACCCGCTATCAGGAAGACTGGATGCCTTCGGCGCTCTTCGGCTCGATTCACGAAGCCGGGCACGCCATGTATGAACAGGGCTGCTACCAGGGCTACGAAGGCACCTTCCTGGCGGGCGGCACGTCCCTGGGCGTACACGAAAGTCAGTCGCGGCTGTGGGAGAATGTCGTTGGCCGCAGCCAGGCCTTCTGGAGCTACTTCTACGGTGACCTGCAGCGCCTGTTCCCCGAACAACTGGGCCAGGTAGACCTGGAAGCCTTCTACCGGGCGATCAACGCCGTCTCCCGCTCGCTGATCCGCGTTGAGGCGGACGAAGTCACCTACAATCTGCACATCATGCTGCGCTTCGAGCTGGAGAACGACCTGCTGGAAGGCAAACTGGCTGTGCGCGACCTGCGCGACGCCTGGAACGCCAAGATGGAAGCCTATCTGGGCATCACCCCACCCGATGACGGCAAGCACGGCGTCCTGCAGGATGTACACTGGTCGTCCGGCTTGATCGGCTACTTCCCCACCTATTCGCTGGGCAATTTCCTGTCCGTGCAATACTGGGAGAAAGCCGTACAGGACGTACCCTCCATCCCCGCCGACATCGCCCGTGGCGAGTTTGGCTCGCTGCTGAACTGGCTGCGCGAGAACATTCATCAGCACGGGCGCAAGTACTGGCCCGCCGAATTGACGCAGCGCGTGACTGGCGAACCGATCCAGGTGCGCTCGTTCCTGCGCTATCTCAAGGAGAAGTACACCGACATCTACGGTCTGTGAGCGGGCAGCGTTTCCTTGCCTTCACACCCCAACCGAATACAGAGAATCCCGGTCTGGCCGGGATTCTTGATTTTCTGCGAATGAAACGCCCGCTGCCGGAGCGTCAGTCTCCGCCGAACAACCAGTGCCACACGCGCCGCAGTATACCTTCGCGTTTGGGCTGCTTGATGGTGGTGTTGCCCAGGCGATCAATGGTGATCACCATGAACTGATTGCGATGAATGGCCTGTTTGAGTTCCATGCGCTTGTTGCGCGGGATCAGATAGGCTTCCAGCCGATCCTTTTCCTCGTTGGCGCGGATGCTGGCCAGCCGCCACACGTCGTCATGTAACTCGATGGCGCGCATCAGCAGAATGTAGCGTTCCTGCATGCTCAGTTTTTCCGGCTCAGGCTCCAGTTCATAGGCCGGAGGACGCGCGCGAGGAGGAGGCTCGTAGTAGGCCGCGCTCGGCGGTGGGGTTTCGGCGACATAGTCCTGCGCCCGCGCCTCGCTGTACGATCCTTCCTGAGCAGAATACGGGCGTGGTCGCGCACGAGGAGTTGGCACCGGCCCCCGGTCGAACGTGTAAGCATCATCCTGCTGATAGAAATCTTGAGCATCGCGGGGTTCGGAAGAGCGGTACACTTCCTCGTCGGGCACAGACTCCCAACGGTCAGGGCGCGGCTCTCCCCGGACATCCGCCAGACGGCGGCGCGGCGGCGCGGCTGAAGCCCCCGGTCCCCAGCGATGATCAGGACGCGGTGGCGCCAGTCGCCCCGGTGAACGATGATCGTCGCGAGTCATCCAGTCCCTCCCCTCTCAGTGGCCCCCGCTGGATGCTCAGTGGTCAGTTTGTCCCCCAGTACCCTGTTCCACGAGCAGGTCCCTCCGGCTGGGGTTGGCCCGGCCTTGATGGCGCGCAGCGGGCCAGATGTTGGTAAAACAAGCTATTTCTGGCGTAAGCCTGTTCATTGTTGGTACTTTGGTACCCAGTATAGCACTTCTTAGCATGGCAAGCTATTGGGCGCAAACTGGTTCGGCCCCGTTTTCCCGTGAATTTGGAAATTATTCACAAACCTTAATCAAACCTATTTCAAACCTTAAGGCAATCTTCACTCTTCTCCGCCCAGAATCCGTTCCAGGCGTTCGAATGCCGTGCTGTCGGCTGGCAGCGGATGAGCGCCCTCGGCCAGCGCACGCGCATTGCCCCGCGCCGCACCGATCACGGAGAAGACCGGGCGACCCTGCGCACGGGCGAAGCGCACTGCATGCAGGCAACCGCTGTCGGCACCCGCCTCAACTACAATCACCGCGCGGCTCAGCCCGCTGATGAGCCGGTTGCGTGCCACCAGCGTCGGCGCTGAGGGAGCAGCCTGGGGATGTGTCTCGGAGAGCAGCGCTCCGTGTTCGGTCAGCCGCTCGGCCAGCGCGCGGTTGCCGGGCGGATACACGGCACACACCCCCGAACCGAGCACGGCCAGGGTGCGCCCTCCAGCCCGCAGCACTGCCCGATGGGCCTCCGTGTCAATGCCACTCGCCAGCCCGCTGATCACCGTCCAGCCGCGCGCCGCACAACCCGCGGCCAGCGTAGCGGCGGCGTGACCGCCCTGCGC
>DAOTZZ010000309.1:0-4654 GCA_034433965.1 Anaerolineae bacterium
CACCCCGCTAAGCTAACCATTGCGAATGGCGAATTGCGGATTGCGAAACATTAAATTCGCAATTCGCCTTCCGCAATCCGCAATCTGACTATGGGGTGTCCCCTGGCGCGATTTCTATGGCCCTCGCCCCCTGCAGTGCGGGCAAAGGGGAGTGCCTGAGCAGGAGTCAGCAAGTCCCCACTCCACGCGACTACGTCGCGGGGCGAGGGGGCAGAGGGTGAGGGGAAACAATGGCCTCCGCCCGTTTGCAGGGAGCGGGATTTGGGAGTAGAGATTCCTGAACACGTCCTGACGATGATCACTGTTCACTGAAAACTCAAAACTGACCCGGAGTAAGTACCTATGCAAGAATTTGACTTTTATGCAGCAAACACGCTCGACGAGTTACTGCGGCTGCTGGCACAGACCGGCGGGCGCGTGATCGCGGGCGGCACGGACGTGCTCGTGCAGGCGCAACGCGGCGTGTTTCCCGCGTCCGTCCTGGTGGACGCAAGCCGCGTGCGCGAATTGCGCTTCATCCGCCAGGACGGCGAGACGGTGCACATCGGCGCACTGACGACCTACGCCGACATGCTGGCGTCGCCCCTGCTGCGTGACGCTGCGCCCGCGCTGGTCGCTGCCGCGGCGACGGTCGGCGCGCCGCAGACACGGGCGCGGGGCACGCTGGGCGGCAACATCGCCAACGCTTCTCCGGCGGGCGACACCCTGCCGCCCCTGCTGACGCTCGACGCGACGGTGCGCCTGGTGAAGCTGGGCGGCGAGCGTGTCTTGCCGCTGGCGGAGGTGTTGCGCGGCCCCCGGCAGACCTGCCTGGAGCCGGGCGAGATCATCTATTCGGTAGCCTTCCGGCGGCCCCCGCAGCCAACAGGTACGGCGTTCCTCAAGCTGGGCAACCGCCAGGGCATGGCCATCGCCGTGGTGAATGTGGCGGCGGCGCTGACGCTGGGCGACGATGGGCGCATCGGGACGGCGCGGGTGGCGCTGGGTGCGGTCGCCCCGACGCCGGTGCGCAGTCCGCACGCCGAGGCGGTCTTGCGCGGGCAACTGCTGGCCGAGGAGGTCTTCCAGGCGGCAGCGCGCGCGGTGCTCTACGACATCGCGCCGATCAGCGACGTGCGCGGCAGCGCGGATTACCGGCGCAAGGCGGCGGCCCGCCTGACAGCGCGAGCGTTGCGATTGGCCGCGGCGCAGATCGCGGAGGAGGTGAGGGCATGAAACCGATCACTGTGACGCTCACTGTCAACGGCGAGACGCGCACCATCACTACACTGCCCAACAAGACGCTGCTCTATGCCTTGCGCGAAGACCTGGGGCTGACCGGCGTCAAAGACGCCTGCGGCGGCGAAGGCGAGTGCGGCGCGTGCACGGTGCTGCTGGACGGGGAGGCAGTCAATGCCTGCCTGGTGCTGGTCGGTCAGGCGGACGGGTGTAGCGTGGTGACCATCGAAGGGCTGGCACAGGACGGGCAATTGCACCCGTTGCAACGCGCCTTCGTGGAGACGGGGGCGGTGCAATGCGGTTTCTGCACGCCCGGCGCGATCCTGGCCGCCAAAGCGCTGCTCGACCGCGACCCGCAGCCCAGCGACGAGGCCATCCGCGAGGCGTTCTCCGGCAACCTGTGCCGCTGTACCGGCTATAGCAAGATGATCGCGGCGGTGCGCCGCGCGGCGGAGGAGATGAGCCATGTCCGCTGAACTAAAGACCGTCGGCAAGGCCGAACTGCGCAAAGATGCCTGGGACAAGGTCACCGGTCGGGCCGCCTACGTGGACGATCTGCCGCGCGAAGGGGTGTTGATCGGTGCAGTGGTACGCTCGCCGCATCATCACGCCCGTATCGTCGCCATCGAGACGGCAGCGGCGCGCGACGTGCCCGGCGTGATGGCCGTGCTCACCGCGGACGACGTACCCGGCAGCAAGACCTTCGGGCCGCTGGTGCAGGATCAGCCCGCGCTGGCCTTCGACGTGGTGCGACATATGGGCGAGCCGGTGGCGCTGGTGATCGCGCAGAGCAAGGAAGCAGCCCGGCGCGGTGTCGCCGCCGTACAGGTGACCTACGAACCGCTGCCCGCCGTGCACGATCCGGTTGCTGCGCTGGAGCCGGACGCGCCGCGCGTGCACTCCGGCGGCAACCTGCTCACCCGCTACGAGATCAGCGAAGGCGATGTAGCGGCGGGACTGGCGGCAGCGGATGTGGTGATCGAGGCGACCTTCCAGGTGCCGCGCATCTCGCCCGCCTATATGGAACCGGAAAGCAGCATGGCCCGCTGGAACGACGACGGCACGCTGACGGTCTGGGTTAGCTCGCAAAAACCTTTCGAGGATCGTCACGCCATCGCCAGCGTGCTGGGGATGCCAGAAGAGGCGGTGCAGGTGTGCAGCGCGGTGATCGGCGGGGCGTTCGGCGGCAAGGAAGATTCCGGGCTGCCTGTGCTGGCCGCGCTGGCGGCCTGGGCGACGCGCGGCACAGTACGCCTGGTCAACAAGCGGCATGAATCGTTCCTGGCCCATCCCAAACGCCATCCGGCGCGGCTGCATTACACGCTGGGGGCGACGCGCGAGGGCGAACTGATCGCGCTCAAGGCGGTGGTGCACATGGACACGGGGGCGTATGCCTCCTATGGGCCGGCGGTCGGCGGTTTGCTGACCGAGATGCTGGCCGGAGCCTATCGTATCCCGCATGTGCACGTGGAGACGAACGTCGTCTACACGCACAGCCCCTTTTCTGGCGCAATGCGCGGCTTCGGCAGCCCGCAAGCGCACTTTGCCATCGAAAGTATGATGGACATGCTGGCGCACGAACTGAGCCTCGACCCGCTCGAACTACGGCGCAAGAACGCCCTGCGCCCCGGCGACCGGCTCTTCACGCGGGTGACGCTCGACCGCACTGCCGACAGCCTGCCGCTCATCCTGGATCATCTGGCGGCGGCGCGCGAGCGGCTGGCACAAAAACCGCCCGCGCCGGGGAAGGTCGCCGGAGTGGGGATCGCCCTGGGGATGCAGAGCATGGGCCTGGGGTATCGCGTGCCCGACGATTCGACCAACCGGCTGGCGCTCGCTCCCGACGGCACGGTGCTGCTCTATATCGGCTCGCCCGACCTGGGGCAGGGCCTGGCGACCGTCGCCGAGCAGATCGCGGCGGAGGCGCTGGGGGTGCCCTATCAGGCCGTGCGCACCGTGGACGTGGACACGAGCGTCTCGCCCAACGGCGGCGTGACCTGCGCCTCGCGCATGACCTACCTGATCGGCAACTCGGTGGTGCTGGCCGCGCAACAGTTGATCGCCACCCTGCTCGACTATGCGGCCCGTTCGCTCAACGTCCCGCGCGAAGCGCTGCGCTATGAGGACGGCCTGGTGGTCACCCCTACGGGGCAACGGGTGCCGCTGGCCGAGTTCGCCAGCCGCGCCGCCGACGAAGATGTGCCGCTGGTCGCTGAAGCGACGTTCTCCTTCCCCTATCCGGAAGAGAGCACGCCTAAGCATCTGCCGGTGGGGATGCCGCACGTCATGCTGGTCTTCGGCGGGCAGGTCGTGCGCGTGGAAGTAGACCCGGAACTGGGCACGGTGACGGTCACCGACGTGGTCGCCGTGCACGACGTGGGCCAGGTGGTCAACCGCGCCGGCGTCGAAGGGCAGATCGAAGGGGCAGTGGCCATGGGCATCGGCTATGCGCTCTACGAGAGTATGCGGCTGAAGGCCAACGGGCAGTGGGTGGATAGCTTCACCGAGTATCTGTTGCCCACCGCCGAGGATGTCCCGCCGCGCATTGAGAGCATCATCCTGGAGATTCCGGAGGCCAGCGGGCCGTACGGCGTGAAAGGCGTCGGCGAGATGGGGCTGGTGCCGGTCGCGCCCGCCATCGCCAACGCGGTCTTCCAGGCGACAGGGGTGCGCGCCCAGGCCATTCCCATCGCGCCAGAGGTCATCGCGCAGCCGTTGGGTGACTGAGAGGGTTTTCAGCCTCCGGTCTTCCTGCGCGGCAGGTGTGAGCGGGTTTGATGCGCTCTGAAGAATCACACGGGGCATCTTGTCCGTAGGGGCGTAGTGCACTGCGCCCCTACGGGGTCCCTGAATATCCGCGCTGACAATACGCACCTGCGCCTGCCCCTGGTAGGGACGGGTTTCGAAGCCCATCCCCCCGTATCCGCGCCCGAATCCTCCCGACCGCCCTCTTGCTCCGCGATGCAGCCGCGGTACTCAAGGACAGGGGCGAGTATGAACCCTGCCGGATGCTGTCGCATGCCCCTCGCGATCATCGTGGTTCGCCACCACCCCCTTTGCAGGTGTATATTCTGCCCCGCCTGCAACAATTCGGGAGTATCCTGCGTATAACTACTGGCCGGGAGATCGCCGTTTCCGCGAGTTGTAAGAATCCGCAGGATATGATATAGTCTTAGAACGTTTGTTCGCTATCCGCGTCTTGGCTACGCTGGAGTGCTGGGCATGGCCACAAACGGCAAGAGCGAGTTCACCGTTCAGGGGGCTTACCGCTACAACGAGAGCAGCGCGATGCGCTGGATCATCTCTCACATCTGGCGTTACAAGTGGCTGTTCTTCGGCGCGCTGCTGTGCAGCCTGGTGGACTACTTCTCGTTTTCGCAGAACCCCATGCTCATCGGCAAGGTAGCCGATGAGATACTCACCCCCACCGGCGGCG
>DAOTZZ010000310.1:0-4035 GCA_034433965.1 Anaerolineae bacterium
CAAGATCGAGTCGCGGCCCATGCGCGGGCGGCCCTGGCAATACTGGTTCTACCTGGACTTCGAGGGGCACTGGAAAGACCCCGCCGCCGAAGCTGCCCTGGTGGACCTGCTGCGCCAGGCTTCGATGGTCAAAATGCTGGGGTCGTATCCGGCGGCGCTGGGCGGCCCGAATACCGCCGGCGCGTAGTATTTCTGCTGTGAAGTCCAGAGTGAAGGCTGAACCGCAGAGGACGCAGAGGAGAACTCAGAGCCTCGCCGTCGTCTTCCCCTCCGCGTTCTCTGCGTCTTGGCGGTGTGCCCTTGCCTTTGTGACAGACACCCCGTCAAGCAGACCTCGGAAGTCCGCTCCTGATCCGCTAGAATCTCAATAGAAGCGCATCGTTTGGTGCGCAAATGGCGTATGGTATGGTAGAGCGCGTGTGCTTGTGCACATCCCATACCACCAGGAAGGTATTGCTTCATGCGTATCATCGTCCATACTGGCAAAGGCGGCGTCGGCAAGACCAGCATTTCCGCCGCGACAGCGCTGCGCTGCGCCGATCTGGGACTGCGCACCATCGTCATCTCGACGGACACCGCCCATTCGCTGGCAGATTCGCTGGAGATGACCATCGGGCCGGAACCGGTGCGCATCCTCGATAATCTGTGGGCGCAGGAAGTAGACGCGCGCTACTCCATGGACAAGTATTGGGGACGCATTCAGCGCTGGATGCTCAGCGTGCTCAGCGAACGGCAGGTCAACGAGATCGTCGCCGAAGAAGTGACCATCTTGCCCGGCCTGGAAGAGGGCGCGCACCTGCTGTGGATCAACAAGTATCTTGAAGACGGCGAATTCGACGTGCTGATTGTGGACGCCGCGCCCACTGCCGAAACGCTGCGCCTGCTCAGCCTGCCCGATACCACGCGCTGGTGGTTTCAGCGCATCACCTCTCTGCTGCGCGGCACCAGCGGGCGGCTGCTGCGCCCCGTCGCCAAACCGCTGATCGGGGCCGAGCTGCCCGACGACGACACACTCGACAGCATCAACGGCCTGTTCGACACGCTCGACGCCGTGCGCCAGATTCTCACCGATCCTGACCGCAGCAGCCTGCGCCTGGTCGTCAATCCGGAGCGCATGGTCATCCGCGAGACGCAGCGCACCTACACCTACCTGAACCTGTACGGCTACGCGGTAGACGCGGTACTGTGCAACCGCGTGATCCCCGACACGGTGACCGATCCCTATTTCGACACCTGGAAGGCGCATCAGGCGGAGAACATCGCCTATATCCGCGAGGCATTCGGCGAACTGCCTTTGCTGCAAGCACCCATGTTCGACGACGAAGTAGGGGGTATGTCCGCCCTGCGTCGCCTGGCCGACGCGCTCTATGGCGACCAGAATCCGGCCCAGGTGATGGCCCGCGAGCAGACGCACCGCATCGAGCCGGACGGCAACGGTGGCTATTACCTGATTGTGCCGCTGCCCTTTGCCGACAAACGCGACCTCGACCTGTATCGCGCGGCGGACGAACTGACCTTGCGCGTTGGCCCCTACCGGCGCAATATCGTGTTGCCCTATGCGCTGTGGAATCTGAAGACGGAGAGCGCCCGCTTCGAACAGGCGCGGCTGCGCATTCATTTCGTCAAACCAGAGGGGTAGTCGTCCTCCACCGCGACCCTCATGCCCATCGCTACCCCACCAGGAGATCAGCGGTGACCAACCCCGCACCCGATACGTTGGCGACGGCCCCCTCCAGCGAAGCCGACCGTTTCCGCGAAACCACGATCGCTGCTTCGCCCGATGGCCGTGCGCACGCCATACCTCTCACCGCGGGCGAGCGCATGGCCCTGCTCAGTGCGCAGCCCATAGACTGGCGGCGCTATCGGCGCACGCTGCGCTTTGCCGCCTGGCTGTTCGCCCGCGTGATATTCTGGGAACTGCTGCTGCGTCGTCTGGCCGGGCGAGCGCGCGTGGCACGGGGGCGTCCGGTTCGGCTGGTGCGCTGGGCGCGCGAGTTCCGCCTGCTGGCAGCGGACATGGGCGGCGTGATGATCAAGCTGGGGCAGTTTATCTCCAGCCGCGTAGACGTGTTGCCGCCAGAGGTGATCGCCGAACTGGCCACCTTGCAAGATGAAGTGCCCAGCGTGCCCTTTCCGCAGATTCGGCGAGTCCTGGTGGAGGAACTGGGGCCGCCCGAAGAGCGCTTTGCTTCGTTCGACACGACGCCCATCGCCGCCGCGTCGCTGGGGCAGGCGCACCGCGCCCGCCTGCCCGACGGTGACCGCGTGGTAGTCAAAGTGCAGCGACCTGGCATCCAGCGCCTGGTGGTGACCGACCTCAAGGCGCTGCAAGTGGTGGCGCGCTGGGCCATGCGCATCCCCTTCGTCGCCCGCCGCGCCAACGTCCCCGCCCTGCTGGACGAATTCAGCGCCGTGTTGCTGGAAGAACTGGACTATACACACGAGGCAGACAACGCTGAAACCTTTGCGCGGATGTTCGCCAGCAACAAGGGCATCTACATCCCTCGTGTCTACCGCGAACATTCGACGCGCCGCGTGCTCACGCTGGAAGACGTGACCGCGATCAAGATCACGGACTTCGAACGCATCGAGACAGCAGGCATAGACCGGCGCGATGTGGCGCGTCGCCTGATCAACACCTACCTGTGGATGGTCTTCATTCAGCGCTTCTATCACGCCGACCCGCACCCCGGCAACCTGTTCGTCTACCCGCTCGATCCCGACTCGCCCTCTGGTAGCGGGACACACGCCGACGGCACACCGCTGCGCGGGCGGCCTTTCTACCTGATCTTCGTGGATTTCGGCATGGCCGGGCGACTGACGCCGGAGATCGAGGCGGGGCTGCGCGAGACGCTCTATGCGCTCACCGCCCGCGACGCGCACCGTCTGGTGCAGTCCTATCAGCGGTTGGGCATCTTGTTGCCTGGCGCAGACCTGGAGCGCATCGAAGAAGCGTCGCGGCAGGTGTTCGACCGCGTGTGGGGCATGAGCATGGCCGAGATCAGCGCCATGCAGTTCCAGGAGATGGCGGCGCTGGCCCGCGAATTCCGCGATCTCCTTTTCACGCTGCCCTTCCAGGTGCCCCAGGACTTCCTCTACCTGACGCGCTGCGTGGGCATCCTCAGCGGGCTGGCAACGGGGCTGGACCCGTCGTTCGATCCCTGGCGGGAGATCGCCCCCTTTGCCCGCGAGCTGCTGGCCGAACGCGAAGACCTGGCCCCCGGCCCGCTGCCGCTCAAGTTGACTCTGCGCGACCTGCTCGACCCGGCGACGGTGCGCGCGTTGCTCAGCGGACAACAGGTCGCTCTGCTGCGCGACACCGGCATTGACCTGCTGAAACGGGTCGTCGAGCTGCCCGCCCTGGCCGAAGACGTGTTGCGCCGCGCCGACCGGGGTGAACTGACCCTGCACACCGCCTTCGCCCCCGACGCCGAGCGGCGCGTAGCCCGCCTTGAGCGCGCGGTGAGCCGCCTGGCTGGAGCGGTGATCTTCGCTGCAATGGCCGTCAGCAGCACCATTCTCTATGTGGGAGGCGAACAGACCCTGGGCGGCGTTGGCTTCGGGCTGACGTGGCTGACGCTGCTACGGCTGCTGTGGAGTTGGCGCGAAGGGTGAGCGGATCATTAAAGGCTCCCTGGCACGAAATGCTTCAATCCTCTTTGAGCAACGGGGCGAGCGCCTCGCAGGCCGGGCAAGACTCGTCCGGGCGGATGAGGGCGTAACCGGCTTCGGGGCTGCCCTCGGCGAAGGCACTGCTGTCCAGGCTCCACAGGATCATCAGGCGTATCTGCGGGGTGCTCAGGCCCAGCCCGACGGCATCCATCAGCCAGCGCGCCTGCTGGCCAGCGGACGTGTTTTGCGCCCAGGCATACTCCGCTGGCAAGGCGGGCAATCCCTCCGGTGACAGATAGCCCAGCCGCGTGAAACACAACGGTTCGGCATCTCCAAACGCTTCTCTGGCCCGTTCGATGACACGCGGCAGATAGTAGAGCGGGCTGTCGCCGCGCGGGTCGCCCTCCAGGTTGACCGGCGGCA